>NZ_DAIMHV010000034.1:0-20537 GCF_036723115.1 Phenylobacterium sp. | reverse complement strand
TCCACGCAATAGATGTTCTCGCCGCCGCGGATCAGCATGTCCTTGGCGCGGTCGACGATGAAACAGAAGCCCTCCTCGTCCAGGCGGGCCAGGTCGCCGGTGCGCACCCAGCCGTCCTTGAAGGTCTCGGCCGTGGCCTCGGGCCGGTTCCAATAGCCTTTGACGATGTTGGGCCCCTTGGCCCACAGCTCGCCCACCCGGCCGGGCGGCAGCTCGGTGACCCCGTCGGCGGGATCGACGATCTTCAGCTCACACGGCGGCGGCGCCACGCCGCAGCTGTCGGGGCGGTGCTCATAGTCCTTGCCGATATTGGTGGTGCAGGTGGCCGAGGTCTCGGTCATGCCCCAGCCGTTGGAGGGCGCCGAGCCCGGGAAGGTCTCGACGATCTTGCGCACCAGGTCGGGCGCGGACGGCGCGCCGCCATAGGCCACGGTGGTCAGGGACGACAGGTCGAAGTCCTGGCGGGCCGGATGCTCGATCAGCTGCCAGGCGATGGTGGGCACCCCGCCGGTGTTGGTGACCCGCTCGCGTTGGATCAGGCCCATGGCCTCCACCGGCTCCCACTTGCGCATCAGGACCAGCTTGGCCCCCGAATTCAGGGCCGGCGACAGGGTCGCATTGCACCCCGTCACGTGGAACATGGGCACCACCAGCAGATAGACCCGCTTGGGGAGCTTGTGGGCGTCCTGCTCGGGGATGGGCTCGCCCCGGCGCAGGAAACCGCGGGCGGCGGCGCAGGCGCTGGCCATGATGTTGGCCGTCAGGTTGCGGTGGGTGCCCAGCGCCCCCTTGGGCTTCCCCGTGGTGCCCGAGGTGTAGAAGATGGTCGCCGGATCGTCGGGATGCAGCGCCACCGCCGGCAGGGGCTGGTCGGCCAGGTCCTTCCAGCCGTTCACCGGGCCGATGACGCCCTCCAGGGCCGCCAGACGCGGATCGTCCGGCAGGTCGGCCGCCCGGGCGACATAGATGCGCGCAAGGTCGGGGCAGGCGTCCAGATGGGCGAGGATCCGCTCCAGCCGCTCATCATCCACCAGGGCCACCTTGGCGGCGGAATCGGCCAGGCCGAACTCCAGCTCCGGCCCCGTCCACCAGGCGTTCAGCGGGGTGACGATGGCGCCGATAATGGCCGCGGCGAAGAAGGCCACCGGCCATTCGGGCAGGTTACGCATGACCACCGCCACCCGGTCGCCCTTGCCCACCCCGTCGGCTTGCAGCCGGTGGGCGAGCGTGATCACCGCCCGGGTGAAGGCCTCGAAGCTGGCCCGGTCGTCCTCATAGACGAGGAATTCGCGGGCCCCGAAGGCCCGGCCGTTCAGCAGCACGTCGCGCAGGGTGGGCGGGGCGTTCTTCCAGACCTTGGTCGGCACGCCCTCGATCACCGCCTCGTCCAGCTCGAACCGCTCGCCGGGCGCGGTCAGCGTCGCATGGGCCTCGGCGATGGACATGACGGGCCAGGGCTTGGGGGCGGTGTCGGTCATGGGGGTCCTGGTCTCCTCGCGGTTGGGCGTCTTGAAGCGGCCTTTGAGCCCCAGAAAGCCGAGCCGCGGGCGCGAGGCAAGTCCAGGCGCGGCGCGCGGCGCCAGAGATTTCGAACCCCGAAGGACACAAAGAACACGAAGGGCCGCAGCATCTTCGTGTCCTTCGTGTCCTTTGTGGCTTCCGTCCCGCCGCCTGCGGCGCCCGGGACGTGTCCGTCAGGCGGTGGCCTTTTCCCGTTCGGCCTTCAGCCTGGCATAGCCTTCCTTCAGCTCCTCCAGCTCCTTGGCGTACTTGGCCTTGGCCTCATCCTGCAGGCGCGGGATGTGATAGCTGGGGAAGAGGTCGTTCTCCGGCCGGTAATCCTTCAGGATCTGCTTGGCGAGCGTCACCTTGTGGACCTCGGTGGGGCCGTCGGCGATGCCCATGACCAGGGAGCTGGTCACCATCCGCATGAAGGGCATCTCGTTGGAGACCCCCAGCGCCCCGTGCAGGTGGGCGGCCTTGGTGGCCACGTCGTTATAGACCTTGGGCATGGCCACCTTGATGGCGGCGATGTCCTTGCGGACCTTGTTGTAGTCCTTGTGCTTGTCGATCAGCCAGGCGGTGCGCAGCACCAGCAGGCGGAACTGCTCCACCGCGATCCAGGAATCGGCGATCTGCTCCTGGACCATCTGCAGGTCCGACAGCCGCCCGTCGCGGGTGGTGCGCGAGACGGCCCGGCGGCACATAAGGTCGAGCGCGTGGCGGCAGGCGCCCACCGTGCGCATGGCGTGGTGCACGCGGCCCCCGCCCAGGCGGACCTGGGCGATGACGAAGGCGCCGCCGCGCTCGCCCAGCAGGGCCTCAGGCCCCACCCGGACATTGGTGTAGCGCATATAGCCCTCGGTCCCGCCGCCGATCTCCCCGCCGGCGCCCACGGCCACATTGCGGATGATCTCCACCCCGGGGGTGTCGGTGGGCACCAGGAAGATGGAGGTGCGCTTATAGGGGTCCTTGGCGTCCGGATCGGTGATCGCATAGACCACCAGCAGCTTCGAATAGCGGGCGTTGGTGGAATACCACTTCTCGCCATTGATGATCCAATCCTGGCCGTCCTGCACCGCGCGGGTGGTGAAGGTCAGGGGATCGGAGCCGCCGGTGGGCTCGGACATGGAGAAGGCCGAGCGGATCTCCCCGTTCAGCAGCGGCCACAGCCAGCGGTCCTTCTGCGCCTGGGTGCCATAGTGGGCGATGATCTCGGCGTTGCCGGTGTCGGGCGCCTGGCAGCCGAAGATGGTGGGGGCCAGGGAATTGCGCCCCAGCTTCTCGTTCATCAGGGCGAGCTTGAGCTGGCCAAAGCCCTGGCCGCCCAGGTCCGGACCCAGGTGACAGGCCCACAGGCCCTGATCCTTCACCTTCTGCTGCAGGGGCTTGATGAACTTCTCGCGGCCCAGGGGACCGTGGGCGGCCATGCCCAGATGGCTGAGCGGCTCGACCTCCTCGCGCATGAAGTCCTCGATCCAGTCGAGCTTCTTCTGGAATTCCGGGTCGGTTTCAAAGTCCCAGGCCATGGGGTCCTCCTGTGGGCTCCGTCCGCGCGGAGCATTTTCGTAAGTCCGGTATGGCGCGGGGCGCAGAGCATACCGGATATTCAAAATCTCGGGGCGGCGTTATCGGCCGCCGGCCCCATTATCATCGCCGGAGGAGCGGGACGCAACGGGGCGCCGTCCTGCGGCTCAACCCCAGGACTTCATTCAGCTTTCAGCGAAAAAGCAGGGCTCAGGCCGAGGCGGCCTGGTCCTGGGCCGGACCTTGAGACGGCGCCGGCGAGGGCGCCGGACCCAGCCGCGCCGTGCGCCATCCGCCCCACACATAATAGCCGCCGGCCAGGATCAGGGTGGCCAGGCTGCCGATGGGAAAGCTCCACCAGATGGCGTCGGCGCCGAACCGGGGCTCCAGCAGGGCGGCCAGGGGAATGCGGATCACCCACAGCGAGATCACCATGGCCAGCAGGGGGGCGATCACCGCGCCTGTGGCCCGCACCACGCCTGCGAAGATGAAGGCCATGCCGAAGGGGATGAAGCCCCAGAGCGCGATGGCGTTGATCTCCCGCGCCACGGCGATGGAGGGGCTGCCCTGGGGCAGGAAGAGGCGCAGGATCAGGGGCTCGAAGGCCAGGATCAGCAGGATCGGCGCCAGGGCGGCCACGAAGGCGAAGGCCACCCCCAGGCGCGCGGTGCGCTCCACCCGGTCCATGCGGCCGGCGCCCACATTCTGCGCGGCCATGGAGGAGACGGCCGCGCCCAGCGCAAAGGCCGGCATCTGCACATAGGTCCAGATCTGCAGGGCCGCCCCATAGGCGGCCGCGGTGACCGCGCCATAGGCGTTGACGAAGGCGATCATCACCACCGCCGCGCCAGAGACCACCACCATGTGCAGGGCCATGGGCACGCCCTTGAACACCAGGGTGCGGATGATGGCCAGGTCCGGGACCAGCATGGAAAGCTCCCCGCGCCGGGGGACCAGCACGCTGCCGGTGCGGTAGAGATAGACGATCATCCCCGCCAGGGCCGCGGCCTGGCTCACCAGGGTGGCCGTGGCCGAGCCGGCGATCCCCATCTCCGGGAAGGGGCCGATCCCCATGAGCAGCAGGGGGTTGAGGACGATGTCCAGGGCCACGGCGCCCAGCGCGAAATAGAAGGGCGTGCGGGAATCCCCGGTCCCGCGCATGGCCATCATCACGAAGGAGAAGAAATACATGGCCGGAGCAGCCAGGAAGATGATGCGCAGATAGGTCACCGCCAGGTCGTGCACATCGCGCGGCGCGCCCATCAGGTCGAGGATGGCGGGCGTCGTGAGGTAGCCCGCCGCCCCCACCGCCACCGACAGGCCGGCGAAGAAGGTGGTGGAGACGCCCGCCGCCCGCCGAGCGGCCGCAGCGTCCCCGGCCCCCACGGCCTGGGCGATGAGCAGATTGGCCGCCATGGCGATGCCGAAGGCCGCCCCCAGCAGCAGGAAGAGGATGTTGTTGGCGTTGGCCGCCGCCGCCAGCGCCTGGGGACCCAGCACATGGCTGATCCAGGCGGCGTTGGCCGTGCCGTTCAGCGACTGCAGCGCATTGGAGCCCAGCACCGGCAGGGTGAAGAGGATCAGGCTCTTGCCGATGGGCCCGCTCACCAGGTCGGGCTGGCCCTTGGGACGGCGCAGGGTCGGCGCCTGAGACGGGGGGTGGGGCGGCTCTTCCGTCGACATGGTATCGGCCTCCCCGCCCGTGACGGTTTCAACCTTAGGCAGGGGGCATTGGCGCCACAACCCGCGCTCTTGGCGCCCCTGGACCCCCCGCCGTCTTGAGCCCGCCGCATTTCGCTGTATGAGCGAGCCACGAACATTTGATCGGGCGGACAAAATCGCCCGCAGACGAAGGCCCGCATGAAAATTCTGATCACCGGCGGCGCCGGCTTCATCGGATCAGCGGTGGTCCGGCGCGCCGTGGCCCAGGGGCACGAGGTGGTGAACCTCGACGTGCTGACCTATTCGGCCAATCTCGACAATGTGGCCCAGGTGGCGGACTCGCCCCTCTACGCCTTCGAGCAGGCCGACATCTGCGACGCCCCGAAGATGGCCCAGGTCTTCGCCCGTCATCAGCCCGATGCGGTGATGCATCTGGCCGCCGAGAGCCACAATGACCGGGCCATCGACGGTCCCCTGGCCTTCGTGCGCTCCAACGTCATGGGAACCGCCGTGCTGCTGGAGGCCGCACGGGCCTATTGGAACGGGCTGGAGCCCGGTCGAAAGGCCGCCTTCCGCTTCCACCATGTCTCCACCGACGAGGTGTTCGGGGCCCTGGGCGAGGACGGGGCCTTTACCGAGGACACCCCCTACGATCCCAACTCCCCCTATTCGGCCAGCAAGGCCGGCGCCGACCATCTGGTCCGGGCCTGGGGGCGCACCTATGGCCTGCCGGTGGTGATCACCAACTGCGCCAACAATTACGGCCCCTTCCAGTTTCCCGAGAAGCTGATCCCCACGGTCATCGTGCGGGCCATGGAGGGCAAGACCATCCCCGTCTATGGGGACGGCCGCCAGGTGCGCGACTGGCTGCATGTGGACGATCACGCCGAGGCCCTGCTGCTGGTGCTCGCCAAGGGCCGGCTGGGCGAGACCTACTGCATCGGCGGGGACTCCGATCACCGCAATCTGGAGATCGTGAAGATCCTCTGCGCCGAGCTGGACAAGGTCGCCCCGGCCAACACCCCCCACGCCGAGAAGATCACCTTCGTGGCCGACCGGCCGGGCCATGATTTCCGCTACGCCATCGACGCGGCCAAGCTGAAGGCCGAGCTGGGCTGGTCGCCCTCCACCCCCCTGGATCAGGGCCTGGCCGAAACCGTCCGCTGGTACGTGGACAACCGCGACTGGTGGCAGGCCATCCGCGAGAAGGGCTTCCATTCCGAGCGCCTGGGTCTGGCCAAGGCATGAGCCTTCGCATCCTGCAGTTCGGGGCCACGGGCCAGCTCGCCCGGGAAATGCTCGACCGCGCCCAGCCCGGGATGGAGATCCGCGCCCTGTCCCGCGCCGAGGCCGACCTGACCGATCCCGAGGCCGTGGCCCGGGCGGTGGCCGAGGCCGGCGACATCGATCTGGTGCTGAACGCCGCGGCCTATACGGCGGTGGACCGGGCCGAGAGCGAGCCGGACCTGGCCTATGCGGTGAACGCCTGGGCGCCCCGGGCCATGGCCCGGGCCTGCCAGGCGCGCGGGGTTCCCCTGCTGCACATCTCCACCGACATGGTGTTTTCCGGCGCCAAGGACGGCCCCTATGTGGAGACCGACGCGCCCGCCCCCCTGCACGTCTATGGCGCCTCCAAGCTGGCCGGGGAACAGGCCGTGCTGGAGGCCTGCGACCGGGCCCTCGTGATGCGGGTCTCCTGGCTGTTCTCCGCCCACGGCCAGAACTTCCTGCAGATGATGTTGCGCCTGGCCGAGACTCAGCCCCGGCTCAAGGTGGTGGACGACCAGAGGGCCCGGCCCACGGCCAGCGGCGACGTGGCGGCCTTCATCCTCAGCCAGGGGGAGCGGCTGGCCCGCGCGCCTTCAGGCGCCCCGGACTGGGGCCTGCTGCACCTGGTCAATGCCGGCGTGGCCAGCCGCTACGACATGGCGCGGGCCATCTTCGCCCTCACCCGGCCAAACAATCCCCCGCTCATGGAGCCCGTCCCCACCAGCGCCTTCCCCACGCCTGCCCGCCGGGCCCTGAACGCGGTGCTGGACACGGGCCGCATGCAGGAGGTCTTCTCCCTTCAGCTGCGTCCCTGGGAAGAAGCCCTGGAGGATGTCCTGGCCCAGATGGCGAACCCTAAGGAGACGGCGTGAGGCGCGGAATCATTCTGGCCGGCGGCTCGGGCACCCGGCTGCACCCCTTGACCCTGGCGGTCAGCAAGCAGCTCCTGCCCATCTACGACAAGCCGATGATCTATTATCCGCTGTCGGTCCTGCTTTTGGCCGGCGCGCGCGAGATCCTGATCATCACCACGCCGGAGGACCAGGCCGGCTTCAAGCGCCTGCTGGGGGACGGCTCCCAGCTGGGGGTGCGCTTCGAATTCATCGTCCAGCCCAAGCCCGAGGGCCTGGCCCAGGCCTATCTGCTGGGCGAGGAGTTCGTGGCCGGCGAGCCCAGCATCATGGTGCTGGGCGACAACATATTCTTCGGCCAGAACTTCTCCCAGATGCTGCGCTCGGCCGACCAACGCCGCCAGGGCGCCACCGTCTTCGGCTATCCGGTGAACGATCCCGAGCGCTACGGGGTGGTGGAGCTGGGCGAGGGCGGCAAGGTGCTGGGAATCGAGGAGAAGCCCGCCCAGCCCAAGTCCAACTATGCGGTGACCGGCCTCTATTTCTATGACGGCCAGGCCAGCCAGTACGCCAAGACGCTCAAGCCGTCCCACCGCGGCGAGCTGGAGATCACCGCCCTCAACCAGGTCTATCTGGAGGCCGGCCAGCTGAATGTGGAGCTGCTGGGCCGGGGCTTCGCCTGGCTGGACACCGGCACCCATGACAGCCTGATCCAGGCGGGCGAACTGATCCGCACCCTGGAGCAGCGCCAGGGCCTGCGCATCGGCTGCATTGAGGAAGTGGCCTATTCCAAGGGCTTCATCGACCGCGCCCAACTGGCCGATCTGGGCCGCGCCCAGGCCAAGGGGGAGTATGGCCAGTATCTCATCCGCCTGGCCGAGCGCCTGGGTCCCCCGGCCGAGCCCGCCGAATAGGGCATGAGCCGCCCCCATGAGCCGAGCATGACCAGCCTCTGCCGGGACCGCGACTGGATCGACGCCGCGGTCCAGACCATCGAGGCGGACTTCAACCGCTCGGCCGACACCCACCTTTTGCGCGCCCCCCTGGCCGGCGCGGTGGCCCTCTATGTGAAGGACGAGTCCACCCATCCCACGGGCAGCCTGAAGCATCGGCTGGCCCGCTCGCTCTTTCTCTACGCCCTCTGCAACGGCTGGATCGGCCCGCGGACCCCCATCGTCGAGGCCTCCAGCGGCTCCACGGCGGTGTCGGAGGCCTATTTCGCCAGGCTCCTGGGCCTGCGCTTCATCGCCGTCATGCCCCGGTCCACCTCGCCGGAAAAGGTGGCCCAGATCGGCTTTCACGGTGGCGAGAGCCACTTCGTCGACAGCCCCGGCCAGGTCTATGCCGAGAGCGCGCGCCTGGCCGCCGAACTTTCCGGCCACTACATGGACCAGTTCACCTATGCCGAGCGGGCCACCGACTGGCGGGGCAACAACAATATCGCGGAGTCCATCTTCAGCCAGATGGCCCAGGAGCCCCACCCCCTGCCCGCCTGGATCGTGGCCGGCGCCGGCACGGGGGGCACCACCGCGACGCTGGGGCGGTTCATCCGCTACCACCGGGCGCCCACCCGCCTGTGCCTGGCGGATCCGCAAGCCTCGGTCTTCCACCGCCACGTGGCCGACCGCAGCCTCACCGCCCTGGCTGGTCCGAGCTCCCTCATCGAGGGGATCGGCCGCGCCCGGTGCGAGCCCTCGTTCAATCCGGACCTGATCGACCGCGCCATCGCCGTGCCCGACGCGGCCAGCATCGGCGCAGCCCGAGTCCTGTCGCGCCGGCTGGGGCGATCCTGCGGGGGCTCCACCGGGACCAATCTATGGGCCTGCGCCCAGGTGATCGAGACCCTGGCCGCGGAGAACCGCAGCGGATCGGTGGTGACCCTGCTGTGCGATTCCGGCGAGCGCTATGGCAGCACCCTGGGGGACGACGCCTGGCTGGCGGCCGCGGGCGTCGAGACCGCCCCCTATGAGGCGGCCATGGAAACCTTCTTCGACACCGGCCGCTTCACCCCGCCCCTTTAGAGCGTTCCGACAAGTGGAAACCGGTTATCGGATCGAAACGCGCTCAAGTGCTTGAGTTTAAAGCCTGATCCAACGATCAGACGGTTCCGTCTGATCGCATCAGGCTCCAGGCTCAGTTGGGCGGAAAGGCCTGGCGCTGGCCGTCCAGCTTGTGGACCACGCCCCGGCGCATGACGAAGGTGACCCGCTCCAGTTCGGTCACATCCTCCAGCGGGCTGGCGGCCACGGCGATGATGTCGGCGATCTTTCCGGGCGCCAGGCTTCCATGGGTTTCAGCCAGACCCAGCAGGTCGGCGGCGTCCAGGGTGGCGGTGCGGATGGCCCGGGCCGGGCTCATGCCCCCGTCCACCATCATCTTGAATTCCGTGGCGTTCTGGCCGTGGGCCGAAACGCCGGTGTCAGTGCCGAAGGCGATCTTGACCCCCGAGGCGGCGAACTGGTTCACGTGCTCGGCGAAGGCGATGCGGGCGGCCTCCTCGGCCTTGGCCAGCACGGCCGGGGGCCGCTGGCCGGCCCGGGCCTGCTGCACGGCGGCCTCCGGGGCGATCATGGTCGGCACCAGATAGGCCCCGGTGCGGCGGAACAGGGCCAGGGTTTCCGGATCGGTGAAGGTGGCGTGCTCCACCGAGTCCACGCCGGCGCGCAGGGCCGCCATGATGCCGTCCTTGCCATGGGCGTGGGCGGTGGCCTTGCGGCCAAAGGCGTGGGCTGTCTCGACGATGGCCTGCATCTCGTCATCGAACATCTGCCGGCCCAGGCCCCCGGCCACATTGGACAGCACCCCACCGGTGGCGGCGAACTTGATCACCATGGCGCCCTGGCTCACCTGCAGGCGGACGGCCCGGCGGCAGGCCTCAGGCCCGTCGCAGGTGTTGATGGCTCGGCCGCGCTCCAGGGCGGCATAGTCCTGGGCCAGGCCGTTGGCCCCGTCCCCGTGGCCGCCGCTGATGGAGATCATCCGCCCGGCGTTGATGATGGTCGGCCCCTCGATCAGACCCTTTTCGATCCCGTCGCGCAGGGCGGTGATGGCCGCCGGGTCCGAGCCCAGGTCGCGGATGGTGGTGAAGCCGGCGGAAAGCGTGCGGCGGGCGTTGTCCAGGCCGACCACGAAGCGGTCCTCGGCGTCCCGGTTCATGGCCTCCAGCCGGGCGGCGGTCTTGTCGTCGTCGGAGAAGATATGGACGTGGGCGTCCATCAGGCCGGGCAGGACGAACTGGCGCGACAGATCGATGCGCGCGGCGCCCTGCGGCGGCTCCACATGGCCGTCCAGCACCTGCGCCACACGGCCGCCAGCCACCACCAGGGTGGAGGCGCCCCGCGGCGCCTCGCCAGGCCGGTCCAGAAGGGCGCCGGCGTGGATCCAGGTCTGGCCGGCGGCGGATTCGCCCGCCGGGGTCTGGGCCAGGCCCTGGCCCGCGGCCAGCATCAGACCGGCGGCCGCAAGGCCCGCGGCGAAAATGGCGTATTTCATCGGACGTCCCCCACGGCGCATGGCCTTTTCTGTCGTTCGGCCCCGATCATGCCCGGTTCGCGGCGGTTTCGAAGCCCTTTTCCCGGCCAGAGCGTCCCTACCAGGGCTTCCACCAGGGCTCGACGCTCAAGGATGGCGAGCCGGGCTTCACCTCCTGCTCCCCCCAGGACATGACCATCAGGAAGGTGTGGCTGCGCATCTGGGTCTGGCCGGTGACCCGGCGGACCACCTTGGCCGGCTCGCCGGTGCGGGCGTCATAGGCGAAGGCCGAGAACTCGGCCACGCCCGAGCGCTCCTTCTGGCTGTAGAGCGAGAGTTCCGGCACGGTGAAGGTGGAATAGCGGTCGCCCGTGGGCAGGGTCAGGGCCGGCACGCCCAGAACCCGGTGCATCTGGTCGATGGAGAGCGCGCCCATACGGATTTCCACGATCAGATCGGCCTCATCGCGGGTGCGCACCAGGCGCAGGCCGCTGGCCATGACCCGCTGGCGCAGAGCGCTGATGGCGTAGGGCGCCCATTCGCCGGTGAAGTTCACCGTCTCCAGGAAGACCGCCGTGCCGGCCGGCGCGTCGATGCGGAAATCCGCAGCCGCCCGTTCGGCCGCATGCGCCACCAGCAGCTGCTCGGTGGCGGTCCGCCCCGGACGGGTCTCCACCGCAGACGCGCATCCCGCCAGCGTCAGACCGACGGCGGCGGCCAGGCAAAGGGCGGCCCTCTGGCCTGATTTGTGGGATGGCCTCATCAACCCCTCGTGCTTCCTGCCCCCCGGCCGAAACCCGATCGAGGGGCTCTTCAAGCCCGATTGCGCCCGCGCCGCAAGGCGGTCGCACCCCTATTTGATCACCAGCCCCTGGCCGGTGGGCAGTTCCAGGATCGAATAGCCCCGCTCAGCCATCCAGCGGATCTCCGCCTTGTGCTGGGCGCGATAGGCCAGCCAGCCGAAATCATCCAGGATCAGCACGCCGCCGGGCGAGATGCGGTCGAACAGCACCTCCAGCGCCCCGATTTCGGCCTCGGCGTTGTTCAGATCCAGGTGCATGAAGGCGATGGTCTCAGGGGAGGCTTCGGCCAGGGACTGGGGCACCCAGCCCTGGGTGATCACCGCCTGCGGCACGTCAGCGAACCGCTCCCGCACCTGGTCCACCAGGGTCTCCCCATGGGCGGCCATGCTGTGGTGGGGCATGGAGTCGTTGTGCTCAAAGAGGTCGTAGAGGAAGTAACGCCGGTCGAGCTGGGCGAAATCCAGAAGATCGCAAAGTATTCGCGCGGAGGTGCCCTTGTAGCAGCCGCACTCGACGAAATCCCCCTCCACCCGCAGGGCCTGCCGCGCCCCCCAGGCCAGGGTGGCCAGCCGCCAGATGGCGCCCCGTTCGGCCGGGGTCTGGGCCCACTTCATATAGGCCGTCATGAAGGGGATATCGTCCTGGAAGCCCAGATTGCGGCTGAGCGCGATCAGGTTGTCGGCCGCAAACAGGCCGCCCACCGGCTGGGGCAGGCATTCGGCCAGGTCGACCATGCCGCCCCAGGCCTTTTCCGGGTCGGAGAAGCCATAGAAGGCGCTGCGGACCACAGCGGCGGGGTGCTGGAGCGGGGGCATCTTGCGCATGGCTTCACCTTAAGGGGCCGAGCGGCCCAGCGGAACCAGGTCCGATCCGGCCGGTGCGGCTTGGTCGGCCCTCAGGGCGACAGCCAGCGGCGGGGGCGCAGGTCGCCCAGGTCGCGGCGGGCGCCCGGCGCCAGTCCCAGCCGCGTCATGCGGGCCGGCGGCAGGCCGGCCAGGGCCTCCACGGGCTCCTGACCCTGGACAGGGCTGGCGGCCACCGCCTCGCCCAGGCCGATGGCCATGTCCACGGCGGTCCATTCGGCCCGGGCGCGCTCGGCCTCGCCGATGGCGAAATAGCGTCTCTGCGGCCCCTGGCCCGGGCGCTCCACCAGCACCGCCACCACCCATCCGGCCGGCTGGCGGGGGTCCGGCTGGCGGGCCTCCGTCGGGCGGCGCAACCTAGCCCGCCCGCGACAGGCGGCGGCAGAGATCGTCCAGCTGTTCCAGGGTCTTGTAGCTGATCTTCAGCTCGCCCTGGCCGCCCCGATCGGCGATCTGGACCGTCAGGCCCAGCACCTCGGCCAGGTCGTTCTCCAGGGCCAGGGTGTCGGTGTCCTTGAAGCCCGAGCCGCCGCTGCTCCGGGGGGTCCGGGGCGTGGGATCGGCGGCCTTGCGGGCCAGGGCCTCGGTGTCGCGCACCGAGAGATTGCGCGCCATCACCTGCTCGGCCAGGGCCAACGGCTGATCAGAGGTGATCAGGGCCCGGGCATGGCCGGCCGACAGCTTGCCCTCCAGCACCAGGTTCTGCACATCGCCGGGCAGGGTCAGCAGGCGCAGCATATTGGCCACGTGGCTGCGGCTCTTGCCCACCACCTGGGCCACCAGCTCCTGGGTGCGGCCGAACCGGGCCATCAGCACCTCATAGGCGCGGGCCTCTTCGATGGCCGACAGGTCGGATCGCTGCACATTCTCGATGATGGCGATCTCCATGACCTCCACATCGGTGAGGTCGCGGACGATGACCGGCACCACATGCAGGCCCGCCATCTGGCTCGCCCGCCAGCGGCGTTCGCCGGCCACGATCTCGTACTGGCCGTCATGGCGCACCCGCACCAGGATGGGCTGCAGCACCCCGCGATCGCGGATGGAGGCGGCCAGTTCGGCCATTTCCTCGTCGCGATAGACGATGCGCGGCTGGCTGGGATTGGGGTGGATCAGCTCGATGGGCGCTTCGCCCACCTGGCCCGGCGTGACGGCGGCCGCCCCCGGCGCGGGGGCGCCCTGGCCGCCTTCCACCGGAACCTCCTGCTCGACCTCGCCTAGCAGGGCCGACAGACCCCGGCCCAGACCTCTGCGGTTTTCCGCCATGATGCTCTCTTAAGACTCCCTCAGGCGGCCTTGGCGCGGCGCTTGCGCTCGCGGGCCACCACCTCGCGGGCCAGCTTCAGATAGGCCTGACTGCCCGCGCACTTCAGATCATAGACCAGCACCGGCTTGCCGAAGGACGGCGCCTCCGACACCCGCACATTTCGGGGGATGACGGTCTCATAGACCGTCTCGCCGAAATGGCCCCGCACATCGCTGGCCACCTGTTCGGACAGGCTGTTGCGCCGGTCATACATGGTCAGCACCACGCCCTGGATCTCCAGGGCCGGGTTCAGGCTGCCCCGCACCAGCTCCACCGTCCGCATGAGCTGGGTCAGGCCCTCCAGGGCGAAGAACTCGCACTGCAACGGCACCAGCACCGCATCGGCGGCGGTCATGGCGTTGACCGTCAGCAGGTTCAGCGACGGCGGGCAGTCGATCAGCACATAGGTGAAGTCGCCGTCCCGGCGGATCTGCTCCAGGGCGTCGCGCAGCTTGAACGAGCGGCGGGCTTCCTGGCCCATCTCCAGCTCCACCCCCGACAGGTCGGGATCGGCGGGGATCAGAAAGAGGCCCGGCAGGTCGGTGGCCACCACCGCCTCGACCGCGGGCTTCTCGCCCATGAGCACGTCATAGAGGGTGGTCTTGCGCCGGGCGCGGCCCACCCCCAGGCCTGTGGAGGCGTTGCCCTGGGGATCGGAGTCGATCAACAGCACCTTCTCGCCCACCGCGGCCAGGGCCGTGCCCAGATTGATGGCCGTGGTGGTCTTGCCCACCCCGCCCTTCTGGTTGGCGATCACCAGGACGCGGGCGCGGGCGGCCTTGGCCGGAGCGACCGGGGCCTCCTGGACCTCAGCTTCGACGGGCATGGACCTTGTTCCTTACACGTAGGATCTGGCCGCGGGGATCGCTGGCGCTGGGGAGAAGCTCGGAGGTGAAACGCCACTGCAGGCGGGCGGCCTCGATCTCGGCGCCCACATCCTGACCCTTGAGGAACAAACCCTCGGCCCCGCGATCGAAGAACGGCTTGGCATAGCCCAGCAGGCGCACCAGGGGGGCGCAAGCCCGGGCCGTGACGATATCCACATCCAGCCGCAGGTTCTCCGCACGTTCATTGTGGACGCTGGCCGGCAGGTCCAGGCGGGCGACCATCTCCTCCAGGAAGCGGCAGCGCTTGGCCATGCTCTCCACCAGGTGGACATGGAAGCCCTCGCGGCCGCGACCCATGATCGCCAGCACCAGGCCGGGCAGTCCGGCCCCGGCGCCCAGGTCGGCCCACACCTTGGCCTCCGGCGCCTGTAAAATGAGCTGAGCGGAGTCCCAGGCATGCCTTCCCCAAAAGTCGGGCAAGGTGGCCGGACCGACCAGATTCATCCTTTGATTCCAGTCGGTTAGCGCCTCGCGGAAGGTCTCCAGACGGGAAATCTGGTCATCCGAGGCCCCGCTCAGCCGCACAAAATCCGCGACGTCGATGTGGGGTGCGGCGCTGTGCGCCACAGAGGCGATTTTTTCGAGGCCGTTTTCGCCGCTCTGGACGCCGGTCGGCGAGGAAAGCGCCGCGCTCATGCCGCCACCCGCCGACGGACATGGGCCAGCAGCGCCGTCAGCGCGCCGGGCGTCACCCCTTCGATCCGCGCCGCCTGGCCGAGCGTCAGGGGCCGCACCGCCGCCAGCTTCTCCCGCACCTCGTTGGAGAGGCCGCCCACGGCGGCGTAGTCCAGATCGGCGGGCAGGCGCAGATCCTCATCCTTGCGGAAGGCCTCGGCGTCGGCGGCCTGGCGGTCGAGATAGCCCGCATAGGCGGCGTCGATCTCCAGCTGCTCGCGAACCTCAGGCGACCAGGCCGCGATCTCCGGCCATACCTGCGCCAGGTCGGTGAAGCCGATGGTGGGATAGGCCAGCAGCTGGGTGAGGTTGCGCACCACCCCGTCGGCCTTCACCGGCAGGCCCGCCTTGGCCGCCTGGGCCGGGGTCAGGGTCAGGGCCGCGGCCCGACCGCGGGCCTCGGCCAGGGCTTGCGCCTTCGCGCCATAGGCCTGGGCGCGCACCGACCCCACCACGCCGAGCGCGAGGCCCGCCGCGGTCAGCCGCTGGTCGGCATTGTCGGCCCGCAGCAGCAGGCGGAACTCCGCCCGGCTGGTGAACATGCGGTAGGGCTCGGTCACCCCGCGGGTGACCAGGTCGTCGATGAGCACGCCGATATAGGCCTCATCCCGGGCGAAGACGTGCCCCTCCCCTCCGCCAGCGGCGCGGGCGGCGTTCATCCCGGCCACCAGGCCCTGGGCGCCGGCCTCTTCATAGCCGGTGGTGCCGTTGATCTGGCCGGCCAGATAGAGGCCCGGCAGGCGCTTCACCTCCAGGGTGGGGAAGAGCTCGCGGGGGTCCACATAGTCATACTCGATGGCGTAGCCATACCGCTTCACCTTCACCGCCTCGAGGCCGGGGATGGTGCGCAGGAAGAGGTCTTGCGTCTCCTCCGAGACCGAGGTGGAGATGCCATTGGGATAGACGGTGTCGTCGTCCAGCCCCTCCGGCTCCAGGAAGATCTGGTGGCTGGTCTTGTCGGCGAACCGCACCACCTTGTCCTCGATGGACGGGCAATAGCGCGGCCCCCGTCCGCTGATCCGCCCGCCATAGACCGCCGACTCGCTCAGGCGCTCGGCGATGATCCTGTGGGTCTCGGCCGTCGTATAGGTGATGCCGCAGGCGATCTGCGGGGTGGTGATGGCTGCGGTCAGGAAAGAGAAGGGGGTAGGCGGATCGTCCGCCGCCTGCATCTCCAGCCGGTCCCAGGCGATGGAGGCCTTGTCCAGCCGCGCCGGCGTGCCGGTCTTCAGCCGCCCCATGGACAGGCCGATGTCATAGAGCCGGTCGGACAGGCCGATGGCCGGGGCTTCGCCGGCCCGGCCCGCCGGGATGCGGCGGTCGCCGAGATGGATCAGACCCTTCAGGAAGGTCCCGGTGGTGAGCACCACGCGACCGGCGCGATAGACGGCGCCCGAGGCGCCGACCACCCCGGTGACCCGCCCGTCGGCCACCACCAGATCCTCCACCGCCTCGGCGCGGAGGGTGAGGTTAGGGGTCGCCGCCAGTTCGGCCTGCATGGCCTCCCGATAGAGGCGGCGATCGATCTGCGCCCGGGGGCCGCGCACCGCCGCGCCCTTGGATCGGTTGAGCAGGCGGAACTGGATCCCGGCCTGGTCGGCCATGCGCCCCATGACCCCGTCCAGGGCGTCGATCTCGCGCACGAGATGGCCCTTGCCCAGGCCGCCGATGGCCGGATTGCAGGACATCTCGCCGATGGTGTCGAGCCGGTGGGTGAGCAGCAGGGTGCGCGCGCCGCAGCGGGCCGCGGCGGTGGCGGCCTCACAACCGGCGTGACCGCCGCCGATCACAATGACATCCCAGGCCTGGGTCACTTGCCGTCCAGTTTTCGGTGAACCTTGGCGGCCCCCGCGCGGGGGCCTCAGCCGTCTATATAGGTCATGGCGGCCCGGCGGTCGACGGGCCGGAGGCGGTATGTCGCGGGTTTGACCCGGTCGGCCCGGTGTTTCACGTGAAACAAACCTCGCCAGCGCCGGAGAAGGACCCGGCCTGTTTCACGTGAAACATCACTTGCCGATGCAGAAGGTGGAGAAAACCCGGTCCAGCACGTCGTCGGGGGATATGCGCCCCGTCACCCGGTCCAGGGCGCGGGCGGCGAGCCGCACATCCTCCGCCGCCAGCTCCGGCTCGGCCGCCGTCAGGGCGTCGTTCAGCCGGCTCAGGGCCTCCCGCAGCAGCTCCCCGTGCCGCAGGCGGGTGGCCGTCGGCGGCTCCCCGCCCCCCAGGGCGGCCACCACCCGCTCGGCCAGGGTCTGTTCCAGCCAGGCCAGATCGCTGGGGGAGCGCGCCGTGAAAGGGGTGGCGTGCGGATTGACGGGCTCACCCAGGTCCCGCTTGGTGGCGAGCTTCAGGTCGTCCCCGCTGATTTCCGGGGGCGGGGCGATGGTCTCGCTCCCATCCACCAGCCAGATGCGCAGGTCGGCCTCCGCCGCCCAGGCCCGGGCCCGGCGCACCCCTTCGGCCTCGATCTCGTCGCGCGTTTCCCGCAAGCCCGCCGTATCGGCCAGGACCACCTTATAGCCCGCCAGGACCAGGGGGACCTCGATCACGTCCCGGGTGGTGCCCGGCGTGGCGGTGACGATGGCCGCGTCCCGCCGGGCCAGGGCGTTCAGCAGAGTGCTCTTGCCCGCATTGGGGCGGCCGATCAGGGCGATCCGGAAGCCCTGGCGCACCCGTTCGCCGCGCTCGGCGCCGGCGGCCGCCGCCGCGATCTCCGAGATCAGCCGCTCCAGCACCGGCCGGGCGCGGGCGGTCACATCGGCGGGAATCTCCTCGTCGGGAAAGTCCACGGCGGCCTCGAACACGGACAGGGCCTCGATCAGGTCCGCCCGCCAGGCGGCCTGGTCCAGGCTCAGCCGGCCGCCCAGCTGATCCAGGGCCTGCCGGCGCTGGGCGTCGGTTTCGGCCTCGATCAGATCGGCGACGCCCTCGGCCTGGGCCAGGTCCAGCTTGCCGTTCTCAAAGGCCCGGCGTGTGAACTCCCCCGGTTCAGCCAGCCGCAGGCCGAGACCCGCCAGGGCCTCGAGCACGCCCGCGGTCACGGCCGGGCCGCCATGCAGATGAAACTCCGCGGAATCTTCGCCGGTATAGCTGGCCGGCCCCGGAAACCAGAGCACCAGGGCCTGATCCAGAACCCCGCCGTCCGGCCCGCGCAGGCGTCTCAGGCTCGCCAGACGGGGCGCCGGGCGGGCGCCAGCCAGGGCGTCCACCGCAGGTCCGGCGGCGCGACCGGTGACCCGCACCACCGCCACCGCCGCCCGCCCGGGCGCGGTGGCGGCGGCGAAAATCGTGTCGTTCATTTGGGCCGCGTCGTCCCGGACATGGCGCCCTCGGCCGCCGCGGTCATGAGCTTGCGGAACTGCTCCTGGGCCCCGACGCCGAAGGCTGTCCAGGCCTTCATCAGCTCATCGGGGGAGGCCATGGCCATATTGGCCTCCATCCGGCGGCTCATCTCGGCCACCATCTTCTCATTGATGTCGGTGACGTCGGGCAGGCCCAGAAAGGCCCGCGCCTCGGCCGGGGTGCAATCGATCTCGACGGTCATCTTCATGGCGAGGCTCTCCCTGGCGCCCGGGACGGGCGCGAAGACCACTAACCTATGGTCCTGCCGATCGTGGCAGGTTACTAGCCCCTGCGCCCTCCTGGCGCATCCCCCCACGCGTCTGCGCCCCCGTAAGGGGGCGATTCCCAGCGGAACGGAGTTCGATATGGCCAGCCATACCCTTCAGATCCAGACCCCCGACGGCGCCTTCGCGGCCTATGTGGCCGCGCCCGCCCAGACGCCAGCCCCCGCCATCGTGGTGATCCAGGAGATTTTCGGGGTCAACCAGGTGATGCGCGACATCTGCGACGACCTGGCGGCCCAGGGCTATCTGGCGGTCTGCCCCGACCTCTTCTGGCGGATCGAGCCCGGCGTGGACATCACCGACCAGTCCGAGGCCGAGTGGAAAAAGGCCTTCGAGCTGATGAACGCCTTCGACGTGGACCAGGGCGTGCGCGACCTGCGCGCGGTGATCGAGACCGTGCGCGGCCATGAGGCCTGCAGCGGCAAGGTGGGCGCGGTGGGCTATTGCCTGGGGGGCCTGCTGGCCTTCCTCACCGCCACCCGCACCGACGCCGACGCCAGCGTCTCCTATTACGGTGTGGGCATCGAACAGCGCACCGCCGAGGCCGAACGCCTGGCCAACCCGCTTCTGATGCACATCGCCGAGAACGACCAGTTCGTGCCCAAGGCCGCTCAGGAGCTGATCCTGGGGGCGCTCAAGAACCACCCGCAGATCCAGATCCACACCTATCCCGGCCGCGACCACGCCTTCGCCCGCAAAGGCGGAGAGCATTATGACGCCGCCGACGCCGAGGCGGCCAACGCCCGCACGGCGGCCTTCTTCCAGACCCATCTCCGCTGATGCGCGCCATCCGCATCAGCCGCACGGGCGGCCCCGAGGTCCTGGAACTGGTGGAGGTCGAGACCCCCGCCCCCGGCCCCGGCGAGATCCTCATCCGCCATGAGGCGGTGGGGATCAACTTCATCGACACCTATCACCGCACGGGCCTCTATCCGGTGAAGCTGCCCTCGGGCCTGGGGATGGAGGCCGCCGGCCGGGTGGAGGCGGTGGGCGAAGGGGTCACCCGCTTCGCCGTGGGCGACCTGGCGGCCTATGCCTCCGGGCCCATCGGCGCCTATGCCGACCTCCATGTGGTCAAGGCCGACCGGGCCGTGAAGCCGCCGGAAGGCGTCAGCGCCCAGGTCGCCGCTGCGGCCCTGCTCAAGGGGATGACGGCGGAGTTCCTGCTGCGCCGCTGCTACCCGGTGAAGGCCGGCGAGACCATCCTCGTCCATGCCGCCGCCGGCGGGGTGGGCTCCATCCTGGTCCAGTGGGCCAGCCGTCTGGGGGCCACGGTCATCGGCACGGTGGGCTCGGCGGAGAAGGCGGCGCGGGCCCGGGCCCAGGGCTGTGACCACGTGATCCTCTATCGCGAGGAGGATGTGGCCGCCCGGGTGCGCGAGATCACCGGCGGCGCCGGCGTGCCCGTGGCCTATGATTCGGTGGGGGCGGCCACCTTCGAGGCGACCCTGGCCAGCCTGGCGCGGCGCGGCCTGTTCGTCTCCTTCGGCAACGCCTCGGGGCCGGTTCCGCCGTTCGCCCCCGCCCGGCTGTCGCAGATGGGATCGCTCTTCCTCACCCGCCCGACCCTGTTCGACTATGTGGCCACCACCGCCGAACTGGACGCCTGCGCCGAGGCCCTGTTTTCTGTCATCGCCTCAGGGGCGGTGAAGATCGAGATCGGTCAGACCTTCCCCCTGGCCGAGGCGGCGCGGGCCCATCAGGCTCTGGAAGGCCGCGACACCATCGGCGCCTCGCTTCTTCTCCCCTGATCCAGACACGCTGGAGGAGCAAAAAACATGGACGGGATTTCGCTCTGGCACTGGCTGATCGTGCTGATCTACGCCTTCGTGGTCGTCGTGCCGATGGGCAAGATCTTCAGCCGCCTGGGGCTGCCCTGGGCGCTGGCCTTCCTGATGATCGTGCCGATCGTCAATCTGGCGACCCTGTGGGTGGTGGCCTTCATCAAGTGGCCGCGAGACAAGACTCCCCCACCCCAGGCCTGATGTTTCACGTGAAACAGGGACCGGAGCCGCCCGTCTGAGCGCGGCCGGCGAACGAAACGGGCGCGCGACTCCGGCCGCGCGCCCGGCCCCTCAGGTGTTCATCGACTGGAAG
>NZ_DAIMHV010000033.1:1658-20752 GCF_036723115.1 Phenylobacterium sp. | reverse complement strand
GTCACCGCCCGCCCCGATCCGCAAGATCCGCCCATTGTCCAACGCGCCCGCCAGCGCCTCTCGGAGACGCCCGGCGCGGTGTCCGTCATCGCCGCCGAGGCCTATCAGGAGCGTTTCGCCCTGGCGCTCGACGACATGCTGCGCGACGCGCCAGGCGTCTTCGCCCAGAAGAAGTGGGGGGGCGACACACGCCTTTCCATCCGCGGCTCCGGCGTGGGCAACGCCAATCACAATCGCGGCCTGCTCATCGCTCAGGACGGCCTGCCGCTGAACGAGGCCGACGGCTATGGCGACAGCCAGATCGCCGATCCGCTGCTGACCCGCCATGTGGAAGTCTATCGCGGGGGCAACGCCCTGCGCTTCGGCGGCGCCACCCTGGGCGGGGCGGTGAACATGGTCACCCCCACGGGCGAGACCGCGGGCTTCGAGAACCGCCTGCGGCTGGACGGTGGCTCCTTTGGCATGTTCCGCCAGCATTTCGCCCTCGCGCGCGAGGCCGGACCCTGGGATGGCTTCGCGGCGATCACCAACCAGACGGGACAGGGACCGCGGCCTCAGAGCCAGCAGAACATCCAGTTTGGAACCCTGAATGTCGGTCACGACCTCGGTGAAGGCGAAGTCCGCCTGACCTTGAGCGGCGCCCACATCAAGCAGGAGATCCCGGGTGCGCTGACAGCGGCCCAATTCGCGGCCGATCCTCGGCAGGCGGCGGCGGGCAATGTACTCAGCGACTATGGGCGGGACCTCCGCGGTCTACGGGGCGTGGTCAGCACGGAACAGCCCCTCGGCGACCAGCTGGTGGTGACCGTGGGCGCCTACGCCGTCTGGAAAGAGCTGGACCACCCGATCTTTCAGGTCATCGACCAGGAGAGCCGCAACTACGGCCTCTACGGGCGGCTGGACTGGGACGGCCAGATCGGCGGGCGGCGGGCCGACGCCTATGCGGGGGTCTGGGGCCGTAGCGGCGATCTGGATTCCCATTTCTATGTGAACACCGCCGGCGCCCGCGGGGCTTTGCGCGCAGTCTCCTACCAGAACGCCGCCGCCCTCGACCTCTTCGCCGAGGGACGGCTGTTCGTCACCGAAAGCCTGGCCTTGGTGGCCGGCGGGACCTATGGGCGGGCCGAGCGGGACTATGTGGGCGTGGCCGTGCCGGGCGTCGCCGGGACGTTCAATCTCAAGGCGTCCAAGTCATTTGACTGGTTCGCGCCGCGTCTCGGCCTTCTCTGGGAGGCGCCGGACGGCGTGCAGGTGTTCGCCAATGTGACCGGGTCGGCCGAACCGCCGAACTTCGGTTCCCTCTCCCCCACCGGCGCGGGCTTTGCGCCGGTGGAGGCCCAGAAGGCGGTGACGTTCGAGGTCGGGACCCGCGGCCGTCGTGGGGCCTTCACCTGGGACCTCACCTTCTATCACGCGGAACTGGAGGACGAGATGCTGCAGTTCAGCGTCTCCCCCGATCGCCCGGCCACCACCTTCAACGCCGATGAGACCTATCACCGAGGAATCGAGGCCGCTCTCGACTGGCGCCTGGCCGAGCCGCTGCGTCTGCGCCAGACCTATACCTGGTCGGACTTCCGCTTCCGGGACGACGTCCAATATGGCGACAACCGGCTTCCCGTCGTTCCAGAGCACCTCTACCGGGCCGAGTTGCGCTACGACGCGCCGCAAGGGTGGTTCATCGCCCCCTCCCTCGAATGGTCCCCGGAGGGCGCGTTTGTGGACTTCCGGAACACGCTGAAGTCGCCCGGCTACACCATCGCCAATCTGAACCTGGGCTGGACGGCGCCGAACGGAGTCAGCCTGTTCCTGGATGTGCGCAACCTCACCGACGAGGCCTACGTCTCCAACGTGCAGCCCGTGATCGTGGCCGGACCTGCGACGGCCGCCTACTGGCCGGGGGATGGACGCTCGGCCTTTGTTGGCCTCGTAGTCGACTTCTGAAACCTCGAGCCGGCGGCGCCCCCGCCGGCTCATCCGGGCCTACCGCCCTGACCCCCGTTTCACGCCAACAAGGAGAAGAACCATGAACCGCCTGATCATTCTCGCCGCCGCCCTTGCATTGAGCGCCTGCGGACAAAATCAGCCGCCGGAAAGCGCGACAGCGCCGGAGGCTGTGGCGACGCCCGCTGTCGCCGCCGCCGTCACCGCCAGCGACCCCTGGTGTCGTCCCGCCGCGGCCGGCGCGGGCGCCGCAGGTTGCTATGTGACCCTGACCGCCGCCGCCGACGACCGGTTGACGGCCGCCTCCAGCCCCGCGGGCGAGCGGGTTGAAATCCACACCATGACCACAGAGGGCGGCATCATGCGGATGCGCGAATTGCCCGATGGCCTGCCCCTGCCGGCCGGCGAGAGCGTGGCCCTGCGCCCGGGCGCCGAGCACCTGATGCTGATGGCGCCGGCCGCGGGCCTCAATGAGGGCGAAAGCGTGGAGATCACCCTGACCTTCGAAAAGGCGCCGGCTCAGACGCTCACCGCCCAGATCCGCAGCGCGCCCCACGGCATGGGGCACTGAGGATCGGAACGGCGGAAGTGAGGGATGGTAGGCCGACTGGGATTCGAACCCAGGACCATTCGATTAAAAGTCGAATGCTCTACCACTGAGCTATCGGCCCGCACCGCGGCGCAGGCGCGCCGTTAGCGGGGCGGACCATAGGGCGGCGGTCCGACTCGGGCAAGGCGCCCATCTCAGTTCCCGCATCTTCTCATGCGCGGGCGGCGACGAGGCCGCCGCCCGCGCGACCGTCTCAGGAGAAAGCGCCGGTCGTTCAAGGGGTCAGACCAATCATCTGATGCAATCGCGCCGGTTGGGTTTAGGTTGGGCCCATGTTGTCCACCGCTCCCCCGCCGATCCTCCTCGCCGCCCTGGCCCTGGCCCTGGCCGGTTGCACCACCACCCGGGCCGACGGCTCCCCCCGCGTCCAGACCACCTCCGAAGCCAATCGCGAGAACCTGCAGGGCGCGGTGGCTGCGCCGCTTCGCGACGTGAACCTGCTGCGCACCAAGATCCCGCCCATACTGCTGGAGGCTCAGGCCGATCCCTATCGCCGGCCGCAGCCGCTCACCTGTCAGGCCATTGTCGACCAGCTGCTGCCGCTCAACGAGGCCCTGGGCGCCGACCTAGACGAGGATGCGCGCGATGAGGATGACCTGCTCACCCGCGGCCAGACCACGGCGCTCGGGGCGGTGGCCGGCCTGACTCAGGACGTCATTCCCTTCCGCGGATGGGTCAGGAGACTGAGCGGCGCCGAGCAGCATGATCGGCTGGTTCAGAGCGCCATCGTCGCCGGCGGGGTTCGGCGGGGCTATCTCAAGGGTCTGGGCGAAGCTCAGCGATGCCCGCCGCCGGCCACGCCCAACCATGCCTATGTGGCCAAGCCCGTCATCCAGCAGGATCTGAGCCCGCGCTATCCCGTGCGCTGAGCCGCCCGGAACTCCCGGCGGAAGGCGTCCATGCGCCCCTCAGCGATGGCCTGCCGCATGGCCGCCGTCAGCCCCTGGAAGAAGGCGATGTTGTGCCAGGAGAGCAGAACCTGGCCCAGGATCTCCTCAGCCTTCACCAGGTGATGCAGATAGGCCTTGGAATAGTCCCGGCTGGCGGGGCAGGACGAGGCTTCATCCAGGGGCGTGTCGTCCTCGGCGAAGCGGGCGTTCTTCAGGTTGAGAGGACCGTTCCACGTCCAGGCCTGGCCATGCCGGCCCGACCGGGTGGGCAGGACGCAGTCGAACATGTCCACGCCCCGCCAGACCGCCTCCACCAGATCGATAGGTTTGCCGACGCCCATCAGATAGCGCGGCCGCTCGGCGGGAAGCATGGCGGGCGCGAAATCGAGGACCTCGCACATGGCCTCATGCCCCTCGCCCACCGCCAGGCCCCCCAGGGCATAGCCGTCGAAGTCGATCTCCATCAGCCGCTCAGCCGATTCCTTCCGAAGGGCCTCGAAGGTGGAGCCCTGCTGGATACCGAACAGGGCCTGGGACTCGCGATCTCCGAAAGCGGCCTTGCAGCGGGCGCCCCAGCGGGCCGAGAGGCGCAGGGCCTGCGCCGCGCGCTCGGCCTCTGCGGGCCAGGAGACGCACTCGTCCAGTTGCATGACGATATCGGAGCCCAGCAGGTCGGCCTGAATCTCCACCGACCGCTCCGGCGAGAGGACATGGCGCGAGCCGTCGATATGGCTGGCGAAGGTGACGGCCTCCTCGGTGACCTTGGCGATCTGCGACAGGGACATGACCTGGAAGCCGCCGGAATCGGTGAGGATGGGCCGGTCCCAGCGCATGAAGCGGTGCAGTCCGCCCAGGCGGCGCACCCGCTCCCCGCCGGGGCGCAGCATCAGGTGATAGGTGTTGCCCAGGATGATGTCGGCGCCGGTGGCGGCCACCTGGTCCACGGTCAGGGCCTTGACGGTGGCTGCCGTCCCCACGGGCATGAAGGCCGGGGTGCGGATGTCGCCCCGCGCGGTCTTGACCACGCCGGTGCGCGCCCGCCCGTCCACGGCGGCGATCTCAAAGGGAAATGCGGCCATCAGTCCGCCCGCCAGAGCAGGCTGGAGTCGCCATAGGAATAGAAGCGATAGCCCGTGGCGATCGCATGCTCATAGGCTGTGCGCATGGCGGCCGTTCCGGCGAAGGCGCTGACCAGCATGAAGAGGGTCGAGCGCGGCAGGTGGAAGTTGGTCATCAGCCCGTCGACGGCGCGAAAGCGATAGCCCGGCGTGATGAAGATGTCGGTTTCGTCGGCGAAGGGGGCGATCACCCCGTCGGCGCGAGCCGCGCTCTCCACCAGACGCAGCGAGGTGGTGCCCACGCAGACGATGCGCCCGCCGCGGGCGCGGGCGGCGTTCAGTCGCTGGGCGGTCTCGGGCGAAACCTCGCCGAACTCCGCATGCATCCGGTGTTCGGCCACCTCCTCCACCTTGACCGGCAGAAAGGTGCCGGCTCCCACATGCAGGGTGACGAAGCAGGTCTCGACGCCGGCGCGGGCCAGCCGGTCCAGCAGGTCGGGGGTGAAGTGCAGACCCGCGGTGGGGGCGGCCACCGAGCCGTCGGCCCGGGCATACACGGTCTGGTAGTCCGCCCGGTCCTGATCATCCTCAGGACGCTTGGCGGCGATGTAGGGCGGCAGAGGCATGGCGCCGCGCGCCTTGATCGCCTCGTCGAGATGAGGGCCAGAAAGCTCGAAGTCGAGGATCACCTCCCCGCCGTCCCTCTTCTCGAGCACCTGGGCGTTGAGCTCGGTCAGGCCGCAGGCGCGGTCGGAGCCGCCGGCCGCGCCGAAGACGATCTGATCTCCCGGCGCCAATCGCTTGCCCGGACGCATGAAGGCGCTCCAGCGGGCCGGTCCCCGGCGCTGGTGCAGGGTCGCCTCCACCGCCACGGCGCTGTCGCCCCGCAGGCGCACGCCGCTCAGCCGGGCGGGGATGACCCGCGTGTCGTTGAGCACCAGGACGTCGCCGGCCCGCAGCTCTCCGGGCAGGTCACGCACCTGCAGGTCGCGCAGGGCCTCACCCGGTCGAACGCACAGCATTCGGGCCGAATCCCGCGGCGTCGCCGGACGCAGGGCGATGGCGCTGTCGGGCAGATGGAAATCGAAATCAGCCGTCTTCATGGAAGCTGCGTCAGGCCATGCAAGACCGCGCGCGTCAAGCGCAGCCGCATGCTAGAGCGATCTTCATGGGGATCCTCCGAGTCATCATCAACCGCGTGCTGGAAGACCTTGCGGCTGTCCTGGCCGCTACGGCCCTGCTGGTCCTGCTGGCCGCCCACGGAGGATGGTTCAGCGACACTCTGGACATCGCATCCCATTTCGCCGCCGTCTTCGTGGTGGTGGCCTTGGCGGCCGCAGCGCTTTCGGCCCTGACCGCGCCTGGCCTTCTGAGGCGGGTGACCCTGGGCATGGCGGGCTCGGCGGTGATCCTGGGGGGCGTTCTCCTGGCCGGAGAGGCTCTGCGCGATGCGGGGCCGCGCCTGTCCGAGGACGAGACTCCCGTGGCCCAGATCAAGGTCATCCAGTTCAACATCTGGGGCGCCCGCAACCAGACTCTGGAGGAGACCGCCGACTGGCTCGCGGCCCAGGATCCGGACATCATCATCGTGGAAGAGGCCACCCGCCGCTTCCAGCGCGCGATCGAGGCCCGCGGCGACTACCATCGCACCTGCGACCCGGACGATCGCTGCGAGGTGATCATCTACAGCAAGGCGGCGCCCCTTTCAGGCGGCCTGCCCCAGGTGGAGGACGGCGCCTATTTCCCGGCCACACGGGCCACCTTCGAGGCCCCGGGCGGCCCGTTCACGGTGATCGGCGCCCACTTCACCTGGCCCATCCCCGCAGGCCCCCAGCAGCAGCAGAGCCTGCGTCTGGCTGCCATCAGCAAGCTCTATCCCAAAGAGCGCCTGATCATCACCGGAGATTTCAACTCGACCCCTTGGTCCTACACCCTGAAGCGGCAGGACAAGGCTCTGGGCCTGACACGGCGTAACCAGTCCATGCTTACCTGGCCGGCCATGGCCTTCTCCAGGTGGAACATCCACATGCCCCTGCCCTTCCTGGCCATCGACCATGTCTATGCCGGGTCGGACTGGAAGACGGTGGCCGTGGAGCGAGGCCCGGCCCTGGGCGCCGACCACTTTCCGGTGGTCGTCACCCTGGCGTTGAGCCCCGATCCTTAGAGCCTGATGCGATCAGACGGGACCGTCTGACCGTTGAATCAGGCTCTGAACTCAAAGACTTGAGCGCGTTTCGATCCGATGACCGGTTCCACTTATCGGAACGCGCTCTAGGCGCGCCTCAGGCGTCAGCGGCGACCTTCAGGCTCACGATCTTGCCGGGATTGCGCGGCGGCTCGCCCTTGGGCAGGGCGTCCACATTCTCCATGCCCTCGGCCACTTCGCCCCAGACGGTGTACTGGCCGTCCAGGAAGCGGGCGTCGTCGAAGCAGATGAAGAACTGGCTGTTGGCCGAGTCCGGGGCCGGCGTCCGGGCCATGGAGCAGACGCCGCGCACGTGCGGCGCGTCGGTGAATTCGGCCTTCAGGTTGGGCTTCTGAGAGCCCCCCGTGCCCGTGCCCGTGGGATCGCCGCCCTGGGCCATGAAGCCGGCGATGACCCGGTGGAACACCACCCCATCATAGAAGCCTTCACGGGCCAGTTCCTTGATCCGCGCCACGTGGCCCGGGGCCAAGTCGGGGCGCAGACGGATGGTCACCGGGCCGGTGTCCAAAGTCATGATCAGGGTGTTTTCGGCGTCCATCACTTTACCTCGGAAGGGATTTTCAGATTACAGGCCGAGAAGTCGGCCCCGTCTTCGGCGCGCATCTGCGCCACCTGGGCGGTGAACCAGGGTCCGGCGGTGTCAACCACCCGGATCTGCGGACGTTCCGCCTCAGGCAGATCGGAAAGCATGCGTGCGCGGGTCATCACGTCCTGGGGCGGCGCCACCGGCTCGCCGGTCTTGATGGCGCGGACCACCTCCAGGCCGGCGATCACCCGGCCCCAGGCGGTGTAGCGCTTCTCCAGGGACGGATAGGCCTGGCGCATGAGGAAGAACTGGCTGTTGGCGGAGTTCTCCGCCGAGCCCCGGGCCATCCCCGCCACGCCGGGACAATAGAGGCTCCAGCCGGCCACCTTGCCGTCGAACATCATGGCCATGAGCATGGGGTTCTGCGTCATCACCGGCAGGGCGCCGATGAAGCCCGTCTGGGCGGCGCCGGAATCGGCCACGGCGGTGAACGGATCGCCCGCCGCCCGGCGGAAGGTGAACTCCGCCTCCATGTCGGCCAAGTCCGAGCCGCCGGCGCCGGTGTCCAGAGGGTCGCCCGTCTGGGCCATGAAGACGTCGATGACCCGAAAGAAGCTGCGGCCGTCATAGAAGCCGCGCCGGGTCAGGGTCTTCACCCGCTCCACATGGGCGGGCGCCACCGAGGGGTACATCTCCACGAAGATGCGGCCCTTGTTGGTGTCGATCACCATCACATTGTCCGGGTCCACGGCGCGCCAGTCCTGGGCCGAGGGGCCTGCGGGCGCAGGCGCCGGTTGGCCGCGCTGGGCCTGGGCCGGCGCAGCCAGAAGCGCGGCGGCGGCCGCGGCGAGGAGAAGGGTGCGGATCATGATCTCACTCGTAATAGGCTGCAGCCTCGACAGCCAGCCCGGAGGGGCCGAACCGAAGCACCTCGACCACGTCACGGCCGGTACGCGAGCTGTGATAGCGCAGGGCCAGCCCATCTGTCCCGCGCAGCACCGACAACAGGGTGAAGGTGAGATCCGGCGCCAGCGCCAGGGCCTTGCCCCAGTAGTCGGCCAGGGCGGCCCGCCCCTCCACCCGGCCATCGACGCGGCCGGTGACGCGCGCGGCCGCCGGGCTGGTGAAGACGATCGTCTCGTCATAGTGGGCCAGGATGGCGTTCAGGTCGTGGCGGTTCCAGGCGTCGATCCAGGCGGCCGCGAAGGCCTGGGGATCGGGTATCAAGCCTGCACCTTGGCCAGCAGGGCTTCCTTGACCCGCGGGCTGACGAACTTGCCGACCTCGCCGCCCAGGGTGGCGATCTCCTTGACCAGACGCGAGGCGATGGCCTGGTGACGGGGATCGGCCATGAGGAAGACCGTCTCGATCTCCCGGTCCAGCTGCTGGTTCATGGCCGTCATCTGGAACTCGTACTCGAAGTCGGCCACCGCGCGCAGGCCGCGCACGATCATGGTGGCGCCGATCTGACGGGCGAACTGCAGGGTCAGACCCTCATAGGGCTGGACGTCGATCTCGGCCTCGCCGGCCAGGTTCGCCGTCTCGGCCCGAATGATGGCCACGCGCTCCTCCAGCGAGAAGAGCGGCCCCTTGCCGGCGTTGATCGCCACGCCGATCACCAGCTTGTCCACCAGCTTGACCGCCCGACCGATGATGTCGGTGTGCCCGTTGGTGATTGGATCGAAAGTGCCCGGATAGAGCCCCACGCGGGTCATACGGCGCTTCCCCCTTGTTCTTGGTCCTTTGGCCTTTCGCCGCACGAGGCGGGGAAAGCAAGGCCTAATCCTGGCCCGTTCCCTCGTCGCCGGCCTCAAGGTCCTCATCTTCGGCGCCGCTGGCGGCGGCCTCGGCCACGCGCTCCACCGACACCACGTGCTCGTCGGCGGCGGTGCGGAAGATGGTCACCCCTTGGGTGTTGCGACCGGCGATGCGGATCTGGGAGACAGGCGTGCGGATCATCTGGCCCTGATCGGTGACCAGAAGAACCCCGTCGCCCTCCTCCACGGGGAAGGAGGCCGCCAGCCGCCCGCCACGCTTGGTCAGGTCCTGGGCGATCAGCCCCTGACCGCCCCGGCCGGTGCGGCGGAAATCATAGGCCGAGCTGCGCTTGCCGAAGCCCTCGGTGGAGACGGTGAGGATGAACTCCTCGGCTGCCCCAAGCGCGGCGATCCGCTCCAGAGACAGGGACTGCTCCCCGACCTCGCCGTCATCCTCGTCCATGGTTTCCGGCGCCGCCTGTTCCTCCGCCTCGCCGGATTCGGCGGCGCGGGTGGCGGTGGCGTGCTTCAGATAGGCCGCCCGCTCGGCCGGCGTGGCCGCCACCGAGCGCAGGATGGCCATGGAGATGACGCTGTCGCCCTCGGCCAGACGCACGCCGCGCACGCCGGTGGAATCCCGGCTGGCGAAGACCCGCACCTCTTCCACGGCGAAACGGATGCAGCGGCCAGCCGTCGTGGTCAGCAACACGTCCTGATCGGCCTGGCAGACGGCCACGCCGATGATGGCGTCGCCCTCGTCCAGCTTCATGGCGATCTTGCCGTTGCGATTGATCTGGACGAAGTCCGACAGCTTGTTGCGCCGGACATTGCCCGAGCGCGTGGCGAACATGACGTCGTACTGATCCCAGCTGGCCTCGTCCTCCGGCAGGGGCAGGATCGAGGTGATGCTCTCGCCGGGCTCGATGGGCAGCAGGTTCACGAAAGCCTTGCCGCGGGAGTTCGGCGCGCCCACGGGCAGGCGCCAGACCTTCATCTTGTAGACCTTGCCGCCCGACGAGAAGAACAGGACCGGCGTGTGGGTGTTGGCCGAGAAGACGCGAGTGACCACGTCCTCGTTCTTCATCGACATGCCCGAGCGACCCTTCCCGCCCCGGTGCTGGGTGCGGTAGGTGGCCAGCGGCGTGCGCTTCACATAGCCCGAATGGGTGACAGCGATGACCATGTCCTCACGGGCGATGAGATCCTCATCGTCCATGTCGCCGCCGCCTTCGAGGATCTCGGTGCGACGGGGAACGGCGAAGGCGGCCTTCACCTCCAGCAGTTCGTCGCGGACGATGCCCATGATCTTCTCGCGGGAGGCCAGGATCTCCAGATAGCCCTGGATGGCGCCCGCCAGTTCACGGGCCTCGCCGAAGATCTCGTCGCGGCCGAGGCCGGTGAGACGCGACAGGGTCAGCGCCAGGATGGCGCGGGCCTGCTCCTCGGTGAGCCGGATGTGATTGTCGGCCTCCAGCACCGTGCGCGGATCGGCGATCAGCTCCACCAGGGGCATCATGTCGCCAGCCGGCCAGGCCTTGGCGGTCAGCCGCTCCCGCGCCTCGGCCGGATCGCGCGAGGAGCGGATGATGTGAATGACCTCGTCGATATTGGCTACGGCGATGGCCAGGCCCACCAGCACATGGCCCCGGTCGCGGGCCTTGGCGAGCTCATACTTGGTGCGCCGGACGACGACCTCTTCGCGGAAGTCGACGAAGGCCGCCACCAGGTCGCGCAGGTTCATCTCCCGCGGCCGGCCCCGGTCGAGGGCCAGCATGTTCACAGCGAAGGAGGACTGCAGCTGGGTGAAGCGATAGAGCTGGTTCAGCACCACCTCGGCGGAGGCGTCGCGCTTGAGCTCGACCACCACCCGCATGCCGTCGCGGTCGCTCTCGTCGCGGAGGTCCGAAACGCCCTCGATGCGCTTTTCGCGCACCAGTTCGGCGATCCGCTCCACCAGGGCGGCCTTGTTCACCTGATAGGGCAAGGCGGTGATGATGATCGCCTCGCGATCCTTGCGCAGGTCCTCAATGGCCGCCTTGCCGCGCATGACCACCGAACCCCGGCCCGTGAGCAGGGCCTGGCGCGCGCCCGCACGGCCCATGATCTCGCCGCCGGTGGGGAAATCGGGGCCCGGAACGATGTCGGCCAGGTCCTCTAGCCCGATCTGCGGGTTGTCGACGAAGGCCACGCAAGCGTCGATCACCTCGCCGAGATTATGCGGCGGAATGTTTGTGGCCATGCCCACGGCGATGCCGCCGGCGCCATTGACCAGCAGATTGGGTATGCGCGACGGCAGGACCGCCGGCTCCTGCTCGGAGCCGTCGTAATTGGCCCGGAAGTCGACCGTGTCCTTGTCCAGATCAGCCAGGACCGACATGGACGCCTTGGTCAGACGGCATTCGGTGTAGCGCATGGCCGCCGGGGGATCGTTGTCCACCGAGCCGAAATTGCCCTGGCCGTCGATCAGCAGCAGCCCCATGGAGAAGGGCTGGGCCATGCGCACCAGGGTCATGTAGATCGCCGCATCCCCGTGCGGGTGATACTTACCCATCACGTCGCCGACCACCCGGGCGGACTTCACATAGCCGCGGTCCGGCGTATGCCCCTGCTCGCCCATGGAGAACAGGATCCGCCGGTGAACCGGCTTGAGCCCATCGCGTGCGTCCGGCAGGGCGCGGCTGACGATCACGCTCATGGCGTAGTCGAGATACGAACGCTTCAGCTCGTCCTCGATGGCGATAGGGGCGATGCCCCCGGGCCGGCCATCTTCCGGTGGGGTATGGGAATCGTCAGTCAAAGCGGGGAAAAACCGTCAGAATCGGACATGAAACGGGACGTGGAGTGTTAGCATTCTCAGGGCGCTGCGCCAACTTCGCCCCCATAAAGGGATGCGGGCGGCCGCGGCGGCGCCTATCTTGATCCGCAACGCTGACTGGCCGCGCCCCGGGACCACGGGCGCCCGGTCAGCCCCTGTTCAGGTTGAAGAGGTCAGACTAAGCCCCTGGCGTCTTTCGGAAAGAGTGACATGAAGACTGCGACCCTCACCGCCCTGGCGATCCTGGCGCTGGCCGGCCCCGCCACCGCGGCGGAGACCATCCGGCCCGGCTATTGGGAGAGCACCAACCGCCTGCTTTCGCCGGTGCGCACCACCGATGTGGAGCGGCGCTGCATCACGCCGGCCGACGTGGAGAAGTTCCTCATGGGGCCCAGCAACCGGCACTACACCTGCACCTATCCCACACGATCCTTCGCCAATGGTCAGATTCTGCTGAAGGGTCAGTGCGTGAGCAAGAAGGGACGGCAGGTGGAGGTGTCGGGCCAGGGCACCTATACGCCGACCAACTTCAAGCTGACGGCCAATATCGCCACAACCTTCCTGGGCCTGCCGGTTTCCGGTCGCGCCAGCACCGAGGCCCGTCGCATCGGCGACACCTGCCCGCCCAAGGACGCCACGGCGTCGGACTAGGGCGCCCAACGGCGCCCCCTCCCAATGGAGCGGGGCGCCCGCCCGTCGCCTAGAACGGAATCTCGTCGTCGAGATCGGCGGAGAAATCCTCGCGCGGCCCGGAGGGCTGGCTGCGGCCGCCGCCGCTGCCCCCCCCTGAGGAAAAGCCGCCGCCATAGCCGCCGCCGTCCTCGGAGTCACCGCCGCCGCGGCCGTCCAGCATGGTCAGCTCGCCGCGGTACTTCTGCAGGACGATCTCGGTGGAAAAACGTTCCTGCCCCTGCTGGTCGGTCCATTTGCGGGTCTGGATCGCGCCCTCGATGTAAACCTTCGAACCCTTGCGCAGATAGTTCTCAGCCACCTTCACCAGGTTGTCGTTGAAGATCACCACCCGGTGCCACTCCGTGCGCTCCTTGCGTTCGCCCGAATTGCGGTCCCGCCAGGTTTCCGAGGTGGCGATGCGCAGGTTCGCCACGCGGTCGCCAGAGGAAAGCGACCGGATTTCCGGATCAGCGCCGAGATTGCCGACGAGAATGACCTTGTTGACGCTGCCCGCCATATGGATGTCCTTGAAGAGCGCTGAAGAGAAAGCCGCCAGCCTCGCTCCAGGCTAGCGGCGAAAATTCACGCGATCAATGCCGCGTTCCGCCTATGTTCCGGCCGCTAGCGCGCCGGCATGGCGCTGGGCACGGCCAACCGGCCGTCGCCGGTGCGGACGAGGGCCAGATAGCGGTTCTGCTCCAGGGAGGGCGCCGTATAGATGCCCTCGGGCTGGACGAAGATGAAATTGCCCTGATAGGCGCCCACCAGAACCCGGGTGGAGCCGCCCATCTGCAGGAAGTTGACCCGCATGGCTTCCAGGGCCGCGGCGCAGTTCTCCAGCGTCGGCTGGGTCCCAGGCAGCTTGTTGTACTTCAGCTCCCCCTCCGGTGAGCGAACCACGTGATAGCAGATCTGGCGATCGCCCGGGGGCAGGGTGCGTTGCTGACAGGCCGCGAGCGCGAGGCTCGCCAGACCCAGCATTATGGCCGTGCGCATCATGTCGTGAACCCTACTCCCGCTTCGTGGCGCCCGCGAGGCGTCATCCGATGTTCGGAATTGCGCATCCGGGCCCCTGTTCAGCCAGGGATCGGAAGCGCCGGTTGTCGTTGGAGACCTCCACCCGTCCAGGGATCAGGCGCAGGGTCTGCTGCATCCAGCGGCCATAGGTCGCCGAGCCGGCCGATTCACACCGCCCGGCGAAGAGCGCCTGGACACAGGCGTTCAGGGTCAGGTCGCCCGGCAGGCGCCGCCACTCCGCCCCCACATACCGCCAGCAGGCGCCCGCCGGCAGTGCCACGTCCTGGCTCGGGGCCGGCTGGTTTGGAAGGGTCGGCGCTTCGGCCAGGGTCGGCGCGGGCGCGGCCTGCTGGGCCTCGGTGGGCGGCAGGGGTGTCAGGACGGTGCCCGCCTCATTGGCCGCGGCCAGGGCGCCGGTCTCGTCCACGCCCACATCGAGGGCGCCCGTGGCCACGCCGTTGCGCTGGGCGCAATCGGCCAGGGTCAGCTCTCCCACGAACTGGCCGCCCACAAAGCAGCGCAAGGGTCGGGCGGGGTCGAGGGTCCCCTCGCCTTCCACCTTCTCCACCACCAGCCCGCCGCGGCTGGCGGGCGGCGCCTCGGCCGGTTCGTCGTCTCCGCCCCGAGCCATCAGGCCCACGGCGATGCCCATGCCCGCCAGGAGGGCCAGAGCGCCGCCGGCCAGCGACAGAACAATGCGTCGGTCGTTCAGGAAATCCATTCGGCCTCGCAGTCGACAGGGACGCCAAGGGGCTGGCCCAGGCGCGGACAGTCGCCCCGGGCTCTAGAACGGCCCATGGCGGCGTGCAAGGTCGAGACTTAGCCTCCGCCGGTCAGCCGGTCGAGGGCGGCCTGGTAGTTGGCGATCTGATTGGTGAGATAGGCTGGCGCCTTACCGGCCGAGGCCAGGGCGTTGCGCTGGGCCAACACGCTCGCAGGCGTCGCGGCGTCCCGCAAGGCGGTATAGATTTTCCGGATCACCCCCTGGGCCGCCGTCAGTTCGGCCATGGCGTGGCGGATCTGTTCTGGCGAACTCAGATTGATCGCCGAGTGCATCCCCAGGCCGTAGAAGTCGCCCTGGCCGTCGGCCGACGTGGTCTTGCCGTCCTTGATGACCGTTCCGCGGACGACGCCTTCCTTCAAGCCCAGCACCTTGAGCGCGTCCTGGCCGGTCTTGCCGGGGGATAGCTCCACGATGGTGCGCGCATTGAGCGGAGAGATCTGCAGGTAGCGGACCCCGTCGGCGACGGCGGTGTCCACCTTGAGCTGGAACCCCGTCTCCCGCCGGATCTTCAGCATCAGGCTTTCCAGGGTCTCATCCCCGGTGATGGTGATGGTCTTGGGCCGGCCGCCATTGACGGCGATCTGAAAGTTGTCCCCAGGCCGCAGCGTGCTGAGCGCCGTCAGCTTGCCCGTATCCCGGAAGGTCAGTTCGCCCGAAGGAAGACCCAGCCGGTCGAGCACGCTGGCCCCCTGGGCGGCGACGGCGATGGCGCCAGGCGTGGCGTAGCCGTCGCGGCCGGTGAAGCGCTGGGACCAGGCCACGTCGCCCGCGGCGATGTCGAGCCGGGTCAGGAAACCGTCGGCGGTCCCCATGGTATCGTGGCCCGGCAGATCAGACCCGACAGAGCCGGTGAGCCAGACCTGACCGCCGGAAACGGCCAGCCCCGCCACCTGATCATCGCCAGCGCCCCCGTAGTAGGCGACGGCGTCGGATCCCGTCGCCGACAAGGTCTTGCTGAACTGGGCGGCGAAGGCGTCTGTCCCGCCGGAATGGGCGCGGGTCACCGCCCCGCCCATCAGGGCGTCATTGGTGGTGGAGCCTGCGATCACCAGGTTCCCGCCATTGAGGGCGAGGCCCGCAATGCTGCCGCCCTGAAGACTCCCCAGGTCGCGGTAGCCCGTCTCCACGGGCGCGCCCCCGGAAATGTCGAAGCTGCGGACGATGGCGCGGCCGTCTTCGACGCTCGCCGCATAGACCATGGTCCCGTCGACGACCAGTCCGGCGGGCTTGTCGTCTCCGGCCGTGCCGAAGCTCTGGGTGAAGAGGGATTGCGGAACCCCCTTGGCGTCCACGCCGAAGCCTTGAACGTAGGAATCCCAGCCCCCAAGCGCCGTGGTTCCCGGCATGGAGGTGCGCGAGCGCCCGGTGACATACACGGCCCCATCGTCGCCGAAGGCGATGTGGGTGGCCTCGTCATCCTCCCGCGATCCCCGCCGCGCGGTCCACATCTCCTCGCCCGACGCGCTGAACACGGTGACGAAGCTGTCCTTCTTGCCTGCCATGGCGGCTGAGGACCCGGAGTTCAACGGTCCGTCCACCGAGCCGCCTAAGCCTCCGGTCACAGACCCGGCGATGGCCACCTTGCCATCGGCCGAGACGGCCAGGGCCAGGCCGGATGCATTCTCCGCCGCGCCCAGGACTCGGGAGTACATCAGTTTGCCAGCCGAATCGTACTTCAGCAGGGCCACATCCCGTTCGCCCTTGATGGAGGTGTCTCCGGCCGCCCGAGTGACGTCGGCCAGCACATAGACCGATCCGTCCGGCCCCACCTGGGTGGCGCGAACCGTCTCGACGCCGCCGGCCATGGTCTGGACAAAGGCCCTGCCCTCCACCCAGTTGGCCTCGCCGCTCTGCTGCAGCGGGGCCGGGACCGCGGCGCCGTCGGCATGAAACTTGAGCAGCTGATTGACCTCCCGACTGTCCTTGGTCTCTGGCTTGCCGTCCGGATCGGGATTACCCGCCTTCTGGGCCAGATAGATGGCGGGCGCAGTTTCCACCGCTGCGAAGCTGACCGTTTCAGTGATGTCGGTCTTGATCTTCATGGCCCAGCGGTCGGGACCGGCCGGCAGCTTGATCGTCCGCCCCCCCGACTGCAGGCTGCGCTCCTCGCCGGGAATCCGTTCCTGGGCGAACCGCGTCGTAACTCCAGCGCTCTGCAGATGGGCGTTGATGTGGTTGATCACATTGGCCAGGGTGCGGGGCTGCGCGCCCATGTCGGACAGGTCGATGGCCACCGACAGGTTGCTGTTGACCTGCTTGATGTTGATGTTGAACCGCACGTCGCCGTCGAAGGCCGGAACCGGCGTATCGGCCGCGCCTGTGACCAGGGGCGCGGTGACATATTCGTACTTGCCGCGGGAAACCCCGACCGTGGACCGGGCGCGCTCGGACACCTCGGCGAAGCCCAGGCGGATCTTGTCGAACTTTGCGGCCTCCACATAGGTGGACAGCTCCGTCATGCCGCGGGCGAAGGCCGAGGTGATGCGCGAGGCTTCGAAGCTCGAAAGCTTGGAGCCGTTCATGCGCTCAGCCAGGGCCGTCAGAGTGCCCAGCCCCTGATAGAGGGCGAAGAGCTTGCGGTAGTCCGAGCTGGCCCCGCTGAGATCGAGCTTGGCGGCATTCTCATCAATGAAGCGGCCGCCCTGCAGGGCGGTCTTCATCAGGGCGGCGGTGTCGGCGGGCGTGGCTTGCGGCGACCAGGGCGCGGTCGGCGCATAGCGCACCGAGGCGCCCGAGCTGCTGGAGCCGCTCAGGGCGGCGTTGGCCGCGGCCGGGAGGCGCGACTGGTAGAAGGCCGTCAGCAGATTTGAGTCGAAGCTGATCAAGCTTGTTCCCCGGCGCAGGCCGATTCCCGCCGGGGAATTTTCAGCCCCTGGGTCCTTACGGGGGGTTAAGCAGCGACCTTAACGACGAAGGGCCCGGACCGTGAACGGTCCAGGCCCCTGCGACGCCCCGTCGAACTGGGATCAGCGGAAGAGCTGAAGGATGACCTGCGGCGCCTCGTTGGCGATGGACAGCGCCTGGGCGCCCAGCTGCTGCTGAACCTGCAAGGCCTGAAGCCTGGCGCTCTCCTTGGCGAGGTCAGCGTCCACCAGATTGCCCACCCCGGCGGTCAGCACATCCGTCAGCTTGTCCACGAACTTGTTGTGCGACTCGATCTGCTTGGCCTGGGCGCCCAGCGAGCCCAGCGCCTGGTTCACATTGGCGATGGAGTTGTCGAGCTGGGTCAGAATGCCGGTGGCCAGGGTCGCGGTGGTGATGGAGGCGGTGGCGGCCATGGTGATGATGGCGCCGCCCAGGGACATGTTCTGGGTCGAGAGCGTGATGTAAGCGTTGGCGTCGGCGTTGGCGAGGAAGCGGATGGAGCCGCCCACCGATCCGTCCAGGATGTTCGCGCCGTCGAACTCGGCGTTCTCCACCACCTGGGTAATCTGGCGGAGGATGGCTTTGAAGTCGTCGTCCAGGGCCTGCCGGGCGCGGGTGTCCAGCGACGTATCCATCGCGCCGACGACCTTCTCCTTGAGCTGCACCAGCAGGTCGGAGACCGACTCGCCCGCGGCCATGGAGACTTCGGAGATCGACTGAGCCCGGTTCAGGCTCATCTTCACGGCGCCAAGGGCGCCGATATCGGCCCTCTGCCCCTGGGCGATGGACCAGATCGAGGCGTTGTCCTTCGCGTTGCCGATCTTCAGGCCCGTATTGATCCTGTTCTGAACGGACGACAGTTCATCGTTCGTCTTGTTCAGATTCTGCAACGCGACCAACGCCGACTTGTTGGTATGAACGCTGATCGCCATGCTCTCGGACCTCCTTCTACGTCCGCCGCTGAGAACGACCCGTAGCCCGAGTCGCGCATCGCCGTCGGGTCGGACGCTAGGGGAATCATGGTGGACAAGAGGTTAACGCCGCAAATGCAGGCGCCCGCCGCGGGCGTCCCGGGCGGTCGGAATTGGGTGCTAGGCGCCAGGCGCTCAGCCGGTCAATGTCGCGTCAGGCCTTGGTGCTGACGATGTCGCCTGCGGCGTACTCTTCGTGTTCGCGGAGCTTCAGGACTTCCTCGCGGGGGATCTGCGAAACGACCTCGCCGGTCTCCCGATCGACCGTCTTGTAGACATAGCCCCCGAAGGACTCTTCGGCCTCGATGATGAGCCGCAGGTCCGGCGTGGCCGCCTTGGGTTCCACGCGATCGGCGCGGATCGGCTCGGGCGGGGTCGGGTTGGGCTGACGTTCGTAGGCGACACTCAATGTGGCCGCCACTGCCGCCACTCTCGGTTCCATGTGATGCGCCGGGACGTTTCTGTCGCCGGCCTCCCTTTGTCAGAAAGGAAAGGTCGGCGGGGAGGAAGATCCCCTCCCCGCCGCCGCTTCCGTTAGCGGAACAAGCCGAGCAGGCTGGAGCTCGAGCTGTTGGCGATGGAGAGCGCCTGGATGCCCAGCTGCTGCTTGGTCTGCAGCGACTGGAGGCGAGCGCTTTCCTTGGCCAGATCGGCGTCGACGAGGTTGCCCACGCCGGCGTCGATGGAGTCCTGCAGCTTGCCCACGAAGGAGAAGTGCGAGGAAAGGGCCTTGGAGCCCGTACCCAGCTTGGAGAGGGCCGAGGAGACGTTGGCGATCGAAGTGTTGATCGTCGCGATCATGCCGGCGGCCAGGGTCTGGGTGCCGATGGAGGCCGTGGCCGCCACGGTGACGTTGCCGCCGCCCAGGGCCAGGTTCTGCGCCGCCACCGTGATCTTGTTGGCGCCGTCGGCGCTGGCCAGAGCCGCGACCGTGGTCGGGGTGGTGGCCTTGATCATGTTGGCGCCGTTGAACTCGGCGTTG
>NZ_DAIMHV010000033.1:0-1558 GCF_036723115.1 Phenylobacterium sp. | reverse complement strand
GGCCTTGATCATGTTGGCGCCGTTGAACTCGGCGTTGTTCACCACCTTGGTGATCTGGTCGCGCAGAGCCTTGAAGTCATCGTTCAGGGCGGTGCGGCTGGCCGTATCCAGGGTGGTGTCGGAAGCCGCCAGAGCCTTCTCCTTCATCTGCAGCAGCAGATCAGAGACGCTCTCGCCCGCCGAAAGAGCCACATCCACGGTCGAAATCGAACGGGACAGGGATTCCTTGACGGCGTTCAGCGCGCCGGAGTCCGAACGCTGGTTCTGGGCGATGGCCCAGATGGCGCCGTTGTCCTTCGCGCTGGCGACCCGGAGACCGGTATTGATGCGCGTTTGAGTGGTGGCGAGATCCGTATTGGTCTTGTTGAGGTTCTGCAGCGCCACCATGGCGCCGACATTGGTGTTGACCGAGTTCATCGACATGGTCTTGTCCTTCCATTCTGGTCGGGTGTCCGGCGATTTTTCGCCAGCGGGTCGTTCTTGACCCGGCCTGGGCATCGCAAGTCGCGAGCCAGACGGGTCGCCCTCGACCGAAATGGTAAGCTGCTGGTTTACCTTAAGTTTTCCCCGAGCTCTCAGGCCCGCGATGGCTTGGCCGCCTGAAGCGGCCGCCCGGCGGCAGAATGCGCCGAGTCAAATCTGCCGGGTCCGGCAAGCTTGACCGGGGGCCCCGGACGAAGCGCTGGCGAGGCTGGGGGCGGAAACGAAAAAGGCCCGGCGCGGGCCGGGCCTTCACAGGGGATGGACGGGCCTTGGAGCCGTCAGGCGGCCTCGGCCGCCGACGGGGCCAAGCCCTGCATGATGATGCGGTTCACGTCGATCAGAGCCTCGAAGTCATCTTCCCGACGCATCACGGCGCTGGTGTGCTTCTGAACCCAGATGGACAGAGAGATGATCTGGGCGCGCAGGGCCTCAGGCAGCTGGTTCTCGGGGCTGGCGCAATCATCGCCCAGGGCGATCCAGAGCCGCCGATTCCAGTCCAGCGCGTCGGCCCGCGTGGCGAAATCAAAGGCGTCGGCCTTGGAGGCCTCCATCAGGGCGCGGGTCACCTGAGCGAAGAGGCGGTATTCCGCCTCCCGCGGCGACTCACTCCTCTGCGCCGCCTGCTGGTAGGCTCTTAGCGACATTGCCCAACACCTCGTCCTCGTAGTCGATGAGTTTCCGGCACTGCATGAGCGCCTTGTAGTATTCACGCGTCATGGCGTGTTTCGAAATCGTCACGCACTCGGCCAGGACGTCGGGGTTGCGCACCGCGCCCATGAACTCCGAAAGTCGGCGAACGAATTCATCGTAGTAGCGCTCGGCGCCGGCCTCATCGAGATACATCATCATGACGGGAAAATAGACGCGCCGCGCCGGCGTGTTCGCCTCGTCCTGCTGCATGATGTCCTTCTCGCGAAGAACAGAGGCCTTGTTCTGGAGCACGAGGGTCCCGCGTCGGTCTCCATTCTGAACCACGGCTCCGTTCAGAACGAACTTCTCGCCCGGCTTCAGTGACAGTTTGAGCGGCAATGCCCGACCCCCGAGTGACGCGCCCCCCGCGGGGAGCCCTCATCCC
>NZ_DAIMHV010000032.1:0-21638 GCF_036723115.1 Phenylobacterium sp. | reverse complement strand
CCCAAGCTCCGGAGGTGCGCTCGTGATCGCGCTTCGTATCGCCACCCTGGCGTCCGCGGCCGCCCTTCTCTCGGCCTGCGCCGCGGGACCCACCTATAAGCCGCCTGTGGCGGGCACGGCCGAGGCCGGTCCCTTCGTCTCAGCCGAGGCCGGTCTCTTCGAGCCCGCGACCGCCTCCCAGGACTGGTGGAAGCTCTACCAAGATCCCGTGCTCGACGGTCTGGTGGGCGAGGCCCTGGCGGCCAACCGCGACATCGCCGCGGCCGCCGCCAATCTGGCCCAGGTGCGCGCCAGCCTGTCGGAGACCCGCTCGGGCCTGCTGCCGTCCACCACCGTCTCGGGCCAGGCCGCCCGGGTCCGGGCCCAGGACGCGACCACGGGCCGGTTCGCCGAGGACGACGCCTTCAGCCTCGGCTTCGAGGCGGCCTATGAGGTGGATCTCTTCGGCCGGGTGCGGCGCGCCCTGGAGGCCGCCAGGGCCGACACGGCCGCCGCCCAGGCCCTGCTGGATTCGGCGCGGATTTCGGTCGTCGCCGAGACGGCCCGCGCCTATGCGGACATCTGCGCGGCCAATCTGCAGATCGACACCGCCCGCCGCACCCTCGAGCTGCAGCAGAACACCTTCGATGTCACCCAGGCCCAGCTGGACCTGGGCCGCGGCGCAGGCCTCGACGTGGCCCGCGCCCGCGCCCAGCTGGAAAGCACCCGGGCGTCTGTGCCGCCCCTGGAGGCTCAGCGCGACAGCGCCCTCTTCCGGCTGGCCGTGCTCACCGGCCGGCCCCCGGCCGAGGCGCCCGCCCACGTCCTGGCCTGCCGTTCGGTTCCCGAGGTCCGGACGGCGATCCCTGTGGGGGACGGCGCGGCGCTCCTGGCCCGTCGCCCCGATGTGCGGGAGGCCGAACGCCGCCTGGCCGCGGCGACGGCGCGGATCGGGGTGGCCACGGCCAGCCTCTATCCCTCCGTCACCCTGGGCGGCGCTATCAGCACCCAGGCCCGCGAGGCCGGCGATCTGGGGGATGACTACAGCTTCAGCGTCGGCCCGCTGATCAGCTGGAGTTTCCCCAATATCCTCGCCGCCCGGGCGAGGATCGCCCAGGCCGACGCGGGCGCCCAGGCCGCCCTGGCCCGGTTCGAACAGACCCAGCTCAACGCCCTTCAGGAAACCGAGAGCGCGCTCATCCAGCACGCCCGCAACCTGGAACGGCGGGCGGCCCTGCAACGGGCCGCCGAAGAGGGCGCGCGCGCCGCGCGTCTTTCGCGCCTGCGTTATGACGCCGGGGTGGACAGCTTCCTGACCCTGCTGGACGCAGAGCGCACCGAGGCCGGCCTCCAGGCGGAGCTGGCCCAGGCTGAGGCGCAGGTGGCCGGCGGGCAGATCGCCCTGTTCCGCGCCCTGGGCGGCGGTTGGGAAGGTCTCAACCCTTAAACTCCGCTGCGATCCAATCCCCGCCTGCCGCGTTCAGAGAGCGGACGACGCGCGGCGGGGATCACCCATGGTGGCCGACCTTATCGAGACCTATCGGCCCGCCTGGGCGCCGATCTGGATCATCCACCTGGCGGTGATCGTCCTCTGCGCCCTGCTGGCGGTCATGCTGCACGCCCTGGCCGCCCGGCTCGTGCGCAGCCTGCTCAATCGCCGCAGCGCCTATTGGGCCACGCTGATCGCCAAGGTTCGCCGCCCCACCCGCCTGGCCGCCCTGCTGCTGGGACTGGGGTTCGGCGCAAGCCTCGCCCCCATTGGCGAGGCCGGCCAGGAAGCCATCCGCCGCACCCTGGCCCTGGGCGTGGTCGTCTTCCTGGGCTGGACCGCGGCGACGGCGCTCGACATCTGGAGTCTGGCCTATACCCGCCGCTTCAAGCTGGACGTGGACGACAATCTGGTGGCGCGAAAACACGTCACCCAGATCCGCATTCTCACGCGATCCGGGACCATACTGATCCTTGTCCTCACCACGGGCCTGGCCCTGATGACGTTTCCGGGCGTGCGGCAGTATGGAGTCAGCCTGCTGGCCTCGGCCGGCGCGGCCGGCATCATCGCGGGCCTCGCCCTCCAGCCCTTCCTGACCAATCTGATCGCTGGCGTTCAGATCGCCACCACCCAGCCCATCCGCATCGACGATGCGGTGATCGTCGAGAACGAGTGGGGCCAGATCGAGGAGATCACCTCCACCTATGTGGTGGTCCGCCTCTGGGACTGGCGCCGCATGGTGCTGCCGCTCACCTACTTCATCCAGAACCCGTTCCAGAACTGGACGCGGGAGACCGCCTCCCTGATCGGCACGGCCCTGATCTATGTGGACTACCGCGCCCCGGTGCCAGTGCTGCGGGCCAAGCTGGAAGAGATCGCGCGGGGCTCACCCCTGTGGGACGGGCAGGTGGTCAATCTCGCGGTGACCGAGCTCTTTGAGCGCACCATGCAGATCCGCTGCCTGGTCAGCGCGCGCAACGCCGGCCAGACCTTCGATCTGCGGTGCGAGGTGCGGGAGAAGATGATCGCCTTTCTGCAGGCGGAAATGCCTCATGTCCTGCCCCGGGACCGGCTGGAACTGGGCGAGGAGCCCAACCAGCCCTTCCAGGATGTCACGGCCGGGCCGCAGGGCGCAGATCAAGCGCCGCGGTCTGCTGGTCCCCTGGGATGAACTGGAAGTCGTCCGGGGGCGCAGCGCCTGGATCGCGGCCCGCATGGTGGTCGATGACAGCCCGCGTCACCGCCTGCATCAGGGCCTGGCGTTCGGGTACGGCCGCGGTGGTTTCGGCGATCATCACCGCCACCGCATAGACCCGGCCGTCCGGAGCTGTGAGCAGGCCGACATCGTTGTAGCCCGTGGCGCGGGCGCCCATCACCTGGCCGGTGCCGGTCTTGTGGGCCAGGGACCAACCCTCCGTCAGGCCGCCGCCCAGGCGCTTGGGACCCGTCCGGCTCGCGGCCATGAGGGTCAGCAGCTGCTCCGTGGCGTCGGCGCCCAACAGTTCGCCGGAGGCCAGCCGGTCCAGGGCCGCCGTCACCGCGCCCGGCGTCGCGCCGTCGGGCGGGTCGGCCAGATAGGCCTCCAGGGCGGCCAGGCGCCGGCCCTGGGGCATGGATTCCCGGGCGCGCCAGAAGCTCTGACCGAAGGAGAAGTCCGGCCGCCAGTCCAGGCCGGCGATGGCGGTCTGGAAGAAGCGTTCCTCATCGCCGAAGCCGATGCCGTCCAGGGCCTTCTCGCCCATGACGGCGCGCACCCGGTCGGGGCCGCCCACCAGGCGCATCAGCACGTCATTGGCGGCGTTGTCACTGAGTGTGGTCGAATTCTCCAGCAGCGCCATGACCTGGGTGCGATAGGTCCCGCGGCCCACCTTTTCGCGCAGGGGCTGGTGGAAGATGGAGAGGTCCTCCCGTCGGACCAGCACCGTATCGTCCAGGCGAAGTTCTCCGCGATCCACGGCGTCGAGGACGCTCAGCGCCACCCAGAGCTTGCTGACGCTCTGCTGGGGATAAGGGCTTTCCAGATCGACGCCCGCCGTCCAGTCGGCCGAGACGTCGCGCACCGCGATGCCGGCCCGGCCGGGAAAGGCCAGGGCGAGGTTCTCCAGGTGGATCTGCAAGGGTCCGGGCGCGGCCGGCGGCCCCTTGCGCAGCGTCAGGCCGATCCAGTCGGCCTGATCGGCCTCGCCTGCGCCCGGGGTGGCGGGCAGAGGGGTGAGCCAGCCCAGGCCCAGCAGGCAGACCGCCAGGGTGGACAGGGCCAGGGCCTTCACCGCCCGGCGGCGGGCGTGGCGGCGGGCTCGCCTGCGATCCTCCCGCCTGAGCCGCGCGGCCTCGACCGAGAAGTCCTCCCCCTGCACCTGTGGTCCCCCTTGTCGTCCCTCTAGACCATGCCGGCCTTGCGCAGCGCCTGATAGGCCTTGATCACCCGCTGCAGCTTGTGTTCGGCCGACCGGTCCCCGCCATTGGCGTCCGGATGGCAGCGTTTCACCAGCTCGGTGTAGCGGGCGCGGATGGCCGGCCCCTCGGCGTTCTCGTCCAGATCCAGGTCCGCCAGGGCGTTTCGCTCAAGCTTGCCCAGCCGTCGGGCCGGCTCCGGGGCGGGCTTGCTCGCGCCCGGGCCGAAGCCGCCGTGGCCGAACATGTTGAAGGGGTCCTGATAGCCGCCCTTGCCCCGGCTGAAGGACGCCGTGAAGCTCGCCGCCTCCCGGGACATTCGGCTGGCCTTGAAGTCCCAGGTGGGCCGTCCGCCCGTGGTCTGCTCAGCTTCCTGGCGGGCGCGGATCTCGCCTTCGCTCATGCCGGCGAAGAAGTTCCAGTTGCGATTATATTCCGCAGCGTGGGGCTGGCAGAACCAGTAGTGCTCGTTCATCAGGTCGCGAGACTTGGGCGCCCGCGCGCTGGCGGGCATGGAGCATTCCGGGTGATCACAGCGCCGCTCGCCGGGCTTCAGGGCATAGACATCATCGGCCTGCTCCGCTTCGCCCGCCTTGGGGGGGCGCACGCGGATGTCGACGAACTTGGGCTTGTATTGAAACGCGCCGGCCATGCCCCAAGTATGGGGGCAGAGACGCCGCATTTGAAGAATTGAAGATAAGCGCGATGGGCGCCATATTTGATGCCATCCACACAAAGCTGACCGAGGCCTTCGACCCCTCGCGCCTGGAGATTCAGGACGAGTCCTCACGCCATGCCGGCCATGCGGGCGCGCGCCCGGGGGGCGAAAGCCATTTCAACGTCGTGATCGAGGCGCAGGCTTTCGCCGGCGCGCCCAAGGTCGCTCGCCAGCGAATGGTCTATCGCGCCCTGGCCGAGGAACTGGCCGGGCCGGTGCATGCGCTGTCGGTCAAGGCCTTGGCGCCCGGCGAAGCCTGAGCCGGACTAAAGATTTCTGATCGGGCGGCCTCCGCCCGGCGTTTGGGGAGACGCCTGTTGCAGACCAGCTTCACCGTCAACGGACGAGCGGTCACGCTCGACCTTGATCCGCGCACGACCCTGCTCGACGCCCTGCGCGAGCGGCTCGACCTGAAGGGCTCCAAGAAGGGCTGCGACCATGGCCAGTGCGGCGCCTGCACCGTCCTGGTGAACGGGACGCGGATCAACGCCTGCCTCTCCCTGGCGGTCAGCCATGAGGGCGACGAGATCACCAGCATCGAAGGCCTGGGCGACCCAGAGAACCTCCATCCCCTGCAGGCCGCCTTCCTGGAGCATGACGCCTTCCAGTGCGGCTATTGCACGCCGGGCCAGATCTGCTCGGCGCTGGGCATGCTGAACGAGGTCGCCCAGGGCTGGCCCAGCCACGCCGATCCACAGGTGGCCGCGACGCCCGCCATGTCGGATGAAGAGATTCGCGAGCGCATGAGCGGCAATATCTGTCGCTGCTCGGCCTATCCCCAGATCGTGGCCGCCATCCGCGCCGCTTCGGGAGCTGCGGCATGAAGGCGTTCACCTATGAGCGGGCGAGCGATCTGGAGTCCGCCCTGGCCGCCGTGGCCGGTCGGCCCGACGCCAAGTTCATCGCCGGCGGGACCAATCTCGTCGATCTCATGAAGCTGCAGATCGAGCAGCCGGCCCATCTGGTGGACGTGTCCCGCCTGCCGCTCGCCGCCATCGAGGAGACGGCCGAGGGCGGGCTGCGTCTGGGCGCCATGACCACCAACAGCCAGGTGGCGGCCGATATGCGGGTGCGGACGCGCTATCCCGCCCTGGTCCAGGCCATCGTTTCCGGCGCCTCCGGTCAGCTGCGCAACAAGGCCACCACGGGCGGGAACCTGCTGCAACGCACCCGGTGCCCGTACTTCTACGACACGTCCAAGCCCTGCAATAAGCGTAAGCCCGGCGCCGGCTGCGCGGCCATCGGCGGGATCAGCGCCAATACGGCGATCTTCGGGGCCAGCGAGGCCTGCGTGGCCGTCCATCCCTCGGACATGGCCGTGGCCCTGAGCGCCCTGGACGCCCAGGTGGAGACGCGCTCGGCCGACGGCGGGTCACGGACCCTGGCGGTGGAGAGCCTGCATCGCCTGCCGGGAGAGACGCCCCATGTGGAGACCGAGCTGTCGCCGGGCGAGATGATCACCGCCGTGGTCCTGCCGCCGGCGCCGCCGCCCGCGAGCCAGATCTATCGCAAGGCCCGCGAACGGGCCTCCTACGCCTTCGCCATCGGCAGCGTGGCCGTGGCGGGAGGGCGGATCGCCCTGGGCGCTGTGGCCCACAAGCCCTGGCGCGCCCAGGCGGCCGAGGCGGCCCTGGCCGCCGGCGCCGCCCCCGCCGAGGCCATGGCCGCCGAACTGGCCGGCGCGCGCCTGGACGGACGCAATGACTTCAAGTCGAAACTCATGGGCCGGCTGGGCGCGGTCAGCCTGGACGCCACGCGCGCGGGGAGGGGCTGATGAGCTCTGTAAAGGACTGGGCGGCGCCGACCCCCATCAGCGACAACCGCAGCGGCCTGATCGGCAAGGGCGTCGATCGCTATGAGGGCCGCCTGAAGGTCACCGGCCAGGCGCCCTATGCCTATGAGGTGGAGGCGCCCTCCAGGCCGGTCTACGGATTTCTGGTGGGGTCGCCGGTGGCGCGGGGGCGGGTGGTCTCGGCCGACATCGCCGCCGCCCAGGCCGCGCCGGGCGTGCTGCTGGTCTGGACGCACCAGAATGCGCCGGCCCAGGCGCCGCGCGGCGCCAAGGCCAATCCCCGCAGCCAGCGGGGCTCCAACCCGGCCCTGGCCGACGCGACCATCGAGCATTTCGGCCAGCACATCGGCTTCGTGGTCGCCGACACCTTGGAAAACGCCCGCGCCGCGGCCGCCCTGATCCGGTTCGAGTTCGATCGCCAGGACGCCGATCTCGACTTCGATCACCTGCTCGACAAGGGCGAGCAGCCCGAGGGCGAGGACGACGTCCGGGTGGGCGACTTCGAAGGCGCCTTTGCCAAGGCCGCGGTGAAGCTGGACGAAACCTATTCCAGCCCGATCCAGAACCACGCCCAGATGGAGCCCTGCGCCACCACCGCCTGGTGGGAGGGCGACCAGGTGACGGTCCACACCTCGATCCAGATGGTGAAGGGCGGCCAGCACGCCCTGGCCGAAACCCTGATGATCCCGTCCCAGAATGTGCGGCTGCTGACGCGCTATATCGGCGGCGGCTTCGGGGGGAAGGGCCAGTCCTATGACGACCTGACGCTCTCGGCCCTGGCGGCCCGCGCGCTCGGGCGGCCGGTGAAGATCGCCTACACCCGCCAGCAGATGATGCAGGCCACCATCCACCGCCCGGCGGTGAAGATGCGGGTCCGGCTGGGCGCCGCCGAGGACGGCCGGCTGGAGGCCTTCGCCCTGGAGGCCGTCACCCACTGCCGGCGCGAGGCGCCCTTCACCGAGCACGCGGCCAACTTCTCCCGCAGTCTCTATGCCGCCCCCAACCGGCTGACCGGCCACCGCCTGGTGAAGCTGGACATTCCCGCCGCCGGCGCCATGCGCGCCCCGGGAGAGGCGTCCGGCATGCTCAGCCTGGAATGCGCCATGGACGAACTGGCCGAACAGCTCGGCCTCGATCCCATCGAGCTGCGCCTACGCAATGAACCCGAAGTCGATCCTGAGACCGGCAAGCCCTTCTCCACCCGTCAGCTGGTCCGCTGCATGACCGAAGGCGCCCAGCGTTTCGGCTGGGAGCGGCGCAATCCCCGGCCGGGCCAGGTGCGCGACGGGCGCTGGCTGGTGGGCCTGGGCATGGCTGCGGCCATCCGGGGGAACTTCCTGTTGCCGGCCAAGGCCGGCGTCCTGGCCGACGCCCAAGGGATCATCACCCTGCGCCAGGGCATGACCGACATCGGCACCGGCACCTACACCATCCTGGCCCAGATCACCGCCGAGACCCTTGGCGTGCCGCTGGAGCAGGTGCGGGTGGAGCTGGGCGACTCCGATTTCCCCCCGGCGCCCGGCTCGGGCGGTCAGTTCGGGGCCGCCACGGCGGGTTCGGCGGCCTTCGCCGCGGGCATGAACCTGCGCAAGGCCCTGGCCGAACTGGCGGTGGGCGATCCCAACTCGCCCCTGTTCGGCGATGATCCGGAGCTTGTCACCTTCGCCAATGGCAACATCGCCGTGGACAACCGCGCCGAGCCGATCGGCGTCCTGGTGGCCCGGGCTGCGCCGGACGGCGTCTATGTGGAGGGCTCCATCAGCCCCGCCGCCGACGCCCGGGACTATTCCCAGCACACCTATGGCGCCCATTTCGCCGAGGTGGGGGTGGATCCCGACACCGGCGAAACCCGGCTTCGGCGCATGTTCGGAGTCTTCGCCGCCGGGCGAATCCTGAACGCCAAGACGGCCATGAGCCAGATCACCGGCGGCATGATCTGGGGGGTCGGCACGGCCCTGCACGAATATAACGAGGTCGACCCCCGCTACGGCTCGTTCCTGGCCCAGGATCTGGCGGGCTATCACGTGCCGGCCCATGCCGACATCGCCGATCTGTCGGCCATGTTCCTGGACGAGGTGGACGACAAGGCCAATCCGCTGGGGATCAAGGGCGTCGGCGAACTGGGCATAGCCGGCGCGGGCGCGGCCATCGCCAACGCCATCTACAACGCCTGCGGCGCCCGGGTGCGCGACTATCCGCTCACCCCTGAAAAGGTTCTGGCCGCCCTGCCCTAAGCCCCCTTCAAGGGAAACGCAGACGCGGTCAGCCGACCTTGGCGCGCAGCTCGCTCAGAATGCGGGCCAGGTCGCTCTCGCGGAACGGCTTCTGGAGAACCGGGGTGCCCTTGTCCACGTCGCGCAGGCCCGCGTCGCCATAGCCGGTGGCGAAGGCGAAGGGCGCACCCTTTTCCCGCAGGATATCGGCCAGGGGGAAGATGGGCTGGCCGCCGAGATTGACGTCGAGGACCGCGCAGTCGAGCTCGGCGTCGCCCACCAGGGCGATGGCCTCGTCCAGGCGCGAAGCCGGCCCCACGACCTTGCAGCCCATGTCGGCCAGCATGTCCTCGATGAGCATCGAGACCATCATCTCATCCTCGACGACAAGAACGCGCAGTCCGTCAAGGCGGGGGGTCTCGGTCATGAAAATGACTCCTCAGAGCGCTTCTGAGGCACAGTCTTGCAGCAATCATTCAAGGAAAGCAAAGCAGACGCGACCTTGGCGGCTGGTTTCCAGCCTCTCTCACCCTGTGCCGACATTGAACCTCCCCTTGTTCAGCCCCGCTGAACGGCCTGGGGTGTTATTGGTTCCCTGCAGCGTGAGATTTTTCTTCCGCAGCGGCGACGCGCGCTACTCGGCCACCACCTCAATGGGGGGAGAGACCCGCAGGGCGGTGATCTGGTTGCGCTCGCGCCGCACGATCTGGAAGCGGTGCCGGTGGAAGATGAAGCTCTGACCCACCCGCGGAATGGTCTGGGCCTCATGGATCACCAGTCCCGCCACGGTGACGGCATCCTCGTCGGGCAGGTCCCAGTCCATGGCCCGGTTCAGGTCGCGGATCGGCACTGAGCCGTCCACATTCACTGAGCCGTCAGGCTGCGGCCGTACGCCGGGGACGGTGACGTCGTACTCATCCTCGATCTCGCCGACGATCTCCTCGAGGATGTCCTCGAGGGTGATGAGGCCCTTCAGCCCGCCATATTCGTCCACCACCAGGGCGAAGTGGGTGTGGCGCTTCAGGAAGGCGTTGAGCTGATCCTTCAGATTGGTGGTGTCGGGAATGAACCAGGGTTCCCGGGCGAAGGAGAGCACGTCCAGCCGCTCCATGTCGCCGTCGGCCTGAGCCAGGGCGCGCAGCAGGTCCTTTGCGTGCATGACGCCCACGATATTCTCGGGGTCGTCCTTGTAGATCGGCATCCGCGTATGGGCGCTGTCGAGCACGGCGGCCACGAACTCCCGCACCGGCAGGCCCGCATCCACCATGGCGATGGACTTGCGGTGCACCATCACCTGGCCGACATCCATCTCGGCCAGGTCCAGGACCCCGCCCAGCATCAGGCGGTCGCGGTTCTCCACCAGGCCTTCGGAGTGGTGATACTCCACCGCGCCGCGGATCTCCTCATGGGCCGCCAGCACATCGGTCTCCATATCGAGCCGTATGCCGAAGGGCCGCAGGGTCATCCGCACCACCCACTGGGCGCCCGAGGCGATGGGCCCGAAGATCTGCACGATCCACGTCGCCGGAATGGACAGGGCGCGGGCGGCCTGATCGGGCCGGGCGATGGCCAGGGTCTTGGGCAGGATCTCGGCGAAGATGACCACCAAGGCGGTCATCATGGCCGTGGCGATGAGGGCGCCTGTGGGGCCGGGCAGGGCGGCCGACAGCACCGTGGTGGCCAGGGCGGAGGCGCCGATATTGATGGCGTTGTTGGAGAGAAGGATCGCCCCGATCATCTTCTCCTGGTCGCCGATCAGGCGGTTGACCCGGGCGGCGGCCTTGTCGCCGTCCCGCTCGAGCTTGTGCATCCGGCTGCGGCTAGCGGCCGTCATCGCCGTCTCGGTGCCCGAGATCATGGCCGAGCAGAACAGCAGGAACAGGATCGCCGGCGCCAGGCCGATCAGAATGGCGGTGATCATGCGGCGGCCTCGTCCTGCGATGCGCCGTCCTCGATCAGGAAGTCGCGCACGGCGGCGGCCTCGACCTCCTTGGCCACGAAGGCCTCGCCCAGGGCGCGGGCCAGGATGAAGGTCAGGCGACCGCCCTCAGCCTTCTTGTCCTGCGCCATGTGCGACAGCAGGGCCTGAACGCTGAACGGGCCGCCCGGCGCCTGGCGCATCTGGGTGGGCAGGCCGGCTGTGGCGATGGCGGCCTGGGCCCGCTCGGCGTCCTGTTGCGGGCAGAGTCCCTGGCGGGCGGAAAACCGGAAGGCCTGGGCCATGCCGATCGCCACGCCTTCTCCATGCAGCAGCTCATGACCATAGCCGGTCTCGGCTTCCAGGGCGTGGCCGAAGGTGTGACCAAGATTGAGCAGGGCGCGACGGCCGGATTCCCGCTCGTCCTCCGCCACGATCTGCGCCTTCATTTCCACCGAACGGGCCACCGCCCGGGCCAGGGCCTCGGGCTCGCGGGCCAGGACCTGAGCGGCGTTGATCTCCAGCCACTGGAAGAAGTCGAAGTCCCCCAGAAGGCCGTACTTGAGCACCTCGGCATAGCCGGCGCGCATCTCCCGGTCGGTCAGGGTGGACAACACGTCCAGGTCGGCCAGGACCAGCCTGGGCTGATGGAAGGCGCCGATCAGGTTCTTTCCCCGCGCCGTATCGATGGCGGTCTTTCCGCCGACGGACGAATCCACCTGGGCCAGCAGCGTGGTGGGGATCTGAATGAAGTCGATGCCGCGCTTGTAGATGGCCGCGGCGAAGCCGGCGAGGTCGCCCACCACCCCGCCGCCGAAGGCGACGATCATGTCGCCGCGATCCAGCGACAAAGCCAACAGGTCGTCGCTGAGCCTGGCCAGCATGCCGAAGCTCTTGGAGCCTTCCCCGGGGGGGACCAGGATCGGAATGGCTGTGACGCCGGCCCGGCCCAGGCCCTGGGTCAGCCGCGCGCCATGCAACGCCCAGACGGTCTCGTCGCTGACCACGGCCACGCGCCCGCGCTTCAGCAGCGGGGCGATGTGCTCGCCGGCGGCGTCCAGTAGGCCGCCGCCGATCAGGACGCGATAGGCCCGGTCGCCCAGGCCGACCTCGACGGTGGTGATCATGGCTGGGCCTCCAGATGCGCCAGCAGGGCGTCGATCACCTGGCCGACCGTCACATGATGGGGGGTGTCGCCGGTCTCCACCGTCACATGCGCCTCGGCATAGGTGGGATAGCGCGCCTGCGCCTGGGCGCGCAGGACGGTGAGCGGATCGGCGTCCTTGAGCAGGGGCCGGGTATCCTTGCGACCCACCCGCCGGGCCAGCAGTTCCAGGTCCGCCTTGAGCCAGACGATCAGCGCCTTTTCCTTGAGCAGTGCCCGGGTCTCGTCGTTCATGAAGGCGCCGCCGCCGGTAGCCAGCACATGGGGCGGCTCTTCCAGCAGGCGCTGGATCACCCGTCGCTCCCCGTCGCGGAAGGCGGCCTCGCCGAGCTCGGCGAATATCTCCTTGATGGAGCGGCCGGCGGCCGCCTCCACTTCGGCGTCGGCGTCCCGAAAAGCGAGGCCAAGCGCGTTGGCCAGTCGACGTCCGACGCTGGATTTTCCAACGCCCATCAGCCCCACAAGGGCGATGGTGCGGGTCTTCAGAGGGTCATAGCGGTCCATGGGCAGCTAGGCTTTACACGAGCCGGGCGGCTTGCGCCAATTGCGCCGAGGGCCGCCCCGAAGTCGCCCGCCGAAAGCCTCAGGCCTTGATCGACCCCTTGAGATAGGCGCGGATCCCCGGCCCATAGGGCGGACGCATCCGCTGCAGGGGGCCGATATCCTTCTTCAGCTGGCTGTAGACCGACTTGCGATGGCTGAACTCCTTGAAGCCGTCATGGCCGTGATAGGCGCCCATGCCGGCGGGACCCACCCCGCCGAAGGGCAGGTCTTCCTGCGCCACGTGGAAGATCACGTCATTGACGGTGGCGCCGCCTGAGGTGGTGCGGCTCAGCACCTGGTCCTTCTCGGCCTCGTCTGTCCCAAACCAGTAGAGCGCCAGGGGCCGGGGGCGGCTGTTCACATAGTCGATGGCATCGGTGACGCCGCGATAGGTCTTCACCGGCAGCACGGGGCCGAAGATCTCCTCCTGCATGACCGCCATGTCGTCGGTGGGATCGAGGATCAGGGTGGGGGGGATCTTGCGGTGGGGCTGCTGGCGGAAGTCTTCGCCCGCCGGGTTCAGCTCCACGATCCGGGCGCCCTTGGCGCGGGCGTCGTCGATATAGCCGGTGATCCGCTCATAGTGCTTCTGGGCGATGATGGCGGTGTAGTCGGGATTGTCGCGCAGGGTGGGGAACATCTTCTCCACCGAGCCCCGGGCCGCGTCCACGAAGGCCTCGACCTTGCCTTCGGGCGCCAGCACATAGTCGGGCGCCAGACAGATCTGGCCGGCGTTCAGCGTCTTGCCCGCCATGACCCGGGCGGCGGCCACCTCCAGGTCGGCGGTCTCCGACAGCACGACCGGGCTCTTGCCGCCCAGCTCCAGGGTCAGGGGCACCAGATTGTCGGCTGCGGCGCGCATCACATGCCGGGCCACGCTGGTGCCGCCGGTGAAGATCAGGTGGTCGAAGGGCAGGCTGGAAAACGCCTCGCCCACGGCCGGGCCGCCGGTGATCACCGCGATCTCATCCTCGGTGAAGGCCTTGGCGAACATGGCCTTCATGAGCTCGGAGGTCTTGGGCGTGAATTCCGACGGCTTGATCATGGCCCGGTTGCCGGCCGCCAGGATCCCGGCCAGCGGCCCGAAGGTCAGGTTGACCGGGAAGTTCCACGGGCTGATCACGCCCACCACGCCCTTGGGCTGATACTGGAGCTGAGCCTTGGCGCCGAAGAGGCCGAGGATGGCCGGCGTGGTCTTGCGCTTTTCCGGCGCCATCCACTTCCGCAGATGGGCCTTGGCGTGTTTCAGCGGCCCGATGGAGGCCGAGATGTCGGTCAGGCCGGTGGCCTCCCGCGAGCGGGAGCCGAAGTCCTCGTTCACCGCATCGGCGATGGCTTCGGCATGGTCCACCAGCAGGGCGATGCAACGATCCAGGCGTTCGGCGCGCAGGGCCTCGCTGGGGGGACCTTCGGCGAGCTGGGCGGCCTTCTGGCGTTCCAGAATGCGCAGCATGTCCTGGCGGCTGGGTTCGGCGGTGCTCATCTTCAGGCCTCCCGATAACTTTGTTCGGCAGTGAAGCTCAGTTGACGCCACGGCCGTCACCTCAAATTCGCGCCAGGGGGCATGACCCGCGGCCAAGCTGGCCTATGGTGGCGCCATGATGACCCTTCGCGCCCTCATACTTTCCGGCCTCGCCGCAGGCCTGCTCGTCAGCGCCCCGGCCCGCGCCCAGGAGGTGGAGGCCACGGCCCTTCCGCCGCTGGACTTCTTCTCCGCCTCGGGCCGTCCCACCGGCCTGGCTGAGACCCTCTGGGATCAGGCCTCGGCCCGCACCCTGCGAACCGTCCTTCCCCTGTTGGCCGAGCGGCCTCTCAGTCCGGCCGCCGAGGCCCTGGCCCGACGCCTGCTGGCCGCCGGCGGCCGAGGCCCTGAGGGCGCGGGCGACGACCCCGAGGTCGCCGCCCGGCGCCTGCAGGCGCTGATGGCCCTGGGCGACACGCCTGCGGCGCGCACCATCCTTAGCCGCACCGCCGGCCTCGCCCGCAGCGAACCCCTGTCGCGGGCGGCGGCGGAGGCGGCCCTGCTGGCGGGCGAGGATCAGGCCGCCTGCGACATCGGCCGGGCGCTCAGCGTGGATCGCGACCAGGTCTATTGGCTGCGCCTGCGGGCCTTCTGTCAGGCCCAGGCCGGTGAGACGCCCGCCGCCCAACTCACCTATGACCTGGCCCAGGGGGTGGCCCGCGATGCGGTCTTCGCGCGCCTCATGGGCGCGATCCTGACCGGTGCGGAGCCTGGGGCGGGCGCCCTGCGGGGCGGCCTGGACTACGCCCTGTCCCGGCGGCTGGGCCTGGAACTGAGCGCGGTGGAGGCGCCGCCGGCCATAGCCCGCGCCCTTGCTGGAGAGGCGCCGCCCCGCGAGGCGTCGTGGAACATCGTGGCGGGGTCTGGCCCCCTGTCGGCGGCGGTGGCCGTCCTCGCCCAGGGCGACCTCGACCTTGCGGAAAACCTGCGCGCCGTTCTGGCCGAACCGGACGCCGAGCCGGTGGACGCGCTGGGCCTGGCCCTGCTGGACGCCCTGATCGCCGCCGCCCGGGGCCGGCAGGACCGCGCCACCCTCGATCGACTGGTGGAGCGCGGCGGCGTGGGCGAGGCCCGGGATCGCCGCCGGGCCCAGGACGGCGCGCTCATCCTGGCCGCCCTGGGCACGCCCTTCGGGGCCGACGCCCGGGGGGAATTCGCCGCCTTCCCCATCGCCCAGGGAAAGGCGCCGCCGGCCAGGCTCGCCGCGATGGATCAGGCAGCCGAGGCGGGCCTGGTCGGGGAGACCGCCCTCCTGGCCCTCTGGACCAGCGCCGAGGCCGGACTGGCCGGGCCTTCGCCGGCCGACCGCGCCCGGATTATCCGCGCGCTCCGCGCCGCGGGCCAGGACGACCATGCCCGGGAGTTTGCGGTGGAAGGCCTGCTGGCCCTGCGATGAGCCGTGCTCAGGCCGAGGGCTGGATCGAGGCCTTCCTGGAAATGATGTCGGTGGAGCGGGCCGCGGCCCAGAACACCCTGAAGGCTTATGGCAAGGATCTGGCCGACGCCCAGGCCTTTCTCGACGGCCAAGGCGCCAGCCTCGCCGACGCCGCGCCTGAGGCCGTGGAGGCCTATTTCGCCGACATCGCCGCCCGCGGCCTGTCGGCGTCCACCGCGGCGAGGCGTCGGGCCAGCGTCCGCCAGTTCTATCGTTTCGTCCTGGGGGAGGGTTGGCGTCAGGATGACCCCTCCCGGCGGGTGGACGCCCCGCGCAAGGGCCGCGCCCTGCCCAAGGTGCTCAGCCGCGAGGAGGTGGACGCCCTGCTGGCGGCGGCCGCCCGTCGCGACGGCGCCCAGGGCCTGCGTCTGGCCTGCATGGTGGAGCTGATCTACGCCTCGGGCCTGCGGGTTTCGGAGCTGACGGCCCTGCCCCTGGCGGCGCTTGCCCGCGACCCGGCCTATCTCATCGTCAAGGGGAAGGGCGGCAAGGAGCGGCTGGCCCCGCTGAATATTGCGGCCCGCGCGGCGGTGAAAGCCTATCTGGAGGTCCGCAAGGCCTTCCTGCCCAAGGGCGACGCCGCCAATCCCTGGCTCTTCCCCTCCCGCGGGGCCGGCGGGCGGCTGACGCCCAGGCGTTTCGCCCAGCTGCTGGATGAAGCCGCCCGCGCGGCCGGCGTCGATCCGGCGCGGGTGAGCCCGCACGTCCTGCGCCACGCCTTCGCCACTCATCTGCTGGAGGGGGGCGCCGATCTGCGGGTGGTCCAGACCCTGCTTGGCCACGCCGATATCGCCACCACCCAGATCTACACCCACCTGGCCGAGGACCATTTGAGCGAGGTGGTGGCAACCAAGCACCCCCTGGGGCGTAAGCGCTAGCATGCAGACCGACACGTCCCAGATCAGCGAGTTCATCCTCTTCAGCATCGGCCGCACGCCGGTGACCCTGGGCGGCCTGATCGCCGGCGGTCTGGTCATCCTGGTGGCCCTGACAGTGGCCCGACTGGCCACCCTGGCCCTGCGCCGCCTGCGCAGTCGCGCGCGGTTCGGGGGCGCGGCGCTCTATATCGTCGAAAAGCTGGTGACCTACGGGGTGGTGATCATCGGCTTTGTGGCCGGCCTCTCCACCGTGGGCATCGACTTCTCCACCCTGGCCCTCTTCGCCGGCGCCATCGGGGTGGGCATCGGCCTTGGCCTGCAGGGCGTGGTCAAGGAGTTCGTCTCCGGCCTCGTGCTGATCTTCGAGCGCACGGTGAATGTGGGCGACTATGTGGAGCTGGAGGGCGGGCGGCGCGGCCAGATCCAGGAGATCGGCCCGCGGGCCACGCGTTTGCGGAACAACGACAATATCGACATCATCGTCCCCAATTCGCAGCTGATCGAACAGTCGCTGGTCAACTGGACCCTGCATGGGGCGACCCGCCGGATCCACATCCCGTTCAGCGTCGCTTACGGCGTGGACAAGGACAAGGTGCGCGAGGTGGTCCTGGCCGCCGCCCGCGCCCAGCCCTTCACCCTGCCCGAATCCGACGCCCACAGGTCCCAGGTCTGGCTGGTGGGGTTCGGCGATTCGGCGCTGAACTTCGAGCTGCTGGTCTGGCCCGACCTGAATGCGGTCAAGCGGCCCAATGGCGTCCAGGCGGCCTATACCTGGGCCATCGACGACGCCCTGCGCGCCGCCCAGATCGAGATTCCCTTCCCGCAGCGCGACCTGCGCATCCGCACCCTGTTCGATCAGGAAGGCGAGGCGGCCTTGCGCGCCCTGCGCCTGGCCCCGCCGGAACAGGCCGGGCCTGCGCCCGAGTCGCGCTCGGGCCTGTCGTCCAATGACGCGGCGGCCGACATCCAGCGCCCCATCCCCGAGCCGGAGCCCGAGGACGGCGCAGAGGGCGAGGCTCTTCCCCCCGAAGGGCCGCCCTGACGCGCCCCGCCAAGGCCGACCTCTGAGCCGCGCCCTTGTGACCTTCCGCCAACCCGCCTAATTTCCCCCGCTTTCCGCGATCTCCTAGCGACAAGAGAACCTTGATGGCCGCCCATTATCTCGAGTTCGAGCGCCCCATCGCCGAACTCGAAGCCAAGATCGAGGAATTGCAGCGCCTGTCCGAGTCCGAGGCCGGCGGTCTGGATTCCGAGATCGAGGCCCTGCGCGCCCGGGCCGCCGAGCTGCGGGTCAAGGCCTACGCCAAGCTCGACCCCTGGCAGAAGACCCAGGTCGCCCGCCATCCGGAACGGCCGCACTTCGTGGACTATGCCGAAGGGCTGATCGAGGACTTCATCGAGCTGCGCGGCGACCGCAAGTTCGCCGACGACCAGGCCCTGCTGGGGGGCATTGGTCGGTTCCGCGGCCGGCCGGTGGTCATGATCGGCCATGAGAAGGGGCGCGACACCGCCAGCCGGGTGAAGCACAACTTCGGCTCCACCCGGCCCGAAGGCTATCGCAAGGCCATCCGCCTGATGGACATGGCCGAGAACTTCAATCTGCCGGTGATCAGCATCATCGACACCGCCGGCGCCTATCCCGGCGTGGGCAGCGAGGAGCGCGGCGTGGCCGAGGCCATCGCCCGCTCCACCCAGCGCTGCCTGACCCTGGGCGTGCCTATGATCTGCGTGGTGACCGGCGAGGGCGGATCGGGCGGCGCCATCGCCATCGCCTCTGGCGACCGGGTGTTGATCCTGGAGCACGCCATCTATTCGGTGATCTCGCCCGAAGGCGCCAACTCCATCCTCTGGCGCGGCGTCCGCACCGCCGAGGAGGCGGCCAAGGCCATGAAGATCACCGCCCAGGATCTTCTGAAGATGAAGATCGTCGATCGCATCGTGGCCGAGCCCCCCGGGGGCGCCCATTCCGACAAGGCGACCATGATCACGACCCTGGGCGACGCCATCGCCGAGGAACTGGACGCTCTCCAGGGCCTGTCTGCGGCCGGCCTGCGGGCGCGGCGCGCCGAACGCTTCTACGCCATCGGCCGCTCGGGCCTCTAGACTCGCACCCCTGACGCCGGGTCGCGGCTTGCCATGGCCCGCGCCAGGGTCTTCATTGCGTCCAAACAATCGTTTGGGAGGACGTGATGGCCTTGAAGACCCGTTTCACCGAGATGTTCGGCGTCGAGCATCCGGTCGTGCAGGGCGGCATGCAGTGGGTGGGCCGCGCCGAGCTGGTGGCCGCGGTGGCCAATGCCGGGGGCTTGGGCTTCATCACCGCGCTGACCCAGCCCACGCCCAAGGACCTGGTCAAGGAGATCGAGCGCTGCCGCGCCCTGACCGACAAGCCCTTCGGCGTGAACCTGACCATCCTGCCGGCGATCAATCCGCCGCCCTACGCCGAGTACCGCCAGGCCATCATCGATTCCGGCATCAAGATCGTCGAGACCGCCGGCAACAAGCCTGCCGAGCATGTGGAGGAGTTCAAGAAGCACGGCATCCTGGTGCTGCATAAGTGCACCGCCGTGCGCCACGCCCTGTCGGCCGAGCGCATGGGCGTGGACGCCATCTCCATCGACGGTTTCGAATGCGCCGGCCATCCGGGCGAGGATGACGTTCCCGGCCTGATCCTGATCCCGGCGGCCGCCGACAAGGTGAAGATCCCGATGATCGCCTCGGGCGGCTTCGGCGACGGCCGCGGCCTGGCCGCCGCCCTCGCCCTGGGCGCCGAAGGAATCAATATGGGCACGCGCTTCATGTGTACGGTGGAAAGCCCGATCCATGAGAATGTGAAGCGCCAGATCGTCGAGAACGACGAGCGCCAGACAGACCTCATCTTCCGCACCATGCACAACACCAGCCGGGTGGCGCGCAACGACATCAGCCGCCAAGTGGTGGAGCTGGAACGCTCCGGCGCCAAGTTCGAGGATGTGCGCGAACTGGTGGCCGGTTCGCGAGGCCGGGTGGTCTATGAAACCGGCGATCCCGACCACGGCATCTGGTCGGCCGGCCAGGTCCAGGGCCTGATCCACGACATTCCCACCTGCCAGGAACTGGTGAGCCGCATCGTCCGCGAGGCCGAGGAGATCATCCAGGCGCGGCTGGCGCGCATGGTCGGCGCCCGCGCCCTGGCATCCGCCTAGCCGGTTCGAGGCCACGCGCAGGCCGCCCCTTTGGCGGCCCGCGCGTGACTTTGGAGCTTGAGTAGAGGCCAAATCCCGCGCAACGGTTCCGGCCTCAGTCCGCAGTGAAATCCGTAAGCCCGTGGCCGCCCCCAAGGCCGATATCGCCCATCTGATCGAGACCCTCTATGCGGTGGCCGCCCAGCCTGACCGCTGGGAGGAGATCATTTCCGCTGTGGACGGCGCCGCAGATGCGCCGCCCGAAGCGACCGCCCTGCTGGCCCGCTTGCCTGGGCTGGAGGAGGCCTCCGGTATTTCGCCGCCGGAACTGGGCGTGGTCCTGTTGGGTCCCAGCGGCGCGGTGGTGGGCGCCAACCCGGCCGGCGAGGCGGTGTTCCGCCACCGGCTCGGCGTGATCGAGAGCCGGGGCCTGACCTTCTTCAATCCCGCCAATCACGAGGCCCTGGCCGATGCGCGCCGCCGCCTGGCCGATCCCCAGGCGCGGCAGGTTATCGTCAAGTTCGTCCAGGCCAGGGACGATGACCCCCACTTCGCCTATGTGACGCCGGTCTCGGCGGCGCCGGCCAATCTGCTCCTGGGGCTGGACGGCGCCGAACGGGCCGCCCTGGCCATCATCTTCCCGGCCCTGGAGGCCAGCGACCACCTCTGGCGCAGCCTGCGGGACAGTTTCGGCCTCACGCCGGCCGAAACCCGCCTGGCGGCCCGGCTCAAGGATGGCCTCACCCTCAAGGAGGCGGCCGAGGATCTGGGGGTCTCCCTCAATACGGTGCGCAACCAGCTGAGGGCGGTGTTCGAGAAGATGGGGCTGAGCCGCCAGAGCGATCTGGTGCGGGCCCTGGCCCAGTTGGGCGCCTTGACCAGCTCCCTTCAACCGGCCCCCGCCATCACTGTCAGGGCCACCGAGAGCGGCGCGCAGGACACGGCGCCGCCCGTTCTCAGCCATCGCCTGCCCGATGGCCGCAACCTGGCCTATCGCGACTATGGCGACCCGGGCGGTCGACCCTGCCTCCTGTTTCACCAGGGTCTGGGGTCAAGCCTTCTGCCGCGCGGCTCCGACGCTCTGGCGCGGGACCTTGGATTGCGCATCCTCGTGGCCGAGCGGCCTGGGACGGGCCGTTCCGATCCGCCCGCCGATCTCAGCTTCGCCGGCGTCGCGGCCGACATGCGCCACCTCACCGACACCCTGGGCCATGGCCGCGTTCGGGTGGCGGCCTTCATGTACGGCGCGCCCTTCGCCCTGGCCTATGCCTCGGCCATGGGTCGGCAGGTGGACCATGTCCTGCTGGCGTCTGGACGCTCGACCGGAGCCCAGGCGGAGGTCGAGGACGACCGGGTCCATCCCATGGTCCTGCTGCGGCGGCGCCTTGTTCGGGTGAGTTGGCTGGCCGAACCGCTCTACAGCCTGCTGCGCCGGCGCCTGTCCCCGCGCCAGGTGGAGCAGATGCTGAGAAGCGCAGCCTCGGCGGAGAGCGACCGGTCCTATCTGCGAAGCCATCCGCCGGTGGCCGACTTCATCCACGACTACATGCAGGAATCACTGTCGCGGTCGTCCAAGGGCGCTGCGCGGGAGACAGCGCTGTTGGCGCGCACCGAGCGGCTGGACCTGGACGGGCTTACAGCGCGCCTTCACGTCTGGTACGGGGCCGACGACCCGGCCGGCCGGGCCCGGGACTTCGTCGCCTGGCTTGGTCGCGACGACATCCACCTGCGGGAGGTTCCGGGGACGGGGCACTTCCTGCCGCTGAAATACTGGCCCGAGGTGATGGCCTGGCTGGCGGCCGAGGATCCCGCTCAGCTGATCGCCAAGAGGCTCTGAGCCAGGGCGTCCACCTGTTCGGCTTCCGTCGCCCAGGAGCACATTAAGCGCACCGATCCGTCGATGAACCGATAGACCGCCCAGCCCGCCCGGCGCAGGGCCGTCAGCTGCGCATCATCCATCTCGACGAACACCGCATTGGCCTCTACCGGGTGGGTGATCGGGAAGGGGCAGGCCGCCGCCAGGCGCGCGGCCATGGCGTTGGCGTGGGCGGCCCTGGCGGTGAAGGCGCCGGTCTCCAGCATGCCCAGGAAGGGCGCTGCATAGAACCGCCCCTTGGACGGCAGCTGGCCCGACTGTTTCAGCCGGGCGTCGAAGCGCCGGGTCAGGTCCTTGCGGAAGATCACGATCGCCTCGGCCGGCGTCATGCCCGCCTTGGTCCCGCCGATGACCAGCAGGTCGAGTTCAAGACTCTTCAGACGGCGAAGATCGAAGCCCGCCGCCGCCGCATTGGCCAGCCGCGCTCCGTCCAGGTGGACCCCGAGCCCGCGGGCCTTCGCCGCCTGGGTGAGCGTGGCCAGGGTCTGCAGATCATAGAGCGCTCCATACTCGGTGGCCTGTGTGAGGGACAGGGCGGCGGGGGGCTGGGCG
>NZ_DAIMHV010000031.1:0-21687 GCF_036723115.1 Phenylobacterium sp. | reverse complement strand
GGCCGGGACCTCGTCGCGCCGCCTGCCGCTGTGGGCCTCGGCGAGCTCTTCCGGGGCGAAATCATCCACGGCCACCACCGCCTGCACGGCGGCCTCGGCCGCCTTCAGGGCCTCATAGTCCGACAGGCTGAGGGCGCCCTTGTCCAGGGCGGCCTTTGGATCGCGGACCTTCAGGGACTTCAGCTGGTCGCGGATGGGCTCTGTGCGGATGACCAGGTCCAGGGCGTGCTCGAGCTGGGCCACCGCCTCGTTCCCCTGGCCAAGATAGACCCCCTCGGTGAGGCGATCCCGGGCGGCCGAAGGCTCTAGCAGGATTCGCGCGCAGGCCCGCCGGACCCGGTCGCTGGGCCCCCGGCGGACCACGCCGAAGGGCAGGACGAAGATCTGCATCAGCCAGGCCACCGGCCGGCTGGGGAAGTTGTCCAGAATCTCCTGCAGCCTCTGTTCGATGGTCAGGAAACCCTCGGCCATCAGATAGTCCACCAGCGGAAGGTCGGCCTCCTGGCGGCCCTCTTCCTCCCACCGCTTCAGGACGGCGCTGAGCAGATAGAGTTCCGAAAGGATGTCGCCGAAGCGGCCCGACAGCATCTCCTTGCGCTTCAGCGAACCGCCCATGGACAGGAGCGCCCCGTCCGAGGCCAGGGCGAAGGCCGCGGCATAGCGGCTGAGCCGGCGATAGTATTTGCGGGTGGGGCCCGCCTCCGGCGCCGGGCCAAGTCGCCCGTCGCTCCAGGCGCGGACGAAGGCGTTCCTGGCCGTGCGCAGGATGTGGCCCGCATGGGCCCAGACCGCCACGTCGAAAGCCTCCAGACCCCGCTTGGTGTCCTCGTCGGCCAAGGCCTCCATTTCCTTCAGGATGAAGGGGTGGGCGCGGATGGCGCCCTGGCCGAAGACGATCAGGCTGCGGGTGAGGATGTTGGCCCCTTCCACCGTGATGCCCACGGGAACGGACCGATAGAAGTTGCCCAGGTAGTTTTTGGGGCCGTCGATCACCGCCTTGCCGGCATGGACGTCCATGGCGTCATTGGCCGCGATGCGCATGCGCTCGGTGGCGCTGTTCTTCATGATGGCCGAGACCACCGACGGATGGTGGCCCAGCGCGAGGCCCGCGCAGGTGAAGCGGCGGGCGGCGTCCAGCAGATAGGCGTTGGCCGCGATGCGGGCCAGGCGCTCCTGCACGCCCTCAAACTCACCCACGGGAATGCGGAACTGGGTGCGAATACGGGCATAGGCGCCGGTGGTGCGCGCCGCCATGGCCGTCCCGGCGGCCGAGAGCGAGGGCAGGGAGATGCCGCGGCCCGCCGCCAGAGCGGCGTTCAGCATCATCCATCCCTTGCCGATCTGCTCGCGCCCGCCCAGCACGGCGTCCAGAGGCAGGAAGACGTCCGTCCCCGAGTTCGGCCCGTTCTGGAAGGCCTGCATGGAGGGCAGGTGACGGCGGCCGATCTCGACGCCCTTGGTGTCGGCGGGGACCAGCACGACGGTGATGCCCAGATCTTCCTCGCCGCCCAGCAGGCGGTCGGGGTCCTGCAGCTTCACGGCGAGGCCCAGGACCGTGCAGACGGGGCCGAGCGTGATGTACCGCTTGGCCCAGTTCAGTTTCATGCCCAGGACCTTCCGGCCCTCATATTCACCCTCGCAGATCACGCCGGTGTCGGTCATGGCCGCGGCGTCGGAGCCGGCCTCGGCGCTGGTGAGCCCGAAGGCGGGGATCTCACGTCCGTCGGCCAGACGCGGCAGCCAGTGGGACTTCTGCTCGTCGGTCCCGAACTGCAGCAACAGCTCGCCGGGGCCCAGCGAGTTTGGGACCATCACGGTCACGGAGGCGGCCACCGAACGGGTGGCGATCTTCCGCACCACTTCGGAGTGGGCGTAGGGGCTGAATCCCAGGCCGCCATAGGCTTCCGGGATGATCATGCCAAAGAAGCGCTCGCGCTTGATGAAGTCCCAGGCCTCCGGCGGCAGGTCGCGGTCTTCCCAGGTGATCTTCCAGTCGTCGAGCATGGCGCAGAACTGCTCGACGGGGCCGTCGATGAAGGCCTGTTCGGCCTCGGTCAGCCGGGCGGGCGGAATGTCGTGGAACTTGGCCCAGTCCGGATCGCCGGAAAACAGATCGGCGTCCCACCACACGTCGCCGGCGGCGATGGCTTCGGCCTCGGTGGCCGACATCTCCGGCAGGACTCCCTTGGCCAGGTGATAGATGGGCCGCGTGACGATGTCGCGGCGCAGGGCGTTCCCGGCCATGTGGCGTCTCCTTCTGCGATAGCGGTGCAGGAGGCGAACGCGCGCTGGCCAGCTTCGTTCGCCAAAATCGGCGTGAGCTGGGGCGAGCCCGTCCAAGGAATGCGTGACCTATCCGGAATATTTGCGGCCACGCTTGAACGGGACGGATGGTCGAACGGTTTTCCCAACCAGGCCGGCTCCGGCCGGAACACCCCTTGCGAGGACGCCCCATGGCCACCCAACCATTCGAGATGGAAGAGCAGGACCAGGCTGAAATCCTGGATGAAGACAATGTCATCGGCTCAGGAGATGACATTCCGCCTGCGGAAATGCGCACATTCGAAGAGCTTCCCGACGTCCGGGATGAGACCACAGCCCTGGGCGACGCCGATGACGACGCCGCGGCCTTCGCCGAGGACCTCGATCCCGACGAACTGCTGGCCCTGGTCGAGGACGAGCGGGACGGCCTCACCGCCAGCCAGGACCCTGACGCTCGGGCGCCCACCGAAACCGCCGCGCCGATGGGCTCAGAGGATGAGGTCCCGCTGGTCCGTCGCGACATGGCCGGCGCTCCGGACACCGATCGCGCCGACCCGGCCCGGCTGGAGTCGTCGCGCCTCAGCGAGCGCCAGATCGATGATCTGGGCTATGGTCAGGACGACCTAGGCTAGGGCTGGGTCCATCTAGGATTGCTACGGACTGGATGGCGCCGGCGGGCCATGCCAGCTTCGACCTCGTCCGCCCCGGGACGGCGCCGAAGGAAGGAAGCCCATGTCCGACGTCACCGACTGGAAGGCCCCGCCGGGCTCCCAGCTTGAGCGCCTTCTGGGGCTGGCCCGCGCTCCGGCCCCGGTGCGCACCGCCGTGGTCCATCCGGTGGACGGCCTGTCCCTGGCCGGGGCGCTGGAGGCGGCCCAGGCGGGTCTGATCGCCCCTGTCCTGGTGGGGCCTGCGGCGAAGATTCACGCGGCCGCCAAAGCCGTGGACCTGGATATCTCCGGCCTGGAGCTGCGCGATACGCCTCACAGCCATGCGGCGGCGGCCGAGGCCTGCGCCCTGGTGCGTTCGGGGGCGGCCGCGGCGATCATGAAGGGCGCGCTTCACACCGACGAACTGCTGGAGGCTGTGATCCATCCCGCCCTTGGCCTTCGGACCGAGCGGCGGATGAGCCATGTCTTCATCATCGACGTGCCCACCTATCCCAAGCCCCTGCTGGTGACCGATGCGGCCATCAACATCGCTCCGGACCTGGCGACCAAGCGCGACATCGTCCAGAACGCCATCGACTGCGCCCGCGCCATGGGTGTGGAACGGCCCAAGGTGGCGATCCTGGCGGCGGTGGAGACGGTCAATCCCAAGATGACCGCCACTCTGGACGCCGCGGCCCTCTGCAAGATGGCCGATCGCGGTCAGATCGTCGGCGGCGCTCTGGACGGTCCCCTGGCCTTCGACAACGCCATCTCCCGCGAGGCGGCGGAGGCCAAGCATATCGTCTCCGATGTGGCCGGGGACGCCGACATCCTGCTGGTGCCCGATATCGAGTCCGGCAACATGCTGGCCAAGCAGCTCTTCTATCTCGCCCGGGCCCAGTCGGCGGGGATCGTCATGGGCGCCCAGGCGCCGATCATGCTCACCAGCCGCTCCGACGGGGTGCTCTCGCGGCTGGCCTCCTGCGCGGTGGCGCTGCTGGTGGCCCAGGCCGGCCGGCTGAAGCCTGCCCGTTGATCCCATGGAGATCCTCGTCCTGAACGCCGGCTCCTCGAGCCTGAAGTTCGCCATCTACGAGTCTGACCCCCAGGGCGAACCGGAGTTGCGCCTGGGCGGCCAGATCGGCGGCCTGCCGGACGCCGCCCGCCTGAGCGCCCGCGCGCCCGGGCAGGCCGAAAGCGTTGAGGACTGGTCCGGACGGGGGGGCGACCCGCTGGAGGGCCTCTTGGCCTGGCTCACCGCCGCGGGGCGACCGTCCCCCCGGGCCGTGGGGCATCGCATCGTCCATGGCGGACGTGACTTCGTGGCGCCGGCCGTGCTCGACTCCGCCGCCCTGGCGGCGCTGGAGGCCCTGGTCCCCCTGGCGCCCTTGCACCAGCCCGCCAATCTCGCCGCCGTGCGCGCGGCCAGCCGGGCCTTTCCCGAGGCCGTGCAGGTGGGCGTGTTCGACACGGCCTTCCACGCGACCCAGCCGCGCCTGTCGCGGCTCTACGCCCTGCCGCGCCCGCTTATCGACGAAGGGGTGATCGCCTACGGCTTCCACGGTCTGTCCTATGACTACATGGCCGGTCGCCTGGGTGAGACCTTTGGACCGGAGGCTGGCGGGCGGGTGATCGTGGCCCATCTGGGCAGCGGGGCCTCGCTCTGCGCCCTGCGCCGGGGAATGAGCCAGGCCACCACCATGGGCTTCTCCGCCCTGGACGGCCCGCCCATGGCCACCCGATCGGGCTCCATTGACCCGGGGGTCCTGCTCTATCTGATGGAGCGCCACGGGATGGACGCCCAGGCCCTGAGCGACCTGCTCTACCGCCGCTCCGGCCTGCTGGGGGTTTCGGGCGAGAGCGGCGACATCCGCCGCCTGCTGGCCAGCCAGAGCCCCTTCGCCGCCGAAGCCGTGGACCTGTTCGTCGGCCGGATCGTGCGCGAGATCGGCGGCCTTGCGGCCGAGTTGGGGGGGCTGGACAAGCTCGTCTTCACGGCCGGCATCGGAGAGAATGCTTCGGAAATTCGCGCCCGGATCGCCCGAGGCTGCGCCTGGCTGGGGGCGGAGCTGGACTCCGCCGCCAACCTGTCCGGCGCCGAGATCATCAGCACGGCGGCCAGCGCCGTTGAGCTTCTGGTCTGGCCCACGGACGAACAGCTGGTGATCGCCCGGGCGGCTTTGGACATGGTCGGTGAGGACTGAGGCCCTAAGGGGATCGGCCAGGAAAAAGGCCGGGCGAGTACGCTTCGCCCGGCCTCTATCTTTTGCGCAGGAACGCGCTCTTAGAGCCTGATGCGATCAGACGGAACCGTCTGATCGTTGAATCAGGCTCTAAACTCAAAGACTTGAGCGCGCTTCGATCCGATAACCGGTTCCCACTTGTCGGACCGCGCTCTAGAACTTGTAGCCGACGCCCGCGGAGATGACCCAGGGGTCCAGCTCGACCTTGGTCTTCAGCCCGTTCTTGGTGTCGGTCGCGTCGGTTTCGAAGAACACCTTCTTGACGTCCACATTGGCGCTCCAGGGACCGACGGTGGCGATGTCCACCCCGGCCTGCAGGGCCAGGCCGAAGCCGTCATCGATATCCAGCTTGAAGCCGTTCTGATCCTTGCCGTTGTAGAAGATCATGTAGTTGATCCCGGCGCCCACATAGGGGCTGACCTTGCCGGCCGGCGCGAAGTGGTACTGCAGGGAGACCACCGGCGGCAGGACCCAGGTCTTGTGGACGTCCAGATTGACGCCGGTCCCCTTGGCCTTGACCTGATGCTGGGTGGTGCCAGCGATCGCCTCGATGGCGATGTTGTCGGTGAAGAAGTAGGTCAGGCCCAGGGTCGGCATGACGTCCTGGTTGACCTCAGCCCTCAGGCCGGTGGCCGCGCCGCCCGTGGTGGTGATCGGGTTCCCGGCCTCCGGATCCACGCTGGTGACGCGCAGGTTGATCATCTTCACGCCGGCCGCCTTGGGCTCGAAGTCCTGAGCCTGGGCGATCCCGGCCGTTCCCAGGGCGAGACCTGCGGCGAAGAGGGCGACTGCGGTTTTCATTTTCACTATCCCCGTGATTGGCGGCTGCGAGCCGCGTGATGGGGATGAGCCCGCCCGGGGCGGGTTTCCTTGATCTGGCGCAATTCAAGCTTGGCCATGGGTGCGTGGCTGTTTGACGCGGGTCAAGGCGCAGAGCGTCGCGCAGGGGTTGAGTGGCCTCATCGACGACCCAGGAGGCGCTCATGTCGAAATCGATCTCGAAGGATATCCGCCAGGATATCGACCACACGCTGGAAGACGTGGCCAAGGCCCTGCGCGCGGCGGCCGAAACCCTGACCGAAGAGACCGAGGAGGCGATCGCCAATGCGGCCCAGGCCGTCAAACGCGCGGCCGACACCCTCGCCGAAAAGGCCGGCAAGCCCGCCAAGGAAGCGGCCGAGAAGGCGGTCAAGGAGGTCAAGGACCATCCCATCGTTTCGGCCGGCGCCGCCTTGACCGCCGCGGCCCTGCTCATCAGTCTTCTGGTGGCCGAGCGACGCCGAAAGGACTGAGCGCGCGCGCCTTCGGGCGCCGCGCCATCTTTTCCCCATCCCTCCGATTTCGGACGCCAAATGATCTATCCTGACCTCCTCGTTCACCTGGAAACCTATCCCGACGCCCTGCCGGACGCTGCGGTGGACAAGGTCGCGGCCCTGGCCGTGGCCCTGGGCGGAGGCGGAACGGCGATCTCGCCCCATGTGCGCATCCCGCTGAAGGGCGCGCGGCTGGCGAGCTTCGCCCTGAAGCTCGACGATCTGGCCAGGTCCGAGGAGGCCCGCGCCCGTCAGAACGCCGACCACCTGGCGGCCCGCTTCGCCGCCGCTGTCGAGGCTGGGGGGGGCGCTTCCACGGCCGTCCATCCGGCCTGCGAACTCTTCGAGATCGGCGAGGTCACCGCCCGCCTGGCCCGCACCCGGGACCTCACCCTGCTGCCGGTGGCGGGCGAGGCCGGCGCGCATCTGTCGGTGGCCGAGGCGCTGTTGTTCTCGTCTGGTCGGCCGGCCCTGCTGTTCCGCGCCGACGGCGCCGGCCCGCCGTCCGGGCTGGAGAACGTCATGGTGGCCTGGGACGGCAGCGCGCCCGCCGCCCGGGCGGTGATGGCCGCCATGCCCGTGCTGAAGGCCGCGAAGAGCGTCACCATCCTCAGCATCCTCAACGAAAAGGCGGGCGTCAGCGAAGAGCAGGGCGAAGATCTCGTCCGTCACCTGGCCCGGCACGGCGTATCGGCCAGCAAGCTGAGCTTCGATGCGGCCGGCGCAACCATCGGCTCGGTGCTGGAGCATGTGTGCGCCCGCCAGCAGGTGGACCTGCTGGTCATGGGGGCTTTCGGTCATTCCCGCGCCCGCCAGTTCATCCTGGGCGGGGCCACGCGGAGCGTGCTGGAGGCGCCGCCGGCGCCGGTTCTGCTGGCCCATTAGGCGCCAAGGGACGGGCGGGGCGCGGCTGGCGTCGCGCCTTTATCTCCCTCGCTCCCTGGTCTAAGCCGGTCGCCAACCGCGCGATCGGCGGACCTTGAGTGACGGGGCGATCATCTTGATATTTCGTTGTTTTCTAAGCGGCGTCGCCGGCGCCGCCCTGCTGGGACTGGCCGCAGGCCCCTCGGCGGCGGAGACTCTGGCCATTCGCGGCGCCACGGTTTTCGACGCCACGGGCGCCGAGCCGCGGACCGCTGACGTCGTGGTGCGGGACGGCCGCATCCTGGCGGTGGGGCAGGGGATCGCCATTCCCGCCGACGCGCGCACGATCGACGCCGCCGGCAAGGCCCTGCTGCCGGGGTTCTTTGACGTTCACACGCACTGGACGCCCAACGGCCAGCCCGCCGCAGCCCCGGCCATCGCCACGGCCTATGTGCAGGCCGGCGTGACCACGGTGAACGACTTCCACCAGCCGCCGGAGGCCTTCGAGCCGCGCAGGCGCTGGGAATCGCAGCTGGCGACCCCGCATGTGAACCTCACGGCGCGGATGAGCACGCCTGGGGGGCATGGGGCCGACTGGGCCGACACCGCCACCACCAAATGGGTCAATTCCCCAGACGCCGCCCGCAAGGCGGTGCGGGACCTGCTGCCCTACCAGCCCGACCTCATCAAAGCCTTCGTGGACGGCTGGCGTTATGGGCTGTCGGCCGACAACACCAGCATGGATGTGGGCACCCTGTCGGCCCTGGTGGACGAGGCGCACAAGGCCGGGCTGAAGGTGGTCACCCACACGGTCACCGTCGCCCGCGGTCGCGAAGCGGCCCAGGCCAAGGTCGACATCATCGTCCACAGCCTGCAGGACCGCCCCATCGATCCCGAGACGGTGGCCATGCTCAAGGCCGCCGGCGTCGCCTATGCCCCGACCCTGGCGGTCTACGAGCCGGTGAAGCCTGGCCAGGCGCCGCCCAGCGATCCCGACAGCCCCCGCGCCCGCCAGCAGCGCGCCAAGTTCGACTACGCCCTGCAGAATGTGAAGGCGCTCCATGATGCTGGCGTCCTGGTGGCGCTGGGCACAGATGCGGGGATGCCCGGAACGCCGCACGGGGTCTCCACCCTGCGGGAGATGGAGCTCCTGGTGCAGGCGGGACTGACGCCCCGTCAGGCGCTCATGGCCGGAACCGCCCACAGCGCGCTGGCCATGGGGCTGGAAAAGGATCGCGGGACCATCGCCCCGGGCATGCGGGCCGACCTGGTGCTGATCGATGGCGCGCCCTGGCGGGACATCTCTGACACGCGCAAGGTCGAGCGCGTCTTCATCGACGGTCGCGAGGTGGTCGGTCCGGGCGTGGCCCTGCCGCCGGCCAACAGCGTCATGACCATGCCGGCCCTCCCGGCGCAGAAGCTGATCGACGACTTCGAAGGGGCGCCGGGCCGCACGCGGCTGGACACCCTGCGGGTCCAGGACACCGACGGCGGCGTTGATCGCAGCACCCTGGTCAGCCTGGTGGCGCCGGAGGTGGGCGGCGGCCATGCCCTGCGCCTGGCCGCCCGGATGTCCATCAAGGAGAGTCCCCATGCCGGGGTCATCCTCCCGCTCAGCCGAGGCTCGGTTGAGCCTGTGGACGCCAGCGCCTTCCAGGGCCTGAGCTTCCGCGGCCGGGGCGACGGCGGCGAATATCTGGTGATGGTCCGCACCGTCGCCGGCTGGTGGGTCAAGCCGGTCCTCGCCGGACAGGAATGGAGCGAGGTGAGGGTGGCCTTCGCCGATCTGGCTCCCATCCCGGGGTGGCGCAGCCCCAGCGCCGGCTTTGAACCCACCGAGCTGCTTGAGATCGAGTTCGGAGGCGGCCGGGCGCCGGGAGAACTGCTGTGGCTGGAGATCGACGACGTCGAATTCTTCTGATCAACGACCTCTGTAATCCAAACCTCGGCGGCGCCGGAAGCATGGTCTTCCGGCGCCATTTTCTTGTTCAGTGTGACGAATTGGTGGCGCCTTGTGGAGAATAACGGCGCTACACCTGCTCGGGCTCATATCTGCGGGAGCGCAGAGGGCTGATTACAGCGAACGCTGATCGCCCGAATACACTGAGGGGAAAATGATGACTTTCAAATCCTGGGGCCGTCGCGCCCTTCTCGGCACATCCATGCTCGGACTGGTGGGCGTCGGCTCGGCGCTGGCCCAGGCCGATGATTCGATGGTCCAGGAGATCGTCGTCGTCGGCTCCCAGATTCAGGGCGCGCGGATCACCGACGCGGTTCCTGTGACGGTGCTGGGCCAGGAAGAGCTGCAGGCGGTGGCCGCGGCCTCGGGCGACGAACTTTTCCGGTCCATCCCGCAGATGGGCGATGTCAGCTTCAACTCGGCCTATCTGCCCAATTCCAGCAACAGCGCCCGCGGCGATGTGGGCTCGGTCAATCTTCGCAATCTCGGGGTCGGCAACACCCTGGTGCTGCTGAACGGTCGCCGGGTGGTCACCCACCCCACCAGCCGGGCGGACGAAAACCTGGTGCCGGTGCTGACCTACAACACCAACGCCATTCCGGTGAACGGCCTGCAGCGCCTGGAAGTGCTGCGCGACGGGGCGGCGGCCCTCTACGGCTCCGACGCGGTGGCTGGCGTGGTCAACACCGTCCTGCGCACCGACTACCACGGGGTGACGCTTGAGGCCCAGTATGGCGGCGCCGAGGGCACGGGCCTGCGCCAGACCGACCTGTCAGGCCTGTTCGGGCACAATTTCGACCGGGGCAACCTGACCCTGTTCGCCAGTTACACCGACCGGAGCGCGCTGAACGCCTCGGACCAGGCCTATACCGCCTCGGCCGATCGCACGCCGCTGTTCGTCGGCACGCGCTTCGAGGGCGCGGCCTCGCTGGACGGCCGCAGCACGGTGACGCCGTGGGGCTATTTCCAGGCGGACGGGGTGGTGCGCCGCAACGGCGCCTTGGTGACCTCTACCGCGGGCTTCTTCCATTACCAGCCCGAGACCAATCCCGGCTGCGCGGCCAGCGTCGGCGGCGGCTACTGCATCGATGACGGGGCGATCGCCACCAGCGGGGTCGACCGCAATCTGCGCTTCGACGCGCCCGCGGCCTATGACACCACGGTCATCCCCGAGGTGGAGCGGATCAACCTGTTCCTCACCGGCAACTATGACCTTACTGACGATGTGACGGCCTTTGGCGAGCTGGGCTATTACACGGCCACCACCCGCGCCATCCAATCGTCCACCGGCACCCTTGCAGCCCTGCCGATCACCATTCCGGCGGCGAGCTACTACAACCCGTTCGGCCCGGTGACCTTCGCCAACGGGGCGGTCAACCCGAACCGCCTGCCGGGGATCGACGCCCCCGCTGCGGGGCGCAACGTGACCCTGCGCACCTACAACTTCTCGGACGTCGGCGCCAACCAGGTGGACGTGGAGAACAGCCAGTGGCGGGGCTTGGTGGGCCTGCGCGGCCAGCGGTTCGGCTTCAACTGGGAAGGCGCGCTGCTCTACTCCAAGGCCGAGGTGGAGGACGTCTCCGACGGCATCAGCGCCACCCTGCTGCAACGCCAGCTCTCCCTGTCGACCCCTGACGCCTACAACCCCTTCGGCGGCGCCAATCTGGCCAATCCCAGCCTGGCCGACGACAAGCGCAGCAGCCAGGCGGCCATTGACGCCATCAAGGTCAAGACCATCCGGCGCAACACCAGCTCGCTCGCGCTGGCGGACTTCAAGGTCTCGCGCCCCGACCTCTTCGCCCTGCCGGGCGGGGATGTGGGCATGGCCGCGGGCCTGGAATTCCGTCGCGAGACCCAGAAGGATGATCGCGACGCCCGGGTGGACGGCACGATCAACTTCACCGACTCCGTCACCGGCCAGGCCTATGTGGGCGATCTGATCGGCACCAGCCCGTCGCCCGACACCAAGGGATCGCGGACGGTCAATTCCGCCTTCCTGGAATTCCTGGTCCCGGTGGTCTCGCCGGACATGAACATCCCGCTGATGCAGTCCTTCGAGATGCAGCTGGCCGGCCGCTACGAGGACTTCAGCGACGCAGGCTCGGTGGCCAAGCCCAAGGCGGCCTTCGCCTGGGACGTCATCGACGGCGTGCGGCTGCGGGGCTCCTGGGCCCAGGGCTTCAAGGCGCCCAATCTGGAGCAGGTGAACGCCACCCTGGTGACGCGCTCCAACACCCGCACGGACTATGTGCGCTGTGAAGCCGACCTGCGGGCGGGCCGGATCACCAGCTTCTCGGCCTGCTCGCGTTCGGGCAGCACCACGGCGCGCCGGGCGGGCAACCCCGACCTGCGCCCGGAGGAGTCGGAAACCTGGGCGGTGGGCGCGGTGTTCGAACCGCAGTTCCTGCCCCCGGGCGTGGGGAACTTCGTCTTCACCGTCGACTACTGGCGCGTGAAGCAGCAAGGCATCGTCGGCCTGTTCGGCGAGGGCAACGCCCTGACCCTGGACTATCTGATGCGGGTCCAGGGCTCGACCAATCCGGCCGTGGTCCGCGCCGCGCCGACGCCGGACGACATCGCCGCCTTCGCGGGAACCGGCCTCGATCCTGTGGGACAGGTTCTCTACGTCACCGACCAGTACCGCAACCTGCTGCCGCAGGAAGCTCGCGGCATCGACTTCGGCGCCACCTGGAGCCTGCGTGGAACCCGCTATGGCGACTTCTCGGTCAGCGCCAATGCGGCGCACCTCCTGAAGTTCTATCGCCAGCCTTCGGACGACATCCAGACCCTGCTGGACGCCCAGGCCGCCGGCCAGATCAATGCGGGCTTCAACATCGGCGGCGGCGGCGACCTTGTTCGCGACGGCGGCCGGCCGGAGTGGAAGTGGTCGGCCTCGGCCACCTGGCGCTACGAGCAGTTCACCCTGGGCGCCTTCACCCAGTATGTGGGCGACGTGCAGGACTTCGACCTGGTGGACGCCAATGGCAGCCCCTGGATCGTGGACAGCCAGATCACCGGCAATCTCTACGGTCAGTATGACTTCTCCGAGGGCCTGGCGGCCGACACCCGCCTGCGGGTGGGGGTGCGCAACATCACCGACGAGAAGCCGCCTCTTGCCGCGGATGGCTATCTGGCAGAACTCTATACGCCCTACGGCCGCTACTGGTACGTGAGCGTTCGCAAGAGCTTCTGACCCTGCGCCGGGCGGACCTTCTGGTCCGCCCGGACATTGCGCCTGGCTCCGGGGCGCCTTCGAGCCGGAGCCCCCAATTCTGAAGTGGAGTCGCCCATGCGTCCGTTTCCTCTGAAGTCGCTGCTGCTGGGCGCCGCCAGCCTGGGTTGGGCGCTGGCCGGCTCAGCCGCCGCCGAAATCACCGCCCAGGACAAGGCCGCCCTGATCAGGGCCGTGGACAAGGGCGCGCCGCGCATGGCGCAGGTCGCCCAGACCATCTGGGGCTATGCCGAGGTGGGCTATCAGGAGACGAAGAGCTCGGCCCTGCTGCAGTCGGAACTGCGCAAGGCGGGCTTCAAGGTCGAGCCGGGCGTGGCCGGCATGCCCACCGCCTTCGTGGCCAGCTTCAAGACCGGCGAGGGGCCGGTCATCGCCATCCTGGCGGAGTTCGACGCCCTGCCGGGACTCGCCCAGGAGGCGCGGCCCGTGCGCGCGCCCATCCTTGACCAGATCGCCGGCCATGCCTGCGGCCACCATCTTTTCGGCGCGGCGTCTGTGGCCGCCGCCCAGAGCCTGGCCGCCTGGATGAAGGCCAACAATGTCCCCGGCGAGATCCGCGTCTATGGGACGCCCGCCGAAGAGGGCGGGTCGGGCAAGGTCTATATGGTCCGCGAGGGCCTGTTCGCCGACGTGGACGCGACGCTGCACTGGCACCCCAGCGACAGCAACAATGCGGCCCAGACCGTCTCCCTGGCCAATATCTCCGGCAAGTTCCGCTTCGCCGGCGCCTCGGCCCACGCCGCGGCCGCACCTTTCCGGGGCCGTTCGGCCCTGGACGGGGTGGAGATCATGAATGTGGCGATGAACTATATGCGCGAGCATGTGCCCGACGGCACGCGCATCCACTATGCGATCACCGACGGGGGCGACGCCCCCAATGTCGTGCCGGACAAGGCCGAGGTCTATTACTATGTCCGCCACGCCGATCCGCGGGTGGTGCGCGACGTCTTCGCCCGCATGCAGAAGGCCGCCGAAGGCGCCGCCCTGGCCACCGAGACCACTGGCAGCTTCGAGCAGACCGGCGGGGTCTACAACATGCTGGTCAACGACACCCTGGGCCAGGTGATGGACCAGGCGCTGCGCGAGGTCGGTCCTCCGGAATGGGACGCCAACGAGATCGCCTTCGCCCAGGCCATGACCGCACAGCTGCCCAGTGGCCGCAAGCCTGCCCCGGTCAGCGATATCGGCGCCTATTCCGTCGGCGGCGGGGGCGGTGGTTCCACCGACGTGGCCGATGTCAGCTGGGTGACGCCCACCGCTGGCATGGTGGCTGCGACCTGGGTGCCCGGAACGCCGGCCCACAGCTGGCAGGCGGTGGCCGCCGGGGGAACCTCCATCGGCGCGAAGGGCGCGGTGGTGGCGGCCAAGACACTGGCCCTGGCCGGGGCGCGCCTGCTGACTGAGCCCGACCTCGTGGCCGCCGCTCAGGCCGAGCTGACCACAAGGCGGGGTGAGGACTTCACCTATCAGGCCATGGTGGGAGACCGTGCGCCGCCGCTGGACTATCGCAAGTCCGCGAAGGGCGGCGAATAGACCGTCTCAGCCCGCCTGCCGCAGCAGCGGCGCGGGCTGACGCACCTCGGCCTCGGCCCACAGCACCGCGCGGTAGGCCTCGAAGCACCGCTGACCGCAGAGCAGCCGCATCAATGCGCCCTCGGCGATGGCCGGGAGCACTTCGGGCATGGTTTCGGCCAGGGGAACCAGGGCCTCGGCGTTCCAGGCCTTGGAATGCTCCACATCGAGCACGGCGTGGAGATCAAAATACTTGCGCAGCTTGGGCGCCAGTCCCAGGCGCTTGAGGCCCGCGGCCACCGACGCCACGCGGGTAGGGGCGGTCAGCTCGACCACGCCCAGCGCGCCCACCGAATGGAAGGCGTATCGCCGGGTGGTGGCGAAGGCGGTCATGGTGTTGGCCAACGCCAGGGACTGCCAGAGCGTGCTCTCGATGGTGGGGGTCAGTTCCAGGCCGGCCACCGTCATGTCGAGCATGGGGCCGTGCATGCCGCCCATGTTCCCGCGGCCCATCTCGTCCCAATAGTTGCGGGCCAGTTCCAGCTTGGGGCGGGCCGGCAGCTTGACCTGGGTCATGGCCACCAGGTCGTCAAAGCCCGCCTCGCCGGCGGCTTCCTGGGTCAGGAACCAGCGCATCTGGTCCAGGTCGGCCTCCGTGGCCAGCCAGTCGAACAGGGGGTCCCACTGGCCGGGCCCACTGGCCTTGAGCTCTTCGAACCAGGCGATGAAGCCTTCCGGATCCAGCGGAACCTGCGCCACCTGATCGGCGATGCGGGCGCGGAACGCCTCGATGAACTCACCCTCGCGCAGCAGCATCTTCTCATCGCGGCGAAGCTGCAGCCGCCAGTCCACCCGCGGGGTGGTGGGCGACAGGCGGGTGTGGTTCCAGCGGGCGAGGCCGCGATGAAGGCTGTCGGGGTCGGAAAAGCCGGCGGCGGGGGCGCTGTCGAGCGCCAGACCATGGATGGTGGCCATGAATTGATCTCCTGTGCCCGGCATTAAGGCGCCTCGTCGCACAGGGTTCCTAAGGTCGTGCTTCAGCCCAGAAAAAGGGCCGGAAGGGCCTGCCAGACCACGGCCAATGTCGAGAATCCGACGCCCAGAAGCCCCACCGCGCGACGCCAGTGATCCTCCGGATCGGCGGCCGGCCGGACGAGGACCGCGGCCAGCAGGCCGTTGGCCAGCAGGCATAGGGCGGTGAGGCCTGCGATCCAGGCCGTGGAGGCGGGGCGGGCGGCCGGGCCGTCCAGGGCGAAGATGCTGGCGATCCCATAGACCCCCAGGAAGTGCGTCCCCCAGACGCTCAGCCCGCCCAGCAGGAAAACCCAGGCCGCCATCTCAGAAAGCTCCGGGGAAGAGGCGGGGAACCAGGGCGAAGCCCGCGCCCTGGACCGCCAGATAGCCCAGGAAGATGCACACCAGGTCGGCGGTGCTGGGCGTGCGGTGGTCGAACCGCTTGGCCACGAGGCGCGCCACGCAGAAGCACGCCATCACCAGGCCGAAACCGCCCAGGGCCAGCTGGAAGCTGATCAGGGCGAACACCGTGGCCCCCTGGCTGGAGGCGACGGGGTCGAGGCCCACGCTTCTCCAGGCGCCCATGTCGAGGCCTGCGGCCGTCAGCAGGGCGAGGATGGAGGTCGCGATGGCGGCGGTGGCCGCGGCTCCGGCCCAGGCGTCTGTGCGCCGGATCAACCGCGGGGCCGCGAGCGCCAGGGCGCCGGCCGCGCCGCAGAGCAGCAGCAGAGGCGCCAGGCCCCCGGCCGGGGCGATCCACAGGCCAGGATTGCGGCTCCAGAGGAAGACGTAGCTGAACAGGGCCAGCGACCCGATCATCCCGGCCACCACCAGGACGCTGAACATCGCCCACCAGCCATGACTGCCAGGGCCGGTGACATAGGTGGGCGCGGTCAGGCCGGCGCCGATTTGGGCGGTCTCCACCTTGGGCCGGATATCGATGTCCCAAAGCCAGCGCAGCACGGCCAGCACGGCGAGAGCGGCGGAGACGAGGCTGAGCCCATAGGCCTGAACCGTAAGAAGGGCGAAGAAGCCGGCCGTGAACAGGGCGGCCCCCAGAGGCCAGGCTGTGGGTCCAGGCAGGGTCTGGACGTAGTGCGGCTCGGCGTTGAGGGGGCTAGTGACCAGGGTTTCGCGCCGTCCGGTGCTGTTGGCGGCCATCAGATAGCGCCCGGCGGCCACGTCACGGCCCAGGTCCGGATCATCCCAAAGGGGATAGCGGCTCTTGACCACCGGGATGCTGCGCAGGCCAAACCGGCCAGACGGCAGCCATTCCAGCGTGCCGCCCCCATAGACGTCCCCGCGAGAGTTGCTGATGCTCAGGCGGAAGTTCCGCGCCAGATCCCACAGGAAGAGGGCCACGCCGGCCGCCAGGATGAAGGCGCCCACCGTGGAGATGAGGTTCAGAAGCTCCCACCCCCGCCCGGGCAGATAGGTGTAGACCCGCCGCGGCATGCCCATCAGGCCGGTCAGGTGCATGGGCAGGAAGGCCACGTGCATCCCGGCGAAGATCAGCCAGAAGACCCACTTGCCCAGGCGCTCCGACAGAGCGCGGCGGCTGACCAGGGGAATCCAGTAGTAGAGGCCCGCAAAGAGCGGAAACACCATGCCGCCAATGAGCACATAGTGCAGGTGGGCGACGATGAAATAGGTGTCGTGAGCCTGCCAGTCGAAGGGCGCCAGGCCGACCATCACCCCTGTCAGGCCGCCCATGGTGAAGATGATCAGCGAGCCAAGCGTGAACAGGCCCGGCGTGTTGAAGCGGAATTTCCCCGAGCCCGCCGTGGCGATCCAGGCGAAGACCTGCACGCCGGCCGGTACGCTCACCGCCATGCTGGCGGCCGAGAAGAAGCTCACCGACAAGGGCGGCATGCCCGTGGTGAACATGTGGTGGGCCCAGACGCCGAAGCTGATGAAGCCCGTCGCCAGAATGGCCAGGACCACCAGGCGGTAGCCCACCAGGGGCGCGCGCACCACGGTGGGGATGATCATCGACATCATGCCCGCCGCAGGCAGGAAGATGATGTAGACCTCTGGGTGGCCGAAGAACCAGAACAGATGCTGCCACAGCATCGGGTCCCCGCCTCGGGTGGGGTCGAAGAAGGGCCAGTTCACCGCCCGCTCCAGCTCCAGGAGCAGGGTGCCCAGGATGATGGCCGGGAAGGCGATCAGGATCATCACCGCAAAGACCAGCAGGGCCCAGGCGATGATGGGCATGCGCCCCAGGGTCATGCCCGGCGGCCGGGTCTTCATGACCCCCACCAGGATCTCGATGGCGCCGGCGATGGCGGAGATCTCGATGAAGCCGATGCCCAGCAGCCAGAAGTCGGCGTTCAGACCCGGTGAGAAGGCCTTGCTGGTGAGGGGCGGATACATGAACCAGCCCCCGTCCGGGGCCAGGCCGAAGAACAGCGACGAGAAGAAGAACAGCCCGCCGGCCAGATACGCCCAGAAGGCGTAGGCCGACAGGCGGGGAAACGGCAGGTCCCGCGCCCCGAGAATCTGAGGCAGCAGAAGGACGGCGATGGCCTCCACCGCCGGGACGGCGAAGAGGAACATCATCATCGTCCCGTGCATGGTGAAGAACTGGTTGTAGGTCTCCGGCGGCAGGATTTCGGCCATGGGGGCGGCGAGCTGCACCCGCATCACCAGGGCGAGGATTCCCGCCAGGATGAAGAAGAGCAGGGCCGCGCCGATGTAGTAGGGGCCGATATAGTTGTTGTTCACCACCCGGAACCAGCCGGTCCACCCCGGCGGGCGGGCCCACATGCGCTCCAGTTCTTCCGCCTCGCCCTCCGGCCGGGGCGCGGGGTCGGGAAAACGCTCCAGCAGCCGCGGGTCGAAGCCCGTCTCGCGGCTCATCTGAGGCTCGCCATATAGGCCGACAGATCGGTGAGTTCGGCGCCCGACAGCTGGCGATAGGGGGGCATGCGGTTGCCGGGCTTGATGGTCTGGCTATCGGAAATCCAGCCGGCCAGGGCGCCGTGGTTGTTGGGCAGGATTCCCCCGCCCAGGGTGCGGCGCGCCCCCACATGGGTCAGGTCAGGGCCGGCCCGGCCATTGGCCTCGGTTCCGGCGATGGTGTGGCAGGCGCCGCAGCCCACGGCGTCGAAAATCTCGGCCCCGCGGGCGGCGCGGGGGGCAGCGGGCGGGGCGGCGGGCTCGGCCAGCCGCGCCAACCGGGCCTGGAAGTCGGCCGGTTCATGGGCGACCACCGCCAGACCCATCAACGCATGGGGGCCGCCGCAATACTCCGCGCACTGGCCGCCATAGACGCCGGGCGCGTCGGCCTGAACGCGCATCAGGTTGATCCGCCCGGGGATCATGTCGAGCTTTCCCGACAGGCGGGGCACCCAGAAGCTGTGGATCACGTCGGCCGAGGTCAGCTCGAAGACCACGGGCTCGCCGACGGGGATGTGAATCTCATTGGCGTCCTGGGCGACGGGGCGGCCCTCAGCGTCCAGATAGACCACCCGCCACCACCACATCTCGCCAGTCACCCGGATGCGGCGTTCGTCCCCGCGAATGGGCTCCGTCAGGCTGGCCGTGAGGATCAGAGCCCACACCAGAAGACCGGTGAGGACAACGACTGGAAAGGCGATGCCGCCGATCCAGACCAGGCGCTCGCCCCCCAGCCTGGCCTTCAGTTTCGGATCGCCGAACAGGGCCACGGCTATGGCCGCCAGGACCACGGCGAAGACCACCACGAACATGATCGCCAGCGCCCAGGCCAGCACCACGATCTGGCCGGCATAGGGTCCGGCGGGGTCCAGCACCGGCGGCGGCCAGCCGGCCAGGACCTCACCGAGGCTGGAGCGTGAGGAGATAGGCTGCGACATCGCGGGCTTCGGTCTCGGTCAGGGGCATGGGCGGCATGCCGCCCTGGGGGGAAAAAGCGGTGGCGTCGCGAACGAACTCGGCCAGGGGCTCGGGCTGGTTGGGCAGTTTGCCGGCGATCAGGCTGCGGGCGGCGAAACCTTCGAGGGAGGGGCCCACGCGGCCGCGGGGCCAGGTGACGCCGGGAATGATATGGCATGCGCCGCAGCCGACCTGCTGGACCAGGACAAGCCCCCGCGCCGGATCAGCGCCGGCGGCCGGCTGACGCTCGGGCGCGCCGCCCCCGCAGGCGCCAAGCCCGAGGCAGAAGACCGCGGCCAACCAATGGCGCAGGCCTCGTCTTTGCGGGTTGCTGATCTCCCCCATCCCGTCTGGAACCTTCAGCGCGCCATGTGGTTCCGCTTGGCGATGGAATGTTCGGGGCGATCGCCAAACCTGAAGCTTCCGCTGGCGGCGATCTGCGCCCTGGTGGTGAGCGCCTGCAGCCCGAATTCGCCTGGCCGGGACGACCCCTTCACCGCCACCGGAGAAGTCATCGCGCTCGGCGGCGGTGATCGCGGGGTGATCAACGCCTGCATCACCTGCCATGGCCTGGCCGGGGAGGGCGACGGCGCCATGACGCCCAGGCTCGCGGGGCTGTCCCAGGGCTATCTGCTCAAGCAGATGCAGGACTATGCGGACGGCCGCCGGGCCGATGCGGTGATGGGACCGGTGGCGCGGGGCCTCTCCATGGAGGCGCGTGTCCGGGTGGCCGACTATTACGCCGCCCTGCCGGCGCCACAGACGCCGATGTCCGGCTCTGCGGTGGAGGGTTCCGCCTCCGCCGCGCAGCTCTATCACCAGGGCGCGCCGGAGCGAGGCCTGCCGGCCTGCGCGGCCTGCCATGGTGAGGCGGGGCAGGGCGTCGGGCCGGGCAATCCCCCTGTTCATGGGCAGCCCGCGGCCTATCTGGCCGAACAGCTGGTGCGCTGGCGCGACGGACGGCGTCAGAACGATTCCGGCCGCACCATGCTGCTGGTCAGCCAGCGGCTGACCCCTGCGGAGATGGCTGATCTGGGGGCGTATATGACGGTTCTCGCGGGTTCTCCGGGGGATCGAGGAACGGCACCATCGCCGCCGTAGCGTCGTCGCGGTTCCAGAAGTGGTGCTTCAGCGCCGCGCCCACATGGCCAAAGATCAGGAAGATCAGCAGGATGGCCAGGCCAAGGTGTATGGTGCGGCCGACATCCATGATGCGCCAGCGAACCTCGCTGGGCAGGTCGTGCAGCGGCAGAAGCGGCCAGGTCACCACGCCGGCGAGTTCGATTGGCTGCTCGGCGGCCATGGCCGACCACATGGCCCATCCGGTCAGGGGCAGGATGAGCAGGATGGCGTAGAAGGCGTAGTGGGTGGCGTGGGCCGCCGTCCTCTGCCAGCCGGGCTTGTCGGCGTCGTTCTTCGGTCCCGGCACCATCAGACGCCAGGCGCCGCGCATCAGGATCAGCACCAGCAGCACCGCGCCGACCTGGCTGTGCAACTGATAGGCCTCCAGCTTTTCGCCGCCCACTGGCAGGCGGCCCATCCGCCAGCCCCACCAGAGCTGAAACACCACCAGCGCCGCCATGGTCCAGTGAAAGGTCTGGCCCACGGGGGAATAGCGCCGCTGACGGGTGTGGCCGTGCGCCCACTGGCGCAGGCGCTTGACGAGGCTCATGGGCGGGCGGGCTCCGCGTCGGGTCCGATCAGGCGCGCCATGCGGGCCAGCGCGGCAGCCAGATAGATTCCGCTGGCCGGGGCCCACATGATCAGGCCGGCCAGCTGCTGGTCCTCCAGGCCCGTCAGGCCCCAGGGTTCGGTGGTCGCCAGATGGGGCCCGAACAGGGGGGCGCCGGCGAAGGTGATCAGCGCGCCGAGCAGGCCCATGAGCACCATGGAGATGAACAGGGCGCCGATGGCAAGGGGGGCCGCGGCGCGCTGAACGCTCGTCCAGAAGGCGGCTGCGCCGCCCAGGAGGGAAAGCTGCATCAGCCAGTAGAGGCTGTCGCTGGATAGCGCCGCGGCATAGGGCGAGGGCGCATGCCACAACCAGAAGATCGCCGCATGCACCGCTGTCCAGGCCAGCGGGCCGCCCGGCAGGCGCGCGGTCCAGGGCTGCAGGGCTCGGGCGATCAAGGGCGCGGCCAGGCCCACCAGGAGGACGTGATGGGTGACCCGTGCGGAAAAGAGGGCGGAACTCAGGGCGCAAAGCGGCGACACGAACAGCACCGCCAGAACTGCGGCGGCGGCCCACGCATAGCGCCGCTCCGGCGCGGGCAAGCGAGCGGCCGCCAGGGCGCCTGCCGCCAGGACGGCGATCAGCACCGGGTCGAGGTTCCAGCGAGCCAACCACTCCAGAGGCGTCGGGGCTATGCCGCAATAGGGCGACCAGATCTGAGGCTGGGCCATGGCGTCCCTTGCGCGGTTGCTTGCGGCGATATCCTGCGAACCTTCACAACACACAGGCGACAGGCGCGGTTCCGCAGCTTTCGGCGCTAAGGCGCGCGCGAGCGCCGACCCTTGCGCTAGAGTGTCGTGATGAAGACCCTGCTGATCGTCTTTCACTCCCGCACAGGCGGCGCGCGCCAGATGGCTCAGGCTTGTGCTGAGGCCGCGCGCACAGCCGCGGCGGAGGTCGCCGTCCGGCTGGTGGAGGCGACGGAGGCTGTCTCCGCCGATCTGCTCGAGGCTTCGGCCTATGTGTTCGCCTGTCCGGAAAACCTCGCGACAGTCTCCGGGGAGATGAAGGCCTTCTTCGACCGCACCTATTATGACGGGCTGGATC
>NZ_DAIMHV010000030.1:0-22157 GCF_036723115.1 Phenylobacterium sp. | reverse complement strand
GTCACACTCGCCGCCATCGTCCTATGGCTGCGTTAAGTGTCCACAGCTCCTAGGGTGTCGCGATAGAAGCCCAGACCGCGCGCGCGGTCGGCGACCTGAATGAATATGACAGCCTGTCCTAAAACGACGCCCATCCCCGCCTCCGCTTAGGTTGCGAGCCAGTATGCGCTCGCCGCGCGCCGTCGCAAAGCGCCGTTCGATGAGGGCCGCGCTGCTACCGGCGACTTTTCCGGTCTCGGACCATCCACATCGCCGACGAATGCTCTAGGTTGCAGGCCGAGGGATGTTGCTGAGGGGTTTTCCGGATGAAGACGATGCTTGCCGCGGCTGCGGCGATCCTGGCCGTGACCGCGGGCGCGGCCGTGGCCCAGAACTATGGGGGCGGGCGCCAGCCCTCGGCGGTGCTCTACGACCAGCCCAACTTCCAGGGGCGCCAGACCACCATCTACGGCTTCGCCACCAACCTGCCGCGGGACTTCAACGACAAGGCCATGAGCGGTCGCTTCCAGGGGCGCTGGCGCATCTGCGAGGATTCCGACTATCGGGGCCGCTGCCAGGATGTGAACGGCGACGTGCCCAACATGAACACCCTGGGCATGGGGGAGCGGATCACCTCGCTCCAGGCCTATGCGGGCGGCGGCGGCTTTGGCCCGCCTCCCAGCGGCGGCGGCTGGCGGCCGGGCGGCGGGGGCTGGAGCGGTCCCAACCAGTACCGGCCCACCGAGGGCGTCCGCTCGGTCTTCTTCCCCTATCCGACCTATGACGGCTACGACATCGCCGCCGGTTCGGACTCGGCTAACGCCTTCTGCCGGTCCCAGGGCCTGGGGAGCGCGGCCTATCATGACTCCAGCCAGCGCGCGCAGCAGGCGGTGGACGGGGCCGGGCGCTATACCGGGCCCACCAACGTCCTGCGCGACGTGGTCTGCCGAAGGTACTAGGCGCAGGCCCTCAGTGACACGGCGTTGGATGAACGAAGTTTCATCTTCCGCCGTGTTGCGGCCGGGCCGAGGCTGGCCGATAAGCGTGACCAAAGAGTCGTATCGGTGACGGGAGAGGATCCGATGCAATCCCTGACAGAGATCGTGGCCACCGTGGTGATGCACTCCACCGCGGCGGCCTATTCGCATTTCGGCGTGGTGATCGAACCACAGCAGCTGGAGCGCCCGGCTGCGGTGGAGCGCAAGGTCGCGCGCACCCGGCCGGCGCCCATGGTCCATGGGGTGGCCACGACAGGCGCGCCCTGTCCGGATTCTGCGCCCACGAGCTTCGTGGCGCGGGTCTAGAGCGCCGCAGACCGGCCGACTGCCCGTCTGCCCGATGGGGGAGGAGCAGGGCCAATCGTCACGCCCCGGCGGGAAATGCCGCCGACAGCCTTTGCGGTTCGTCCGATCAGCGATAATCGTTGCGTTATGAGGCGCGCGGACCGAACCTTGGTCCCTCAGAGGCGCGCGCGGGGCGTGTTGGCCGCTTGTGCAGGGCCGTAGATGAAGATCAGGAACCGGCGCCAGCCGTTTGATTTCCGAAACCTCGGCGACGGCCCGCAGGAGGGCGCGCACGAGGCTGCGGCCGAGACGTCACCCGACACCGGGGTCGAGCCGGACGAGGCGCAGGCCCCCTCGGCGCTGGACCTGCCGCCCGATGATGATCTCGATCTGGCCGAGGCGCCGGGCGAGCCCGCGGCAGGCTCCGACCCGCTGAGGCTTGGCGGCGAACTGGCGGGGGATGACGCCATCCGATTGGCCGACCCGGCCTCCAAAGGCCATGTGACCGCCCCCCGCGGCGAGGTGGCGACCACGGCCAGCCTGGACGAGATGCGCGCCGCGCGCGAAGCCCGCAAGGCCCACGCCGCGCCCCCGGCCTGGCCCGTCTATGGCGGCGCTGCGGCGCTGTCGGCCCTGTGGGCGCTGGCCCCCATCGCCTATGCCTGGGGCTATCGCGGGGAGGTGGTGCCCTTCCAGAACGACGTCTTCGCCCTGGGGGTCTTCGCCCTCCTGGCCATCGCGCCGGCGGTGCTGGTCTGGGTGGCCGCCTATGCGGTGCGCGAGGGGCAGAAGCTGGCGGCCGAGGCCCGGCGCGCCCAGGCCATGGCCGACGAGATGCTGACGCCCGCCCTGCTGGCCGCCGGTCGGGCGGGAGACGTGGCCCAGGGGGTGCGCGAGGAGATCGTCCGCGCCGGCGAGGCCGCGCAGGAGGCGCGTGAGACCCTGCTGGCCCTGCGTGCGGCCCTGGCCGCCGAGACCGAGCAGCTGGTGGCCGCCGCCGCCAGCTCCGCCCGCACGGCCGAGGGCCTGACCCGGGCGCTATCGGATGAGCGCGGCCAGATGCAGGCGCTGGCCCAGGGTCTGGACGCCCAGTCCACCGCCGTCATCGACGCCATCACCCGCCAGGCACGCATGGTGGCTGAGGCCTCCGACCTGGCGGAAACGCAGTTGAGGGAGGCCGAGGCCTCGCTGGCCGCCCGCGCCGCCGATCTGGCCGCCGCCGCCGGGGAGACCAGCGATGTGGCCCGCGTGGCGGCCGAGGACCTCACCCGCCAGATCGCCCGGCTGGAGACCGCCGGCGCAGGCGTGGCCGAGCAGGTGGGCGCGGCCGAGACGGGGCTGTCCCAGCAGAGGGCGGCCCTGGTGGCCCTGGCGCATGGCTTGCGCGCCGACCAGGAATCCTTCGCCGCCGAGGCCGAGACCCACACGGCCAAGCTCTCGGAATTCCTGTCGGAGGCGCGGCTGTCGGCCGTGGAGATGGGCGACCGGGCCATGCGCGGGGCCCAGGTGCTGCGCGACCTCGTGGCCGAGGCCAGCGAGCAGTTCCGCGATCTGGCCGAGGCCGCCCACGGCGAACGGGACGCCTTCGGCCAGTCCATCCGCCAGTCCTGGGGCGAGCTGTCAGACATGGCCGCGGAGGAGCGGGCGCGTCTGGAGCGCGAGACCCGGGCGGCCATCACCGCCCTGCTGGACGCCGCAGAGGAGACCCGCGCGGCGGCCGAACGCCATGGCCAGGCCGCCCGCCAGCAGGTGGACCAGCTGTCCGAAGCCGCCTTCGCCGCCGGTCAGAAGGCCGACCAGGTGTTCGAAGGCCGCCTGGAGGAGGCGCGCGCCCTGATCGAGCGCTCCGCCAGCCTGGTGGATGAGGCCGGCGCCCTGACCGCCCGCAAGCTGGAGGCCGGCGCCGCCGCCGCCCGCCAGACCCTGCAGGATCTTCAGGACCTGTTCGCCGAGCTGGACGCCCGCACCGCCGAACTGCCCGCCAGCGCCGAGCGCCAGGCCCGGGCCGTGCGCGAGGCCGTGGCCGAGAACATCGAAGGTCTGCTCGACCAGGCCCGTCAGGCAGCGGAAGAGACCCAGGCCATCGACGCGGCCTTCCAGGAGCGCGTCAGCCGAAATTACGAGATGCTCAGCGAAGCGGTGCGTCTGATGGGCTCGGTGGCCACCACCGCCAGCCAGGGCCTGGCCACGGGCGCGGGCCTGCCGCCGACCCCGTCCCGGGAGCGCCGCCCCCTGGCGCGCGAGCCTGCGCCGCGCGAGACGAGCCGCGAGACGGGCTTGCGGCCGCCCACCTATCGCGAGCCGCCCCGGCGGGAGGAGCCGCGTTCGCCGCCTTCGCCCCTGGACGAGCCGCTGGAGCTGTCGGAGCGCGCGCCTCGGGAGGAGCGACGGCTGAGCGCCCAGGAGGCGGGCCTGCGTCCGCGCCTGCGCCTGACGCCCACGGCCACGGATGAGGAATTCTCCAACCTGTTCGAGGCCGCTGGCGGCCCGCCGGCCGCCGCCGAGCCCGAGGCGCCCGAGGAGGGCGACGGCCTGACCTGGAAGGACCTGCTGGCGTCCATCGACACCCCGCAGGCGAGAGCCCGGCCCACCGATGAGCGGCGGGAGGCGGCCCTGTTGGCCGACATCGTCGAGATGGGCATCGACCCCGGCGCGCTCCTGCCCCGCGGGCGGATCGAGGAGATCGGCGCCGCTGTCCAGACCGGCGACCTGGAAGGCGCCCGCCAGGTGGTCCGCCGGCTGGCCCCGGCCGCCACCCGCCGCCTGACCCGACGCCTCTTCACCGACGACGGGCTGAAGGCCGAGGCCGGCGCCTATCTGGCGCGCTATCGCGGCATGCTGGAAGAGGCGGTGGACCGCGACCAGGAAGGCTTCATGGTGGCCACCCTGCTGGCCTCCGACGCCGGCCGGGTCTTCCTGCTGCTGGACGCCGCGGCCGGCGACATGATGTGAGGCCCGCGGCGGGCTGAGGTCGCACTCTGACGCCGCGGTTGGTGTCGCCTGTTCGTGCTGGTGTTTACGAGGACCCATGGCGGCATTCGCGTCATCAGCTTCCGGAAGGCGAACAGGAGAGAGGCCAGGAAATATGCCCAAGTGACCCAATCCTGAGATGATCGACGCAGAGTCTCCGGAGCTTGATGACGCGTTCTTCGCGCGCGCTCGGCCAGCAGGCGAGGCCTTGGGCGCGGCCTTCATGCAAAGCGCCAGGCGGGCGCCTGGGCGGCCGAAGGCCGAGGAGCCTAAGGAGCCGGTGAGCATCCGGCTTCGGCCCGCGGTGCTCAGTCACCTACGTTCCACCGGGGCGGGCTGGCAAACCAGGGTTGATGAGGCCCTTGCGAAACTGATCGCCGAGGGGCGGCTGTAGGTCTTCCCGGGAAACCCCGCGCGCCGTCGAGCCCCCCGCGCGGCGGCGCCAAACCTCAAGTGAAGCCGGCGCTTCCAAGGCGGCGCTCAAGGTGACGGGGCGGCGGCCAGATAGGCGCGGGACAGGCGGACGACTTCGTCTTCGAAGGCCGGGTCGGTCAGGAGGTCTCCGTCCTCCAGCACCGCGGCGCGCAGAACCCCATGCAGGCTTCGGGTCAGGACGAAGGCGCGAAGGGGCGTGAGGCCTTCGTCGAGGGTGCAGAGCGCGCGGGCCAAGGCTGTGTAGCGCCCGGCCAGGGCCTCGGGCGGGGCGTGGGCGAACCAGTGGGCCATGGCGATCCTGCGGGCCTGCCTGCGGCCGGCGAAGGCGCCGATGAAGGCGCGGATCAAGGCCCGGTCCAGCGCCATGTCCGCCGGCCTGGCGGCCAGCAGGCGCTGAATCTCCTCGCCGTGAAGATGGCTCTCCCGATCGGCCAGGGCGAGCATCAGCGCCTGCTTGTCGGGGAAATAGCGATAGAGGGTCCCGATGCTGACACCCGCCCGCTCGGCCACGGCGTTGGTGTTGAATCCCACCTCGCCGCGCAGCTCCAGAAGCTGAGCCGCAGCTTCGAGAATTGTGTCGACTGTGACCTGGGCGCGATCCTGGAGAGGCGGCTTTCGCAACATTTCCATGGGTTTATCAGATCTCCCCGCGCCGGGCGGCCGCAAGTCCTAAGCCGAGTAAGGCCCGAGCGCCGTCCACACTAGCCTGAGCCGAGCCATCTGAAGCCAGGAGAGCATCATGGGTTGGGCGAAAGCGCGCCTTGAAGAGATTGTGTCGGGGCAGGGCCCGACGCCCCCCATCGTCGAGCAGTTGAAGCTCGGCCTGCTGGACGCCTGGGGAGAGGGCTGGATCGAAAAGACCTGGCGGCCTGATCCAGCGCTCGCCACCGCCGACGGGTCTCTGTTCGGAGGTTACATCGCAGCCCTCGCCGATCAGGCCCTGGCCTTTGCGGCGATGACGGTGGTTCCCGACGACCGCACCTATCGAACCACCCAGCTCAATGTGTCCTATTATCGCGTGGGCCGCGATGCGCCGGTCTTCATCCGCGCCGAAGTCATCGCCCACACAAGACAGCTGATCAGCGTTCGCGCCCGCTTCATCCAGGCGGAGGACCGATTGATCGCCGAAGCCAGCGCCCAGCAGATCCTCCTGCCGGCCTGAGGATGAGTCTCTATGCCCCGCGGCCGGCCCGCGGCGACGGTTCCCAAGCCCTCAGGTTCCGATCAGCGCGCTGATCTTTCCTTGGACTTCGGCGACCACCTCGGGCGGCGCCTTCGCCTTTCGTGTGGCGTGGCGCGCACGCCAGTCGAGGCTCTTGATCTGGTCGGCCAACACCGCGCTTGGCGGATCCTCGGTGACCACGACCTCGAACGGATAGCCCTTGATCCGCGATGTCATCGGACAACAGATCAACATGCCCCTGGCCGCGTTGTAGCGGGCTGGCGACAGCACCAGGGCGAGACGATGCCCGGCTTGCTCGTGGCCCGCCTGCGGATCGAACTGGAGCCAGACGATGTCGCCACGATCGGGAACATAGCGGCTCACCAAGCCTCCTCACCCACGGGGCCGCCGAAGTCGATGTCCTCCGGAAAGGTGTCGGGGGTCAACTTCGCCAGCATGTCGTCGAGATCGTAGCTGGCGGCTGCGACCGGCTCGATGATCACCCGCCCGCCCTCTTCTCGCACATCGACGGCTTGATCGATGCGGAGCGCCGCGGCTTCCATCACCGGCGCCGGGATGCGGACCGAGGCGCTATTGCCCCACTTCTTGACATGAACGCGCATGGCGAACCCCGTGTATCGACATTCGCGATACATAGGTTGCGGTTGCTCTCTGTAAAGGGAAGCGGGGACGCGCGCGGAGGAGGCTGAGCCCATTCAGGGCTGCGAGGTGGAGGCGGGTCCTGACAAGGTTTCTAAAGCACCACCGCCGAGCCGTTGACCGCCACCATGAGCATCTGACCATTGGGGCCGATGGCGTGGTAGTCCAGGTCGACGCCGATCACGGCGTTGGCTCCGATCTCGCGAGCCTCCCGGGCCAGGCCCTCCAGGGCGTCGGCCCGCGCCCTCGCCAGCACCCGCTCATAGCTTTTGGATCGCCCGCCGAAGAAGTCGCGCAGGGCGGCCATGAGGTCGAGAACCACATTGGCGCCCAGGATCGCCTGGGACGACACCATGCCCAGGTGCTGTCGCACGGGACGGCCTTCGATGAAGTCGGTGGTGACGATCAGGATGTCGGGTTCGCGGGCCATGGGGGAGTCATAAGGTTAATCTGTGTCGCCTGCGATGCGGAATCGCGCGCCGGGCGAGGGCGGCGCCGGGGCTTGGCCCCCATTGCGCGAAAAGGCGTCGTCATCTCTTCAAGCTTGACCGTGCATGGTTCACAGTGGCGCTTCTCGCCGCCGGGGGGCCGCATGATCTTCGCCCGATCACACATTGATCTGCACAACATCCGCGCCAGCATCGAGCGGACCAAGCGGCTGTCGGACAATGTCATCAAGATCGGCCCCGTGGGGGTCGGCCTGGACGGCCTGCTGACCTGGATCCCCTGGGCCGGCGGGCTCTACAGCTTCGGCGCCGGGTTGGTCCTCTTGCTGGACGGGCTGCGGGCGCGGTGCGCGCCCATGGTGCTGCTGGAGGCGGCGATGGTGCTGCTGGCCGATCTGGCCATCGGCATCGCCCCGGTGCCGGGGGGGCTGGGCAAGCTCGCCGACATGCTCTTCTCCGGCCACAAATGGGCGGCCGACCTGATGCTCAAGCACATGGAAGAGACCATCTATTTCGAAGGCGCCCGCAAGGATGTGACCTCGACTCCGGAGTACCGGGAGATCCTGGCCCGCATCAAGGAGGGCAAGGAGCGCCGCCGGGTGGTGTTCCTGGGATGAGGTTCCCGTCCGGCGGAGCTTGTGAAGCGAAGAGGCGTTAGGCGCTCATGGCGGTCTCCAAGGAAAGCGCGCATGAAGCCTGGCGGGCGGCGGAGCGGATCAAGCGCCTGTCGGATCGGCTGGTGGGCGTCGGCCCGTTTGGCCTGGGCCTGGACGGCATACTGGCCTGGGCGCCGGTGGCCGGCACGGTCTACAGCGTGGGCGCCGGCGCGCTGTTGCTGTTCCAGGGTCTGAAGGCCGGCGCCTCCATCGTCACCCTGGGACGCATGGCCGCCTATCTGGCCGTGGACTCCGCCAGTTCCACTGTGCCCATCGTCGGCTGGACGGTGGACACCCTGTTCCCCGGTCACCTGATGGCGGCCAAGGCCCTGCAGAAGGATATCGAGGCCCGCCACGGCCCGTCGGTCCTGCCCGACAGCTGGGACCGCCGTCGGCGGCGGGAGGCCAAGGGTCGCGGGCGTGTAAAGATCTGACATCAGGTCTGATTGGCGCAGCCGGCGGGCGAGCCGCTATAGGGCGGGAGACGACGGCCGCCCTGCCGCCCTGACCCCAAAACGCCATGACGGACCTGCCTAAGGCGCCGGACCTCTATCAGCCCAAGCTCCTGACCCTGCTGCGGGCGGGTTATGGGCCCAGCGACCTGCGGGCCGATGCGGTGGCCGGCCTGACGGTGGCCATCGTCGCCCTGCCGCTGTCCATGGCCATCGCCATCGCCTCGGGGGTGGGGCCGGAGCGGGGGCTCTATACGGCCATCATCGGCGGCTTCCTCGTGTCGGCCTTGGGCGGCAGCCGCTTTCAGATCGGCGGCCCCGCGGGCGCCTTCATCGTCCTGGTGGCCGCCACGGTGCAGGCCCATGGGGTGGAGGGGCTGGTGCTGGCCACCTTCCTTTCGGGCCTGATGTTGACGGTGGGCGGAGCCTTGCGCCTGGGCGCCCTGGTGCGCCTGATCCCCGCCCCCATCACCGTCGGCTTCACCGCCGGCATCGCCGCGGTGATCCTGGCCAGCCAGGTCACAGCCTTCCTGGGGCTCTCCCTGGCCGGGCCGGAGCCGGCGGCCTTCGGACCCAAGCTCGCCGCCCTGGCCTCAGCCCTGCCCACGGCCACCCCGACGGCCGCCCTGGTGGCGTCCGGGGTCGTGGCCTTGATCCTGGCGATCCGCCGCTGGCGCCCGGCCTGGCCGGCCCTGCTCATCGCGGTGACGGCGGCGTCGGTCCTGACCTATGCCCTGGCCTTGCCGGTGGCCACCATCGGCTCGCAGTTCGGGGCCATTCCCCGCGGTCTGCCGAGCCCGCACCTGCCGGACCTGGCCCTGGCCAAGGTGGCCGCTGTCCTGCCCGCGGCCCTGGCCTTCACCCTGCTGGGGGCCATCGAGAGCCTGCTCTCGGCGGTGGTGGCCGACGGCATGACCGGGCGGCGGCACCGGTCGAACATGGAGCTGGTGGCCCAGGGAATCGCCAATATGGGCGCGGCCCTCGTCGGCGGCCTGCCGGTGACCGGGACCATCGCGCGAACCGCCACCAATGTGCGCGCCGGCGCCCGCACTCCGGTGGCCGGCATGCTGCACGCCCTCTATCTGTTGGGCTTCATGGTGGTCGCGGCCCCCTTGGCGGCCTATGTCCCCCTGGCGGCCCTGGCCGGGCTGCTGGCCGTGGTGGCCTGGAACATGGTGGAGAAGGCCGAGATCGCCCACCTGGCGCGGGCCGACCGAGCCGGCTTCGCCGTCATGGGCGTCACCCTGATCCTCACCCTGGCCCACGACCTGATCGCCGGCATCGCCGCCGGCTGCGCCCTGGCCGCGACCCTGGCGCTGGCGCGCCGGCGATGGGGTTAGGGGACGGAATTCGCCCTTTTTTGGGATATCTCTCGGAGGTAGCCCTGATTTGGGCTACCATCCGATCCTGTCCCGTTATAGGCTGGCGCCATGGCCGCGGCCCTTGAGACCCTGTTGGACGCCTTGCCCCGCGTGACCCATGCGGTGGTGATGGGCGATCTGGTGTCCAGCGAGCGCGCGACCCATATCGACGCCCTGCACCAGCGGTTCAACATCGTCGTGAGCGAGGCGAACCAGCGTCATGCGCGGGCCATCGTCTCCCCCCTGACCATCACGCTGGGCGACGAGTTCCAGGGGCTCTGCGATACGCTGGAGGGCGGACTTGCGCTTATCCGTGACCTTCGCGCAGCTCTGCTCGTTTCGGGATTGGAGTGTCGCTTCGTCCTCGGGGTCGCACGTCTGCAGACGCCCGTGAACCGAATAGCGGCCTGGAACATGATGGGCCCGGGGCTGGCTGACGCGCGACGCCGCCTGGACGACAAGCGTGACCCCAACGCCTACCGGTTCGAACTGTTGGCCGAGCCGGAACTTCAGGGCCTCTTGGAGGCGGTGGGCGCCAGCCTGACCGAGATTGAGGCCGGCTGGACGCCAAGGCAGCAAGAGGTGGTCCTGGCGTCGCAGGTGGAGACGGCCGTCTCGCTCGCACAACGCTTAGGCATGTCGGTGCAGACCCTCTACAAGATCCGTCGAGCGGGCCGGTTCGATCTCTATACCCGGCAGTGGGCCGCGCTGGCGGCCATGGCCGGTCGCTTCGACCGGACTCTGGGCCTGGCGGCGGCATGAACGCCCCTTGGCTCCACAGCCTCTCGGCGTCGGCCGTGGCGCTGCTGCTGCTGACCTGGGGCGGCAACCTCGCCTGCCAGCTTCTCCTGAGGTGGAGCGGCCTGCGCGCCGCGCGCAGCGCGGATGAGACGGCCGAGGACAGATCGACGAAGACGCCGCGCGCGGGCCGGGTGATCGGCCATCTGGAGCGGCTGGCCATCGCCGGGGGCCTTCTCGCAGGCGCTTGGGAGGTGCTGGTCGCCGTGGTGGCGCTGAAGAGCGTGGCCCGCTTCAAGGACCTGGAGGAGAAGCTGAACGCTGAATATTTCCTCGTCGGCTCACTCTTCAGCGTGCTCTGGGCCGTGCTCGTCACCCTGGCCTGGCGCGCCTACGACAGCCGGCTGGGGCTTGATTTCGCCGGCCGGCTGAACGGCTTCTGACCGCTCACCCCGGCGCCGCGTTCAGCTGGGCGTAGCCGAGTTCCTCGTTCATCCGTTCGAGCACCTCGATGGCGCTTTCTGGGATGACTGTGCCCGGCGGGAAGATGGCTGCGACGCCCATGTCGCGCAGGGCCTGGAAGTCCTCCGGCGGGATGACGCCGCCGACGATCACCAGGATGTCTGGACGGCCCAGACGGGCGAGCTCGGTCTTCAGTTCGGGCACCAGGGTCAGGTGACCGGCGGCCAGCGAACTGGCGCCCACCACATGGACATTCTCCGCCACCGCCTGGGCGGCGGCCTCGGCCGGGGTCTGGAAGAGGTCGCCGATCTCCACCTGGAAGCCCAGGTCGGAGAAGGCCGAGGCCACCACCTTCTGGCCGCGGTCGTGGCCGTCCTGGCCCATCTTGGCGATCATCACCTTGGGCGCGCGGCCGTCGGCGGCGGTGAAGGCCTCCACCATCTGGCGGGCGCGGGCCGCCGCCGGGGTCTGGCCGGCCTCGCGAAGATAGACCCCGCGCACGGCGTCGGCGGCGGCCTTGTGCCGGCCGAAGACCTTTTCCAGGGCGTCGCTGATCTCCCCCACCGTGGCCTTGGCGCGGGCGGCGTCAACCGACAGGGCCAGCAGGTTGCCGTTCCCGGCCGCGCCGTGGGTGAGCGCGGTCAGGGCCGCCTCCACCGCGCGAGGGTCGCGTTCGGCCCTCAGGCGGGCGAGCTTCTCCGCCTGGCGCTGACGGACGGCGGAATTGTCCACCTTGAGCACGGGGATCTCGTCCACCCCCCGGGGCTTGTAGCGATTGACCCCCACCACGCTCTGCTGGCCGGAGTCGATGCGCGCCTGGGTGCGGGCGCTGGCCTCCTCGATGCGGCGCTTGGGCAGGCCGTCCTCGATGGCGCGGGCCATGCCGCCCAGGGCCTCCACCTCGGCGATGTGCTCCAGGGCGCGGGCGGCGAGGTCGGCGGTGAGGCGCTCCACATAGTAGGAGCCGCCCCAGGGGTCGATGACCCGGGTCTGGCCGCTCTCCAGCTGCAGGAAGAGCTGGGTGTTGCGGGCGATGCGGGCGGAGAAGTCGGTGGGAAGGGCGAGCGCCTCGTCCAGGGAGTTGGTGTGCAGGCTCTGGGTCTGCCCCCCCGTGGCGGCCATGGCCTCCACGCAGGTGCGCGCGACATTGTTGAAGACGTCCTGGGCCGCCAGGCTCCAGCCGCTGGTCTGGGTGTGGGCGCGCAGCGAGAGCGAGCGGGAGTCCTTGGGATCGAAATGGGCCTTCATCAGCTCGGCCCAGAGCAGGCGGCCGGCGCGCTGCTTGGCGATCTCCATGAAGGCGTTCATGCCCGCATTCCAGAAGAAGGACAGGCGCGGGGCGAACTTGTCGACGCTCATGCCCGCCGCGACGCCAGCGCGGACATATTCGATCCCGTCGGCCAGGGTATAGGCCAGTTCCAGGTCCAGCGTCGCCCCGGCCTCCTGGATGTGATAGCCGGAGATGGAGATCGAGTTGAACCTCGGCATCTCCGTTGAAGTATATGAAAAGATGTCGGAAATGATCCGCATCGAAGGGGCGGGCGGATAGATGTAGGTGTTCCGGACCAGGAACTCCTTGAGGATGTCGTTCTGGATGGTGCCCGACAGCTTGGCCGTCGGCACGCCCTGTTCCTCCGCCGCCACGATGTAGAGAGCCATGACCGGCAGAACCGCGCCATTCATGGTCATGGAGACGCTCATCTCGTCCAGCGGGATGCCGTCGAACAGGGTGCGCATGTCCAGAATGGAGTCGATGGCCACCCCGGCCATGCCGACATCGCCGGGCACGCGCGGGTGGTCGGAATCATAGCCCCGGTGGGTGGCCAGGTCGAAGGCCACCGACAGACCCTTCTGACCGGCGGCCAGGTTGCGCCGGTAGAAGGCGTTGGAATCCTCGGCCGTGGAGAAGCCCGCATACTGGCGGATGGTCCACGGATTGGTGGCGTACATGGTCGGATAGGGCCCCCGCAGGAAGGGAGCCAGGCCTGGATAGCTGTCCAGGCCGCTCAGGTCCTGCAGATCGGCGGGCCCATAGGCCGGGCGCACGGCGATCCCCTCGGGCGTAGTCCAGGGGTCTCCCGCAGGCGCGGCGGCGGCGGCGGCGGCCGGGCCGTCAAAGGCGACGGCGGTGAAGTCGGGAAAGGCGCTCATTGGGCGGCCTCGCTCTCAAACGGCTCGGCGATGCGGAGGGGCGAAAGCGGCGGGCAGCGGCCGTCCGGTCCGGGTAGGCGCGGGGAGGGGGCGTCCACCGGGGCGGCTTCGGCGGTCTCCAGCTCCACCGGCTCATCCTTGGCGGGGGGAAAGGCGGTGACGCCGACGATCTTCGGCGGACCCGCCGCCGCGCGGGCGGTCCGCGCGCTCTCCACCTCGGCGGCCACGTGGCCGCTGGTGAGGGCCGTGACGACGCCGCCCATGCCCTCGATCACCTGGAAGGCCGACCAGGCGGCCCGGGCGATCTGATCGCTCAGGGCCTCCACATAGCCGGCGCCGGCCGCAGGGTCGGCCACCCGGCCGATGTGGGCCTCCTCCATCAGGACGAGCTGGGTGTTGCGGCTCTGGCGGCGGGCGAGGTCGGCCGGATGGCCCAGGGGGTCGGTGAAGCAGCCCAGGACGACGGCGTCGGCGCCGCCCACGGCCGCCCCGAAGCCCGCGGCGGTCAGGCGCAGCATGTTGGTCCAGGGATCGCGTCGGGTGAGCATCCGGGCCGAGGAACGGGCCTCGATCCGCGCCGGAACCGTGACCCCGCAGGCCTGCGTCATCCGCCCCCAGGCCAGGCGGGCGGCCCGCAGCTTGGCGATGGTCAGGAAGTAGTCGGCCTCGGCGGCCAGGCCCAGGGTGATGCGGCCGAAGGCCTCCTCCAGGGCGAGCCCCGCCCGCACCAGGGCCTTGGCGTAGGCCAGGGCGGCGGCCAGGGCGAAGGCCAACTCGAAGGATTCGCCCGCGCCTGCCTCGTGGGACACCTGGCCTGAGGCCAGGAAGAGCTGAGCCTTGGGATAGGCCTGGGCCAGGCGGGCGCCGGCGCCGGCGGCGGCGAACAGATGCGCTTCGATGGGGCCGGGGCTCTCGCCCGCGCGGGCGAAGGCGCTGAGCGGGTCCAGGTGGAACTGCAGCAGGGCGCCCGGGGACGCCTTGGCCGCGGCGCTCAGCCAGTCGGCGGCGGCCACCCCCAGGAATCCGGCGTCCAGGGCCACAGGCGCAGCCTCGAGGATCACCCCGTCCAGCAGGGCGGCCAGGGCCTCAGGCGATCCCACCGCCGCGCCGGTTTCACCGGTCGGATCCAGCCGCAGCAGGATCGAGGCCGCCCCGCCCTCGAGCGCTTCGAACACTTGGGCGCGGGCGGCGGCGGCTTGCGGATGGCGCACCTCCACCCGCACGTCCCAGGCGCGCTCGGCGTCGAAGGGCCGGGTGGGCGCGGGCGGCCAGGGGCCGGTCTCATAGAGGGGGGCGATAGCCAACCCCTCCACCGTCTGGGAGGCGAGGCCTTCCATGGGCTTGTCGCCCAGAGTCTTGGCCACCAGGGCGCGCCAGTCCTCAGCGGACGCCGGCGCGAAGGTCACGGAGAGAGCATCGGTCTGAACCATCGCCCCTGTGATGAGCCGCCGTCCGCGCCAGCGTCAAGGGCGCCGCGACGGCGCCCTGATCCAGTTTCTGGGAACGGCCAAGCCAGGCGGTTTGTTGTCCCAGGGTCAAACTGCACTGGGGAGTCGCATGGACAACATTCACCTATATCGCGCCGGGGATCTGCTGGCCTTCTGGGGGCCACGGATACTGGCGGCGCTGCTGATCATCGTGGTGGCGCATTTCGTCGCCAAGGCCGTCCAGTGGGGCATGGCCAAGCTGATCGACCGGTTTCCGGGCGCGGCCAGCCACAATCGCGAGCGTCCGCCCAAGGAGACCCTGGGCTATCAGCTGGGTCAGCTGGGCTACTGGCTGGTGCTGCTCATCGGCGTGATCGCCGCCCTCAGCGTCCTGCAGCTCACCGGCGTGGTCGGTCCGCTCAACGCCCTGACCATGGGCGTGCTGGCCTATGTGCCGAACCTGATCGGCGCCGCCGTCATCTTCTTCGTGGGCCTGGTGGTGGCCACTCTGGCGCGGCGCGTGGTGGAGGCCGCGCTCGGCGCCGCCCGGGTCGATCTGTGGCTGGAGCGCGCCGGTCTCGGACGCCTGACCGGGGCGGCGAACCTGGGCCGCACCGCGGGCCTGCTGGTCTTCGTCCTGATCATCATCCCGGTGACCATCGCGGCTCTGGAGCAGCTGGGCATCGCCGCCATCTCCGCCCCGGCCGTGGCCGTGCTGGCCGTGGTGCTGGACGCCATTCCGCGGGTGCTGGCCGCGGCCATCGTCCTGGCCATCGCCTTCGTCATCGGCCGGTGGGTGGCGAGCCTGGTGGAGCAGATCCTGCCCTCCCTCGGCTTCGACCGCAGCCTCCAGGGCCTGTGGTCGGTGGGTCAGGCTTCTCCCACGGCGGCGTCCTCCATTCCCCCGGCCATGCCGCCGGCGGGGCCGGCGGTTGATCCGCTGGCGCCGGCCGCTCCGCCCATGGGCCTGACGCCGTCCAAGGTGGTCGCCCGCCTGGTGCTTGCGGCCATCATGCTGTTCTCGGCCATCGAGGCCGCGCGGCTGCTCTCCTTCCTGGCCATCGCCCATATGCTGGAAGAGGTGGTGCGCCTGGGCGCCCAGGTCCTGTTCGGCGGGGTGATCATCACCATCGGCGTGCTGCTGGGCAACTTCCTGGCCCGGATGATCGACCGCTCCACCGGCGGGGCCGGCGGCTTCGCCGCGACCATCGTGCGCTGGGCCACCATCGCCCTGGCCACCGCCATGGGTCTGCGCTTCATGGGCATCGCCGATGAGATCGTGATCCTGGCCTTCGGCCTGATCCTGGGCTCGGCGGCGGTGGCCGCGGCCATCGCCTTCGGCTTCGGCGGACGGGAAACCGCCCACCGCCTGCTGGAACGCTGGACCCGCAAGGCCGAGCGTGAGGCGGGCGGTCCGCCGCCCGTCTAGGACGGCGACAAGCACGACAGGAACAGACCCTCCCCCGGCAGCGGGGGAGGGTTCTTGCTTGGTCGACGACTTTGCGCTTACAACGTAAACAACAATCGCGCGCCCAAGAAGGAATCGCCCATGGCCCTGCCGCCCATCCTCCGTGACCGCCTGCGCCTGCCGGTGATCGCCTCGCCGCTGTTCATCATCTCCAATCCCGACCTGGTGATCGCCCAGTGCAAGGCCGGCATCGTCGGCTCCTTCCCGGCGCTGAACGCCCGGCCGGCCAGCCAGCTGGACGAATGGCTTGCCCAGATCACCGAGGAACTGGCCGACTGGGACGCCAAGAACCCTGACCGGCCCTCGGCGCCCTTCGCCGTCAACCAAATCGTGCACAAGACCAACGACCGGCTGGAGCACGATGTGGAGATGGCGGCCAAGTACAAGGTTCCGATCATCATCACCTCGCTGGGGGCGCGGGAGGATGTGAACCAGGCGGTGCACGCCTATGGCGGCATCATCATGCACGACATCATCAATGACCGCTTCGCCCGCAAGGCGGTGGAGAAAGGCGCCGACGGCCTGATCCCTGTGGCGGCCGGGGCCGGCGGCCATGCCGGGGCGCTGTCGCCCTTCGCCCTGATCCAGGAACTGCGCACCTGGTTCGACGGCCCCATCGCGCTCTCGGGCGCCATCGCCAATGGCGCGGCCATCCTGGGCGCCCAGGCCATGGGGGCGGACCTGGCCTATATCGGCTCGGCCTTCATCGCGACCAAGGAGGCCAACGCCGCCCAGGGCTACAAGGACATGATCGTCGACAGCTCCGGCGAGGACATCGTCTATTCGAACCTCTTCACCGGGGTGCACGGCAACTATCTGCGGCCTTCCATCATCGCCGCGGGGCTCGACCCCGACAATCTGCCGGAAGCCGACCCGTCCAAGATGAACTTCGGCTCTGGCGGCAACACCAAGGCCAAGGCCTGGAAGGACATCTGGGGCTGCGGCCAGGGCATCGGCGCCATCGACGAGATCCTGGGCGCCGGCGAACTGGTGGCGAGGCTCGCCGAGGAATATGAGGCGGCCAAGGCCGCCCTGGCGGAGAAGACCTCCTTCACCGCCGGTCGCGTGCTGATGGCGGCGGAGTAGATCGAGGGGTCACCAAGAAGCGCACGAAGGACACGAAGGGGCCGCGCCCGGCGCAGCGCCTTCGTGGTCCGGGTGGGCTGGGTGATCGAGTCTCGACCGGCGGCCCCGCCGCCCGAGACGGTTGGGCGCTCGCCTTCAGCGCTCCAGGGCGAACTGGACAGACAGGGTGACGCCCACGGCCACCTCTCCGGACTGAACAGGCGGCGGCGGTGGAGGCGGCGCCATCTGCGCGCCAACGCGGCCGCCGGTCACCACGATGGACTGCAGGTCCCGCTGCAGCGGGTAGTATCCGCCCCCCTCGCTGATGGTCAGCAGGCGGGCTGTGCGAAACCCGGACTCACGGGCATAGAGCTCCGCGCGGGCGCGAGCCTTGCGCAGGGCGTCGGCGCGGGCCTCATCGGCCGCCGCGTCCGGCTGCTCGACGCTGAAATAGGGGCCGTCCACCTGGTTGGCGCCGGCTGAAACCAGGGCGTCCATCAGTCGGCCCATCTCTCCCACCCGCCGCAGCTTCACGCTGACCGTGTTGCGCGCCTCATAGCCGATGATGGTCGGCGGCCGGGGAACCGCCGGCTCAGCCGCGCCGTCGCGGGGCGGCGGAGGGTAGTGGTAGGTGGGCTGGAGGCTGAGCGTGGATGTCTGGATGTCGCGTTCGGCGACGCCGGCGCTGCGCAGGGCGGCGACCACGGCGTTCATCTGCGCGGTATTGGCGCTCATGGCGGCGGCAGCCGTGGCGCCCTGAGCCACGACCCCTGCGTTGAACATGACGAGGTCGGGCGTCCGATCAGAGCGCCCCTCGGTCGTGATGTTGACCAAGGGCGTGTCGGGCGACAAGCCGCGCGCATGGGGCGGCGCGGGCGTCTGCGCCGCAGCGCCGGTGGCGACGAGGGCGGCGAGGGCGGTGGTGGCGAGCAGCTTCATGTTGATCCTCCTGCCGGCCCCAAACGCGCCGCCGGGGCGGAGGTTGTCGGCGAGGACGAGGTGGCCCTGGCGCTGTGTCTTGGTGGCCTTTGGGCGCCTTGTGGTGAAATCCGGCTGAGCCTGACGGCGCGGGCTCACATTCCCTGCATCATGCCCGCCCTGGTGGCGAGCATCCCGGCCCTTGGCGGGCGCGAGCGTTTCGAGCGAGTCCGGTCACAGAACCGGGAATGACGGAGGGGGAGGCCTCAGGCCAGAAGCTTGGTGGGAACGCCGAGCTCTGGCCCGGCCTGGGCCAGGCGGCGGTCCAGGGTGTGGACCATGGCGCCGGAGTCTGAAGCCAAGGCCAGATGAAGGGCGTCGCCGGCGCGGAGGCCGAGCTGGTGCTGGTCCACGAACCGCGCGGCCGTCTGGAATTGTGCGCTCGTCACCGGCAGCAGGATGAAGCTGTCGGCGACCAGCTGGCGGAATAGGGCCAGGGATGCTGCGCGCTGATCGAGGTCGATCTGGCCAGTCCGCAGCTTGATCGACAGGGCGGAGGAAACCTCTGTCACCGTCCAGTCGCTGATCAGCAGTTCATCGGGGCTCTGTTCGGCGAGCCAGGCCTGCGCCCGCGGCGTTGCGGCCTCATTGGACAGAGCCGCGATGATCACCGACGTATCGATATAGGCGTTCAATAGCGCTCGCCGTCGCGCAGGGTGCGGACGAGGTCGGCGGCGTCCTGGGGGGCTGGGGGCAGGGTACGGGTCAGCGCCTGGAGCGCGGCCAGATCGATCGCCTTGCGGGCACGATCGGTGGTCGTCAGCCGGGCGACACGCTTGCCGCGGCGGGTGATCTCGATGGACTCGCCAGCCTCCACCCGGTCCACCAACTCGCTGAGATGGGCTTTCGCCTCAGCCAGACTCACGGCGCTCATCGTTTTCTCCTGACCATCTAGATGGTCATATAGTCGAAAACACCCTTCCGCGCCAGAAGGTCTCAACTCCCCGTCGAGGTGTAGCGGGCGATGCCGGCGCGCCAGGCGAGGAAGCTGGCGCCCAGGAAGGCGAAGCCCATGACCGGCGCCAGCGGCAGCCACCAGCCGGGCGCCCCGAGGGGGTCGGGCTGACCGAGGATGGCCAGCACGGGATAATAGGCCACGCAGCCTAAGGGCACGACGAAGATCAGGAAGTTGCGGAACCAGCCGGCATAGAGGCTGAGCGGGAATTGGGCGGCCTGGATGCCGCCATAGGTCAGGACGTTGAACACCTCCAGGCTCTCGGTGGTCCAGAAGGCGAAGCTGGCCTGCAGCACCAAGAGGCCGGTGAACAGGGCCACGCCCCCCAGGATCGTCCAGGTCAGCAGCAGGACCTTGTCCGGGGTCCACTGCACGCCCACGACAGCGGCCCCCACGAACAGGACGAGCAGGGCCTGGGCCAGGCGGCCGAAGCGGCTGAGACGGAACTCGTAGCCGATGAGCTGCAGGGTGGGCGACCTGGGCCGCAGGAGGATGCGGTCGAAGGCGCCGGTCTTGACGAACTCGGTCCCGAAGACGTCGAAGCCCCGGGTGATGAAGTCAGCCAGGGCGAAGCTGGTGGAGACCACGCCGTAGAAGACGGCGATGTGGCCCAGCCCCCACCCCTGGACCTGGCCGAAGCGGTCGAAGAGCGCCCAGGCCGCCAGCATGTCGATGATGGTGGTGGCGAAGGCGCCGATGGCCAGCATGATCGCCGAGGCGGGATAGACCAGCTGGCTGCGGATCGAGATCTCGAAATAGCGGCAGAGCAGGCGCAGATCGTTCATGGCTCAGCCTCCCTGGACTTCCAGGCGACGCATGACGCGGGCCAGCCCCCACCGGCCGACCGCCACCAGCACCACCGTCCAGAAGGCCTGGAGGCCGAGGCCCGCCCAGGCGCTGCCGCCCGTCAGCCCCCCGACATAGAGGCGCAACGGAATGTCCATCATGCCGGCGAAAGGCTGGATCAGCAGGGCGGTCTGGGCCCAGTCGGGATAGAGGGCCAGCGGCAGCAGATTACCCGAAAAGACGATGATCATGGCGTTGAACAGCACATTGACCCCGCGATCGGTGAGGGTGGCGGCCACCACCACATTGACGATCATCAGGAAGGCGCTGGAAAGCGCCAGGGCCAGGACGAGGGAGGCGGCGAAGAAGGCGCTCGCCGCCAGGCTCTCCGGCGGCTTCCAGGCCCAGTCCGAAAGGCCGATCACGGGCAGGACGAGGCCCGCGGCCAGGAACATCAGGGCCGCGCGGGGCACGGCGCGGGAGGCCATCCAGGCACCGCCGCGCACATACCAGAGACTGTAGGTGTCCACCGGCCGCAGCCGGTCATGGGCCACCGCGCCGGTGCGCACGGCCAGGGCCACCTCGGGATCGGCGCTCCAGGGCGTGATGGCCAGCAGGGCCTGGGCGAGCCAGGTGTAGGTGATCACCTGGACCAGGGTGAGCGGCGAGGCCGCCGCGGCGGCCGGCGCCGCGGCGAAGAAGGCCGCGTAGATCATCACCTTGATGCCGCCCCACCAGCACTGGGTGGCGAAACCCGCCAGGGCCGCGGCGCGGTACTGCAGCATCAGCAGGAAGCGGCTGGAGAAGGCCGCGGCATAGGGGCGGGCGGCGTCCATCGGCGTCAGGCCTCTCCGGCGCCGTGCAGGTCGTAGAAGCGGGCGATGACCTCTTCGATGGCCGGCTGCTCCACATGGATGTCCACCACGGCGTGCTCGGCGGCGATCGCCGCGATCAGCGCCGGGGCCGGAGTCCGGGCGGGATCGAAGGCCAGCTCCAGCGACGCGCCGGCGCGGCTGCGCACGACCACCCCCTCCAGGGCGAGGTCGGGCGCGTCGTGGGCGAAGTCGATGAACAGGCGCCGTTCGGCCAGGACGCCGGCGCGCAGCGCCTCGAACGGGCTATCGGCCAGGACCTGGCCGTTACCGATGACGATGACCCGCTGGGCCAGGGCCTCGATGTCGTGCATGTCGTGGGTGGTCAGCAGGACGGTGACGCCGCGCTCGCGGTTCAGCCGGCGGATCACCTCGCGGACGGCGAGCTTGGAGGGCGCGTCCAGGCCGATGGTGGGCTCGTCGAGAAAGAGCACCGAGGGCTCATGCAGCAGGGCCGCGGCGATCTCGGCGCGCATGCGCTGGCCAAGCGACAGCTGGCGCACCGGCTGGTCGAGAATCCGCTCCAGACGGAGCAGGGCGATCAGTTCGTCGCGGGTGGTGCGGTAGCGCGCCGGCGCCACGCGGTAGATGTCGGCCAGGAGGTCGAAGCCCTCGGCCACCGGCAGGTCCCACCACAGCTGGGTGCGCTGGCCGAACACCACGCCGATCTGGCCCACATGGGCGATGCGATCCTCGAAGGGCACGCGGCCATTGACCTCCACGTGACCGGAGTCGGGTTTCAGGATGCCCGAGAGGATCTTGATGGTGGTGGACTTGCCCGCCCCATTGGGGCCGATGAAGCCCAGCAGTTCGCCGGCCTCCAGGCTGAAGCTCACCCCCTTGAGGGCGTCCACCGTGCGGTGGCGGCGATGAAACAGGCCCTTGACCGCGCCCATGAGGCCGGGATCGCGCTCGGCGACGCGATAGGTCTTGGCCAGGTCCTGAACCAGGATCTGCGGCATGGGCGGACGCCCGTGATGAAGTTGAGAAAGGCGCGGACCCTAGGTCGCCGACCCTCAGTGCGCAACCGACAAGGACGCAGCCTGTGGTGGCTATCCGGAAATTCGACCGATCGGGTGCGTCCCGATGTCGCGCGGCTGCGTAGCTTCGAGGTCGCCGCACCCCCCAGGCGACGCCAATCGAGGGACGAACCCCATGACCGATCTGAAATCCACCGTCATCGCCGGCGCCTCCGCCGTGGCGCTCTCGCTGGGCCTGGCGGCCTGCGGCCAGGCGCAGGAGACTCCGCCGCCCGCCGAGGCGCAAGCCATGGCCGCCCCGGCTCCGGCCGCGGAAACCAACATTGTCCAGGGGGCCCAGGCCTCGCCCGACCACACCACCCTGGTGGCCGCCGTCCAGGCTGCGGGCCTGACCGAGACTCTCTCGGGCCCCGGTCCGTTCACGGTCTTCGCGCCGACCAACGCGGCCTTCGAAAAGCTGCCCGCGGGCACGGTGGACGGCCTGCTGCAGCCGACCGCCCGTGACCAGCTGACAGCCATCCTGACCTATCATGTGGTGCCGGGCGAGCTGAAGGCCGCCGACGTCCTGGCCGCCATCGAGGCGGGCGGCGGCACGGCCACGCTGACCACCGTCCAAGGCGGCGAACTGCGCGCCTCGGTGGTCAATGGCGCGGTGCAGCTCACCGACGCCCAGGGCAATACCTCGCTGGTGACGGCCACCGATCTCGACCAGTCCAACGGCGTGATCCATGTGATCGACACCGTGATCATGCCGGCCGCCTGAGCAGCCGCGTCAGCTCTCTGACGGCGAAGGGCCTCCCGCCAGCCGGCGAGGGGCCCTTTTTCCTGGACGGGCGGCGCGGGTCCCCTATTCCGCCGGGCGGGGGGCGAC
>NZ_DAIMHV010000029.1:0-22462 GCF_036723115.1 Phenylobacterium sp. | reverse complement strand
GAGACGATCTTGCCGGGGTGGACGTTCTTCTTGGTCCAGGACATTTCCGAGACGTGGACCAGGCCCTCGACGCCGGCTTCCAGCTCCACGAAGGCGCCGTAGTCGGTGATGTTGGTGATGCGGCCGCTGAACTTGGCGCCCACCGGGTACTTGGCTTCCACGCCGTCCCAGGGGTCGGACTGCAGCTGCTTCATGCCGAGCGAGATGCGCTGGGTGTCGGGGTTGATCTTGACGATCTGCACCTTGACCGTGTCGCCCACGGCCAGGACCTGGCTCGGATGGTTGACGCGCTTCCAGCTCATGTCGGTGACGTGCAGCAGGCCGTCGATGCCGCCCAGGTCCACGAAGGCGCCGTAGTCGGTGATGTTCTTGACCACGCCTTCGCGCACTTCGCCTTCCTGCAGCTGGGCCACCAGCTCGGTGCGCTGCTCGGCGCGGGCCTCTTCCAGGATGGCCCGGCGGGAGACGACGATATTGCCGCGGGGACGGTCCATCTTGAGGATGGCGAAGGGCTGTTCCTTGCCCATCAGCGGGCCGACGTCGCGCACCGGACGGATATCCACCTGGCTGCCCGGCAGGAAGGCCGAGGCGCCGCCCAGGTCGACGGTGAAGCCGCCCTTCACGCGGCCGACGATGGCGCCCATGACCGGCTCGTTCAGGGCGTAGACCCCTTCCAGACGGGTCCAGGCTTCTTCGCGGCGGGCCTTGTCACGGCTGATGACCGCTTCGCCCATGGCGTTCTCGACGCGCTCGAGGAAGACCTCGACCGTATCGCCCACCTTGACCTGGGCCTTGCCCTCTTCGTCGCCGCCGAACTCCTTGAGCAGGACGCGGCCCTCGGTCTTGAGGCCCACATCAATGATGGCGAAGTCCTTCTCGACGCCGACCACCTTGCCCTTGACCACGGCGCCTTCCATGAAGTCGCGGCCGCCCAGGGATTCGTCGAGAAGCGCGGCGAAATCGTCGCGCGAGGGGTTCAGGCTCATATCGTCAGCCATAGTGTTCTTTCGTTCGAAACGACGTCGGCCCCCGGGCCACGCATGGCGTTCGGGGGGAGTCCCGGCGTCAGGTTAGGGGTTGGACCGAAGGCGCAGGCGATCCCTGCGCGGGATGAAGTCGCCCGCAGCCGTGCGAGGGAAAGGCGCGGTTGGATTTGCTCGACCAGTCCCGCTCAGGCGGGAGATCAGCCGGCGCGCGCCGCCTCGACGATGCGGCGGGCCGCATCGGTGGCCTGCTCTATAGTCATTTCAGAGGTATCCAGCAAGACGGCGTCGTCGGCGGGGCGCAGGGGGGCGGCCGCCCGGCCGGAATCCCGCTCGTCCCGGCGCAGGATGTCGGCCAGCACCTCGTCCTGCGACACCGCCTCTCCCTGGGCCGACAGCTGGCGCCAGCGGCGCTGGGCGCGGACCTCGGGCGTGGCGGTGACGAACAGCTTGGCCGGCGCCTGGGGGCAGATCACCGTGCCCATGTCGCGGCCGTCCAGAACCGCGCCCCCCGGCTGTTCGGCGAAGGCCCGCTGAAAGGCCAGCAGGGCCTGGCGCACCTGCGGATGGACGGCCGCGCGGCTGGCGGCCTCGCCCGCAGCGCGGGTGCGGAAGTCCGGATCGTCCAGCGCCTCGGCCTTCAGGCTCGCGGCCACGGCTGCGGCGGCCTGGGCGTCGTCCAGGTCTGCCCCCCGCCGCTGCACGCCCACGCCCACGGCCCGGTAGAGCAGGCCAGAATCCAGCACCGGCAGGCCATAGAGGCGCCCCAGGGCCGTGGCGATGGTCCCCTTGCCGGAGGCGGCCGGCCCATCGACGGTGATGACGAAGGCGCTCACGCCGCGTCCAGCTCGGTGGTCTCGATGGCCGCCCCCAGGCCGGCCATCAGGTCGGTGAAGCCCGGGAAGCTGGTGGCGATCATGCCGGGCTCGTCCACGCTCACCGGCGCCTCGGAGGCCAGGCCCAGGACCAGATGCGACATGGCGATCCGGTGGTCCCCGTGGGTGGTCACCCGCGCCCCGCCGGCCACCGGATGATTGCCCCTGGCGGTTCCGGCCACGATCAGGCCCTCGGGCTCCTCCTCCACGCCGACGCCGCAGGCGGCCAGGCCCGCGGCGGTGAGCGCGATGCGATCGCTCTCCTTGACCCGCATCTCGCCGATGCCGCGCATGAGGGTCGGCCCCTCGGCGAAGGCCGCGGCGACGGCCAGGATGGGATATTCATCGATCATGGCCGGCGCCCGCTCGGGCGGCACGACAATGCCCCGCAGGGCCGAATGGCGCGCGGTGACGTCGCCCACCCGGTCGCCGCCCTCGTCGCGGGCGTCGGAGATGACCAGGTCGGCGCCCATCTCCTGCAGGGTGGTGAACAGGGCCGCGCGCAGGGGATTGAGGAGCACGCCTTCCACCGTCACCTCCGACCCCGGCGTGATCAGGGCCGCAACCAGGGGGAAGGCCGCGCTGGACGGATCGCCAGGCACGCGCACGGACGCCCCGGTCAGAGCCTGGCCCCCGGCCACCCGGATGCGCCGGGCGCCGTCGGCCAGAACCTCTACCTGCACCTCCGCGCCAAAGGCCCGCAGCATGCGCTCGGTGTGGTCGCGGGTGGCCTCCGGCTCGATCACCTCGGCGCCGCCGGCGGCGTTCAGCCCGGCCAGCAGCACCGCCGACTTCACCTGGGCCGAGGGCTCGGGCAGGCGGTAGGCGATGGTCTTGAGGCCGCCCCCCTGCAGGGTCAGCGGCAGGCGCCCGCCGGAGCGGCAGATCCACCGGGCGCCCATCTCGCCCAGGGGCTTCAGCACCCGGTTCATGGGCCGCCCGCGCAGGGAGGTGTCGCCGGTGAAGGTGGCGGCCAGGTCGTGGCCGGCCGCGGCCCCCATGATCAGGCGCACGCCGGTGCCGGCGTTGCCGCAGTCGATGACGTCGGCAGGCTCGGAAAAGCCCCCCTGGCCCTCCACCCGCCAGCGCCCCTCGCCCAGACGTTCGACGCTCGCGCCGAAGGCCGCCATGGCCGCGGCGGTGCGCTTGACGTCATCGCCCTCCAGAAGGCCCTCGATCTCGGTTCGTCCCCGCGCCATGGCTCCCAGGATCAGAGAGCGGTGGGAGATCGACTTGTCGCCCGGGGCGCGCACGCGTCCCCGCAGCGGGCCGCCGCGGTGCGCGGTCAGTCCAGCCGCCGTCATGGAATTACGAAGCCTCCTTTAAGGCTTGCGGTTTGTCCGAGGGGGTTTGCTTTTGACAGTCGCCCTGGCCCATGGCAAGGGAGCCCGCTTTCCAGAAACCGCTCTCCAGGGGATCGCCGACGTGGCCAATCCAGAGCTGGGCGCCAAGCAGGTTTGCCCCAATTGCCAGGCCAAGTTCTACGATCTGAACCGACGCCCGGCCCACTGCCCCAAGTGCGGGACCGATTTCGACCCGGATGAGGCGGTCCGCACCCGTCGCGTGCGTGGCCGTCCGGCCGGCGTTCCCGACCCCGAGGTCGAGGACGAGGATCGCGAAGATCAGGTCAAGGCCCGCCCCGCCGAGGACGAGGACGAGGACGAAGACGTCGCCGCCCCCGAAATCGACGAAGAGGTCGACGAGGTTCCCGTCGATGACGACGAGGACGACGATCTCGAGCCGGCCGAGCGCACCTCGAAGAAGAAGGCCGCCCCCGACGACGATCTGGGCGACTTCACCGACGACGAGGATATCGAAGACGACGAGGACGTCCCCTTCCTGGAGGAGGACGAAGACGACGATTTCGATGAGTCCGAGATCGACGGAATCGTCGAGGACGACGAAGACTGAGGTCCCCGCGAAAAAGCCGAAAAATGGTGCTTGATCGCGATCAGACCTTTGACTAGGTTCCGCGCCTCTTCGGGCGGCGACCCCGCCCGAAGAACCCAGGACCTGGGGCTATAGCTCAGTTGGTAGAGCGCTTGAATGGCATTCAAGAGGTCAGCGGTTCGACTCCGCTTAGCTCCACCATGAAGGCCCGCCGGTAACCCCGGCGGGCCTTCTCCGTTTCCGGAGGGCCTCGGCTCCGCACTCCCGCCGGGGACGGCTAGGGTCGAGCTTTAGGTACCACCGAGGTACGTTCCGCTCACGAAAGCTCGTGGCGTGTCGCCGCATCTCCAGCCCCAACCTGTTTCATGGCAGCGGAACCTGAGTCGCAGTCACCATCTCCGAAGTGGACTTGCTGTCGGCCCGTTGCTGTCGCGGTTGGCTGGTGGCGTCAGCGGCTTCGGCAACTCCCTGACACTCTGAGACGTCGCGAAGATCCGTTCGCAATGCCGAGGGGCAATGCGGCGGTACAATCAGCGCGACACACTCGATTCGAGCTCAAAAGGATCGCGTCGTGCTCTTACAACCCCGGTACATCGCGCTCGACTCCGCCCATCTAATTCAGTGGGCGGATGCGCGGGTCTCGGCGCACGCGCCGCGACGCGCCGAGGCGCGTCGCTTCGAGCTCTGGCTGGAGCGCCACGGCTATGTGCCGCTGCTCTCTCTGCACCACATCGCGGAGATGGCGAACCACGCCGTCGAAGCGGTGGCGGCGGGGCGGCTGCGCTTCCTCGCCGGCCTGCCCCTCGTGGCCTGGATCGGCGCGCCCCCCCAAGGCGGGGCCGGCACGGTCGTGACCCTGATCGCAGAAGAGGTCCGCGCGGCCTGCACCGCGCCCCAGGCCAGCCGGTCGGAGGTGCGGGACTTGGCCAAGCCGAGGCTGATCCAAGCGGGAGCCGGAACCCGGATGCTGGGGGCGGCGCCCGAAGCCTGGCTCGCGCTGCGGCCGGTGTTCGCGGCAGAGGCGGAACAGGCCCGCAAGGTGGTGGCGTTCACGCGCGTCGGCACGGTGGACATCTCGAAGAAGCCGATGGCCGAGCTGCTGAACAGCAGGCTGCGGCGCGGCGAGGACCTGCGTCGCCAGCTCGACCTGATGACCGGCACGTATGCGGCCAGCATCGCGCAACGGGCGGATAGGCGCATCGCCGATCCAGACGCCATGGCCGCCGCGTTCATGGGCGACGTCGCCGCCATGGCCAGTCCCCTGCCCGAAACCGCCGCCGAGCTGGTCCTGCGCGCCCTGGCCACCCAGGGGGTCACCGCCGACGACATCACGCCCACCTCGACCATCGGCGATATGCTCGACCTGGGGCTATTCCGGGCGCAGTTGCGAATCGCGGCGGAGGCTGCGGGCGTGTCACCGTCGGAGGCCTTGCTGCACGTCCAGCCGGAGCGGATACCAAGCTGGTCGCTCGTCCAGGCGCTTCAGCGCCACCTGCCCGACCTGCCCGAGCGCGAAGGCGGGGAGCTGAACGACACCTATCTCGCCTGCTTGGCCGCCTATGCGGACGTCACCCTGGTGGACAAGCGGACCTGGGAGGGGGTCAGGCGCCTCCGGGCGAAGGCGCCGGAGCTCGCCGCCCTGCTGGGGCGCGTGGAACGGCTTCCCCGGTTCGAACAGCTGGCGGCGGTGCTGGGCGAATGACCGCGACCCGTTAAGTCAGGCCGTCGAGCAGCGCGGGCAAGGCGCGGATGTCGGTTTCCAGGCGCGCGCCGTAGCGGGCAGGCAGGCCCGCCTGGCGGGCGAGGCTGGTAAACTGTTGCTCGGCCACCACGATATCAGCGTAAGGCAGCACGCTGCAGAACGTCCGCATGTCGCGCATGTCGTTGAGGGTCACGGCGCGCGACTGTGCCTCCAGCCGCAGCGTGATCTCGCGCTCGATGTAGAAGGCCGGCGTGTCGCGGATGACCGCGCGGAGGGTGGCGCCGTCTTTGTCGCCGAGGCAAGTCCAGGGCAGGCCGAGGCGTTCGGCGATCGGGATGATCACGTCCTGCTCATTGTAGGCCATTACCGCGCTGTAGATGCGACGGCGCATGGAGAGGCTCTCGGCCTTGTGGCGGGTGCGGCGGGCCTCAATGCGCGCGCGGAGCTCCTCGCAGCCGACCGTGAAACGCCGGACCGCCTCGGTGCGGACCGCCTCCGGCGTCTCCATGAGATACTGGAAGAGCGCCTGCTTCGGATGGGTCCGCATCCAATCGATCGCATTGGGGAACTTGCCGAAGCCGAGACGCGCATCGTCCGCTTCGGCGGTGGCTTCGAAGAACAGGCTGGAGAGGAACCAAAGCGGTTCGGGCTCGGACCTGGCAAAGCCATAGAGGTCCGACAGCACCCGGCCCACCTCCATCTCCAGCTGGCGATGGCGGCCGCGGAACACGCGGCCTTCGCTGAGGGTCACCTGGGTGAACGCCAGGTGGAACCGCCGCTCCAGCCGGTTGATCTTGTGGGTCTCGAAGATGTTGGCCCAGGTCAGCGGCAGTATGATGTCGCCCGCCGCGACCTTGGCGCAGAGAAGCTCTAGGACCGAGCGCAGGTGCGGATGGTCGTCTGGCGCGGTCGCTGCCCGCGCCAGATCGATCCATTTGTTCTGGTCCAGATAGACTACGGTCGCCGTCCGCCCGTCAGCGTGGCGCGAAGCAGCGGTCGCGGGCGCATCAGGGGGCGAGTCGGTCACGCTCGGACTTCGCGTCCGGAATCGATCGGTTGGACTCTTGATCGCCCGGCGATGTGGGCGCGTCCGCGCCAAGGACCCGCGCCGTTCGGGCGCCTAGCTTTGCGAGCTGTGGCAGAAGCGCGATCATTGCGCCGCTGAGGAGGAAGGCGAGTAGAATCTTCGCTTCGGCCTCCGGGTCGAATGACGCCGCTTCAAAAAGGCTGACGAACCTGACTAGGCCGATGGCGATCAGGCAGATCCCGAAGGCCATGATCAGGCGGGTGTGGCGCAAAGCCAAGGCGCGCGCCGCCGGTGAAACCTGTGCGACGACGCTGAGCCCGACGGCGCCGCCGGCTATTGCAAAGACGAAACGCAGGTCTGGCGGCGCTAACGCCACCGACGCCGCGAAACACCCGCTCAGGATGACGCCTGTCTGGACATTCCCCCTCACCATGTCGCCCGCTCCGCCCAAACCCAAGGCCGCACCTTAAAGTAGCGCTTCTCTGACGTCTCCTCGGTGTTTCGCCGGAGCGCCTCACACGAGGCCGGCCAGGTGGGCGGCCATGCCGGCGGCGGCGCTGGCGGCGATCAGGGTGGGAACGCCCAGGCGCAGGCGCCAGGCGGCGAGGCCGGCGGCCGCCGTCAGGGCGAGGCTGACGGGCTCCAGGGACGACAGGCGCGGCACGTCCAGCGCCAGGGGACCGGCGCTCAGGACGTCCACCTCGGAAAACAGCACCCGCACCCCGAACCAGAGGGCGAGGTTGAGGATCACTCCGACCACGGCGGCGCTGACCGCCGCCAGCGCCGCGGCCAGCGCCTTGGCCTGGCGCAGGGCCTCCACATAGGGGGCGCCCAGGAAGATCCACAGGAAGCAGGGGGTGAAGGTGACCCAGGTGGTGAGCGCCGCCCCCAGCGCCCCGGCGGCCAGGGGGGAGAGGCCGGTGTCCCCGCGCAGAGCCGCCAGGAAGCCCACGAACTGGGTGACCATGATCAGCGGCCCCGGCGTGGTCTCGGCCAGGCCCAGCCCGTCTATCATCTCCCCAGGCGCCAGCCAGCCGTGGGTCTCCACCGCCGCCTGGGCCACATAGGCCAGGACCGCATAGGCGCCGCCGAAGGTGACCACGGCGAGCTTGCTGAAAAAGAGCGCGATCTCCGTGAAGACATTGTCCCAGCCGAGCGTCAGGCCGAGCGCCGCCACCGGCCCGAGCCACAGGACGAGCAAGGTTCCGCCGATGCGCAGCGCCCAGGCCAGGTTCGGCCGGGCGTGGGCGGGGGGCGCCGCGCCCAGGGCGCTGTCGGCGTCCGCCAGGCTCGTCCCCGTCTCCCCGTGGCCGGCGCCGCTCCCCATGAGGTTCCAGCGCGCGGCGGCCAGGCCGATCACCCCCGCCCCCAGGACGATCAGCGGGAAGGGGACGGAAAAGGCGTAGATGGCCACAAAGGCCCCGGCGGCGAGCCCCCGGGCCAGGGGCGTTCTCAGCGTCTTGCCGCCCAGGCGGAAGACGGCCTGGACCACCACCACCAGCACGGCGGCCTTCAGGCCGAAGAAGAGGGCCTGGACGAGGGGAACCTCGCCCAGCTGCACATAGAGGATGCTGAGCGCCAGGATGGAGACCGCGCCGGGCAGGATGAACAGGAGGCCCGCCGCCAGCCCGCCCAGGGTCCGGTGCATGAGCCAGCCCAGATAGGTGGCCAGCTGCTGGGCCTCGGGCCCTGGCAGTAGCATGCAGAAGTTCAGGGCGTGGAGGAACCGGCCGTCGCCGATCCAGCGCTTCTCCTCCACCAGGATGCGGTGCATCACCGCGATCTGGCCGGCCGGCCCGCCGAAACTGAGCAGGGCGATGCGGGTCCAGACCCAGAGGGCTTCGCGGAAGCTGACGCCGTGGGAGACAGATGGGGACTGGGACAAAAGACGCGCTCCTTTGACCGCCCGCGGGCGGTTTGGGGAGCGGGATCTTGGACGCAAGGCGCGTCTTCGGCCCGGGCGTCCCGCCTTTGGCCCGAGGCGCGACAACCTAGAGGCCGCTGAGAGCCTTCACAACCCGGCGCGCGCCTCAGGCGCACATGGGGCGAACCGTTGAAAGCCGACCGCGCCATCGCCACATTAGGTCCAACCAGGGACGCCGCGCCGGTTGCGGGCGGCGCCCCCGGGGAGTCGCTTGCCGCTTAAGGACTCGAGGACAAGATGAGCCGGTCGATCGTTTTCGACAGCCCCTTCCTGCTCGGTTTCGAGCACACCCGCGCCCTGATCGACAGGGCCGCCAAGGCCGCCGCCGAGGCCTATCCCCCCTACAATGTGGAGGATCTCGGCGAGGGCCGCCTGCGCATCACCCTGGCCGTGGCCGGCTTCACGCCCGCCCAGCTGCAGGTGAGCGTGGAGGACCGCCAGCTCACCGTGGCCGGCCGCCGCGAGGAGGCCGCCAAGGGCGAGGACGCCTATCTCCACCGCGGCATCGCCGCCCGGGGATTCCAGCGCAGCTTCGTCCTGGCCGACGGCATGGTGGTGGAGGGGGCGACCCTGGAACACGGTCTGCTCCATATCGACCTCGCCCGGCCTGCGCCGGAGACCGCGGTCAAGCGCATCCCCATCAAGACGGCGGGCTGAAGGGTCCGTCAATTCGTGCATCGGCGGCGCGCACTCATGCGGCCGCCCGGCGCGCGCCGTCCCTCGGCTGAACCTGCGGGGGCGCCGGCGCGTTGCCAAATCAAGGAGGTGGTCATCATGACGCCCATTCTTTCGACCGAAGACTTCGCCGCCCTCGGCGCGCCCGACCTGGTCTATGTGCGCCCGGTGAAGGCCGCGGAGATCCTGGCCAGCGTGCCGGCGGAATCGGCGACCCTGCCCCTGCATCCTGATCAGGTGCTCTATGCGGTGCACCGGGCCGACGGGGAGCGGCTGGCCGTGCTGACCGATCGCAACGCCGCCATGGCCGCGGCCCTGGCCCACGAACTGGCCCCGGTCTCGGTGCACTGAGCCTCAGCCTGGGCCGGGTTCCCGACATAGGAACCTCGCTCACGGCGAAGCTTTATCCCAGGGACAAGGGATCGAGCAGGAGGTCTGCATGTCCATGGGTCAATCGAGCGCGCCGGGCCGCCAAATGGGCGGTCTGGTCGATATCGCCGCGCTGAGGGGCAACCGCCTGCTGGCCGCCCTGCCAGGCGCGGCCCTGCTGGATATCGCCCCGCACTTCCGCCACCTTCTGCTGGAACGGGGCCGCGTCCTGTTCGAGCCGGGCGACGATGTGGAGACCACTCATCTACCGTCGGGCGGCGCCATGGTCTCTCTCGTCCTGGTGACCCGGGACGGCCGCGAGGTGGAGTGCGCCTCTATCGGTCGGGAAGGCGCGGTCGGCGGCATCGTCAGCGCCGGGAACAAGCCCGCCTATGGCCGCGCGGTGGTGCAGATCGCCGGCCCCGCCCTGGCCATTCCCACCGAGCGGCTCGAGCGGGCCAAGCGTCACCATCCGGCCATTTCCGACCTTTTCTCCCGCTATGCCGACGCCCTGCTGGCCCAGGTCATGCAGTCGGTGGTGTGCAACGCCCTGCATCCGGTGGAGCAGCGGGCCGCCCGCTGGCTGCTCTCCACCCACGACCGCGCCGGTTCTGACCTTTTGCGTCTGACCCAGCAGGGCCTGGCCGAGATGTTGGGGGTGCAGCGCACCACCGTGTCGGGGGTGGCCAAGACCCTGGAGGTCCGCGGCCTGATCCGCCAGCACCACGGGGCGGTGGAAATCCTCGACCGGGCGGGCCTGGAGGAGGCCTGCTGCGAGTGCTACCGCGCCGTGGAGGACCACTTCACCACCCTGCTGCCGGAAGTGGACGGCTGACGCCATTCAGCTGGGCGTTGCGCCGGCCTGACCTGGTCCCGCCCTCGCCGGCGGCGCCATGGGGGCGTCGCGCAAGGGCGCGGCCGGCACCAGCAGCATGAGGAAGAAGCCGCCCACCAGGATCACCAGGCTGAAGATGATCCCGTGGACCACGGCGGTGGAGAAGCTCTGGGCCACGATCAGGTCGGTGGCCGAGGCCACGGGGTCGGCGGCGCGGGCCTCGGCGAGTTCGGGATGGGCGTCCCGCTCCATGGCCATGCGTTGCAGGTCCGACAGCTCCAGGGACTGAACCTGAACCGCCGGATTGGCCTGGCCCAGGCGCACCAGCTCGCTGGCCAGGCTGGAGGTGAGGATGGCCCCGAACAGCGCCACCCCCATGGTCGACCCGATCTGGCGCACGAACTGGCCCGAACTGGTGGCCACGCCCAGCTGGTGCATGGGCACGGCGTTCTGCACCGCCAGGCCGAACAGGCTCTGGCCGGGACCCAGGCCGATCCCCACCACCAGCAGCCGCCAGGCGAGGTCCAGGGTCCCGGTTTCCGGCCCGATGAAGCACAGCAGGAAGACCCCCAGGATCAGCACCGCCCCGCCGCCGATCATGAACGGCTTGTACCGGCCGGTGTGGGTGACCAGGTGGCCGTTGATGGTGGAGGAGGCGATCATGCCCACCATCAGGGCCAGCATGGTCAGACCGCTGCGGGTGGCCGGCACGCCCTGGCCCACCTGCATGTACAGCGGCAGGAAGGACGTCACCCCCATGAAGGCCATGGAATAGATGAAGGCCGCCCCGTTGGCCGTGTTGAAGGTGCGGTTGCGAAAGAGGTCCAGGGGCAGGATCGGGTCGCGCACCCGCATCTCCACCAGGATGAAGGCGCTCAGGCTGAGCGCCGCGCCGACCAACAGGCCGACAATCACCGGCGAGCCCCAGGCGAAGTCCCGTCCGCCCCAAGTGATGGCCAGCAGGAAGGCGGTGAACCCGACCACGATCAGGGCCGCGCCCGCATAGTCGATGGTCCCCGCGCCCCGGGGGGGCAGGGCCGGCATCTTGATCATGATCATGGCCACGGCGGCCAGCGCGAAGGGGATGTTCACATAGAAGACCCAGCGCCAGCCTTCGATCACATGGCCGGCGAAGACCACCGTGCCGTGATCGGTGAAGAAGCCGCCGATCACCGGGCCGAACACGCTGGCCACCCCGAAGACTGAGCCGAACAGGCCGGAGAACTTGGCCCGCTCACGGGGGGCGTAGAGGTCGGCGATGATGGCGAAGGCGGTGGTGAACAGCGCCCCGCCGCCGATCCCCTGGATGGCCCGGAAGGTGATGAGCTGGGTCATGCCCCCGCCCAGCAGCGGCAGGTCCCCGAACTCTCCGGCCAGTCCCGCCAGCCAGGAACCCGCCAGGAAAATGCCGATCCCGGTGAGCAGTATGGGCTTTCGTCCGTAAAGGTCTCCGAGCTTGCCCCAGATGGGGACCATCACCGTCGAGGCCAGCAGATAGGCGGTTGTCGCCCAGGCATAGAGGTGGAGGCCCGACAGGTCCGAGACGATCCGCGGCATGGCCGTGGCCACCACGGTCTGGCTCATGGCGCTGAGCAGGAAGATGATCAGGACGGAAATGAGCGTGAGGCGCCGATCCGCCTCGGGATGGACATGCGGTTCTTGCAACGCGGCGTTTCCCGGCGAGGGTCGAGCCTCGCCAATAGCTTGTTCAGATAATGTCTTTGGCCCTTGTCCCGACGGGCAGGCCGCCGGGATGTCGGGATGAATGGTCAGACGTTATCAGAACCGGCCGAGGATGCATGCCCCGATGCAAGCGCGGGCGACTTTCGTCGGGCCGCGCGCCGGGCGGCCATGTTCAACCCTTCCACCAGGGCCGAGAAGGCCATGGCCGCGTAGATGTAGCCCTTGGGCACGTGGAAGCCGAAGCCGTCGGCGATGAGCGTCACCCCGATCATCAGCAGGAAGCCCAGGGCCAGCATGACCACGGTGGGGTTGTTGTGAATGAAGTTGGCCAGGGGGTCGGCGGCCAGCAGCATGACGATCACCGCCACCACCACGGCGACCACCATGATGGGCAGATGGTGGGTCATGCCCACGGCGGTGAGGATGGAATCCACCGAGAAGACCAGGTCCAGCAGCAGGATCTGAACGATCACCGAGCCGAAGTTGGCCGCCGCGGCGGCCTTGACGTCCAGGACGCCGTGGGTGGGCTCGACATCCACCTTCTCGTGGATCTCGGTGGTGGCCTTCCAGATCAGGAACAGGCCGCCTGCGATGAGGATCAGGTCGCGCCAGGAGAAGTCCATCTCGAACATGGGCGTCCCGTGCACCGGGTCCGGCGGCCCCTGGAAGGGCAGGCTGAACACCGGCTGGGTCAGGCCCACCAGGAAGGCGATGGTCGACAGCAGCGCCAGGCGCAGGATCAGGGCCAGGCCGATGCCGATCCGCCGCGCCTTGCTGCGCTGGGCCTCGGGCAGCTTGTTGGACAGGATTGAGATGAAGACCAGGTTGTCGATCCCCAGCACCACCTCCATCACCACCAGGGCGATAAGCGCCGCCCAGGCGGCGGGATCGACGATCAGAGCAGCCAGACCATCCATCGACGGTGATTCTCCAGGGGGTGTCCGCCGAATCTGTAGCCGATCGGCGAAAGCTCGCCAGCGCTAACGTGCTGGTGAGGCTTCGGCGCCATGGTTCCCCCCAAGCCTGAAGAAGCGGGCGAGGCCGGAAGGATTCCATGAGCGACGCCGAACACATCCGCCCCCTGACCGCCCTGCGCTTCTTCGCCGCCATGTGGGTGGTGCTGTTCCACTACTGGCCCGCCCTGGGCCTGGCCGGCGCGCCGCTCGCCGTGGCCAAGGGCTATCTGGGGGTGGAGCTGTTCTTCATCCTGTCGGGATTCATCCTCTGCCACGTCTATCGCAGCGAGGTTGAGGGCGGCCGGTTCGCCTATGGCGACTTCCTCTGGGCGCGGCTGGCGCGCATCTATCCCCTGCATCTGGCCACCCTTGTGGCCATGGGGCTGCTGGCCGGCGCGGCCACGGCGGCGGGCTTTGCGGTGGACGCCAACATCCTGTCCTGGGCGGCCCTGCCGGCCAATCTGCTGCTTCTGCAGGCCTGGGGGTTCGCCCCCGTGGCGGGCTGGAACCACCCGTCCTGGTCCATCTCGGCGGAGTGGTTCGCCTATCTGACCTTCCCGATCTTCGCCTGGGCGGCCCTCGCCCTGCGTCGCCGACCGGGCCTGGCCGTGGTCCTGGCGGCGGCCTTCTTGGCGGGCCTCTATGCCGCCTTCGAGGCCCTGACCGGCAAGCTGCTCACCCTGGCGACCATCCATTGGGGGGCGCTGCGCATCGTGCCCTGCTTCGCCCTGGGCTGCGCCCTGCACAGCCTGTGGCGGGCGCGGGAGGCCGGCGGCGCGGCTCCGGCCCTGGCGGGCGCCTGGATTTCAGGCGCCGGCGCCCTGGTCGCCGCCCTGATCGGGGCGCCCGACACCGTGATCGTCCTGGCCCTGGGGGGCCTGATCTTCTTCCTGGCCAGCGCCGCCAAGGCCGGTTCACAGACCCTGTCCCACCCGTTCCTGATCTATCTCGGTGAGATCAGCTATTCGATCTACATGATCTGCGTGCCGTGGAAGATTGTATTTGTGAACGGCATGACCAGTCTGCTCAAGCTTGAGGACGGACACCTGCCCTGGCCGCTGTGGTGTATCTTCCTGCTGGGCGTGATTCCGTTGGCCGCGCTGTCCTATCATCTGATCGAGAAGCCGGCGCGCGAGCGCATGAAGCTGTGGGCGAAGGCGTGGAAGAGTCGTGCGCCATCCGTCGCAGGCGCATAAACCCTCTTTTCATTCTTGCCGGACGAAACTATCCCTAACCCAAGTTCGCGTCGGGGGAGTCAGTCCAACATGGTGAAACGGGCACGCATCGTCCTGGGTTCCATCGCCGCCGCCGCGGTCATGGCCTTTGCGCCCGTGTCCACGGCCTTCGCCGACACCTATTGGCAGTGCGTCCCCTTCGCCCGGATGATTTCCGGCGTTCAGCTGTTCGGCGACGCCTGGACCTGGTGGAAGCAGGCGCCGGGCAAGTACGAGACCGGGGTGACGCCGGTGGCTGGCGCGGTGATCTGTTTCAAGCCCACCGGCAAGATGCGCCTGGGCCACGTGGCCGTGGTCAGCCAGGTGATCACCGACCGGGTGATCCAGATCACCCACGCCAACTGGTCCCAGATCAACGGCAGCCGCGGCCAGATCGAAAAGGACGTGACCGTGGTGGACGTCTCGCCGAACGGCGACTGGAGCCAGGTGAAGGTCTGGTACGATCCGATCCGCGATCTGGGCTCCACCACCTATCCGGTGCACGGCTTCATCTATCAGGACGCCACGGCCGTCAGCCTCGCCCGCTCGGGCCTGGTCACCGCCCAGAACACCGCCGTCACCGTGGCCCAGAACGCCGCCAACCAGATGGCCGCCGCCGTGCGGCCGGGCTCTGGCCCCCTGCAGATGCTGAGCCAGGCCGCCGAGGCCACCGACCGGATCGCCGCCCTGCTGCAACAGGCCGGCCAGGGTCCTGTCAGCGACGATCGTCCCTGAGTCGATAAGACCGGCGTTCCGGAGACGGTGGCGATAATTTCGCCCCTGACGGATATGGCCAACCCTTCCTTAAGTCGCCTGCACTCAGGATCAGCCCCGTGATCTGAGGGCTCTTCCATGTCGTCCGCCGCCGCCAAGCATCTGCGCCCCCACGAGGCCGGGGCGATCCGCGAGGCCCTGGACGCCCATGTCCGCTATGTGGAAGGGCTGGGCGGCGGTCGGCGGGCCCAGCTGGTGCGGGCCGACCTGTCCAACTGGAATCTCGAAGGGGCGCAGCTGGCCGAGGCCGATCTGGCCGGCGCCTGCCTGGCCGGGGCGGTCCTGGCCGGGGCCGACCTCTCCCGCTGCAACCTGTTCGGCGCCGACCTGCGCGATGCCGATCTGCGCTGGGCGCGGCTGGTGCGGGCCGACCTGCGCGGCGCCTGCCTGCGCGGCGCCAATCTCAGCGGCGCCGACCTCACCGAATGCGACCTGCGCGAAGGGCAGATCGCCATGCAGACCCGCCGCGAGGATTTCCGCATCCTCACCCATGAGGATCGCGAGGGGACGCTGGACTATGCGGTGGCGGCGCAGGCCGACCTCGCCCGGGCCCTGGTGGCCGCCGACTGCCGGGAGGCGAGCCTCGCCGGCGCCTGCCTGGCCGGCGCGCGCATGGCCGCCGCCCGTCTGGACGGGGCGGACCTGACGGGCGCCCAGATGGCCGGCGCCGATCTCACCGCCGCCTGCCTGCGCGGCGCGGTGGTGGCCGGCGCCAACCTGGCCGAGGCGGGTCTGACGGACGCCGATCTGCAAGGGGTGCTGCGCGCCCCGCCGCCGATCTTCTATGTGGACGACGTGCCCCTGCACGACATGGTGGCCGATCACGAGACTTTCTGTGAGAGCCAAGGCGCCCGGGGCGCGCCCATCCGCGCGCCGGAGCTGGACTTCCGCGCCCTTGCCCGCCTGAGCGGCCGCAGGCTCAGCGGGCTGGTCGCGCCGCAGTCGATCTTCTTCGGCCTCGACCTGGAAGGCGCCCAGCTCCAGGGCGCCGACCTGCGCGACTGCGACCTGCGCAAGGCCCGGCTGCGCGGCGCCGACCTGCGGGGGGCCAGGCTCACCGGCGCCAATCTGATCGCCGCCGATCTGAGAGAAGCGCAGCTCGGCCCCCTGCACATCGCCGAGGGCCGGATCCTGCGCACCGACCTGAACCGCGCCCAGCTGCGGCGGGCCGACCTGCGCGGGGCCGATCTGCGCCAGGCCCGCCTCCTGGAGGCCGACCTGGAAGGCGCCGATCTCTCCGGGGCTGACCTGCGGGGAGCCGAGCTCGTCATCTGAGCCCCGCCCGCCCGCCTGCTCATCTCCGCCCGGCCGTCACATAGCGTTGCGCAGGGGTTTCAGGTCGGGGAAGTCGGCGGGCCGCTTCTCGGCCTTGGCCTTGAACGCCTCGCCCATGTGCGAGCCGGCGAACATGCCGGTCTGCCAGACGGCGATATAGTCCAGCCCATCGGCGATGGTGTGGTCGCGGGCGTAGTTGATCATCACCTTGGAGCCGGTGACCGCCAGGGGCGACTTCTCGGCGATCTCCCGGGCGGTGGCCATCACATGGTCCAGCAGGGCCTCTTGGGTCGGGAAGACCTCGTTGACCAGGCCGATCTCCTTGGCCTTGCCGGCGGGCAGGCGACGGCCGGTATAGGCCAGCTCGCGCACCCAGCCCTCGGGGATCAGCTTGCACAGCCGGGGGAAGGTGCCGACATCGGCGGTCATGCCGATATTGATCTCCTGGACGCAGAAGAAGGCGTCTTCGGTGGCGTAGCGGATGTCGCAGGCGCTGGTCATGTCCACCGCCCCGCCGATGCAGCCCCCCTGGATGGCCACCAGCACCGGCATCCGCGCCTGGTCCAGGCATGAGAAACAGTCTTGCAGCCAGCGCACATGGTGACGCTGGCCCTCGGCGGTGATGAAGCGGTCTGCGCCCCCCTCGCCGGCGGAAGAGCCGCCGCCGCCGAACACCGCCAGGTCCATCCCGGCCGAGAAGTGCTTGCCGGTGGACGAGATGACGATGCAACGGGCCCGGGCGTTGTCGTTGATGTCGCGCACGATGACCGGCAGCTCGTTCCAGAAGTCCCGGATCATGCTGTTATAGGCCTCCGGCCGGTTCAGCCGGATGTGGGCCACATATTCCTCGATGGTGACGTCGAAACAGGTCCAGGGACCTTCGGCGGCGGATGTCGGGCTGGGCGCGGCGGACATGGACTTTCCTCCAAACAGGCGTTTGAGGCCCATCATCGGCGCTTACGCTGGGGAATGCCAAGCCCCGCCGTGCGACGGCCTCAGAGGTTCTCCACCGGCATGTCCAGCACCTCGCAGATGCGCTCGGCCACCACCGCCCGGTGGCAGTCGCAGGCCTCCGCCTCATAGCAGAGCAGGGCGACCGGCCGGGCCTTGGCCAGCTCCACCGCCCGGGCCAGCTGCAGCTGAGCTTGCGGCTCGGCCAGATGGTCTTCGAAGATGGCCCGCATCTCGGCCGTGCGACCGGCGCGGGCGGCGTCCCGCCCCGCCTTGGGCGTGCCCAGGCCCCGCAGATGCTCATAGGCGATGCCCGCCTCGGCCAGGCCCGCGGCCAGCATGGTCTTGGAAAAGCCCGGCCGGCGGCTGGCGGCCACGGCCCGGACGTCCACCACCATCTCGACCCCGGCGGACTTCAGCGCCGCGATCATCTGGTCCTGGGTCTTGGCCTCATAGCCGATGGTGGAAAGGGCGTGCGCCATGGGGAAACTCCGGGTCAGGCGGCGAGCGCGTCTTTCGCCAGGCGCCCGGCGCGGGATATGGGGTTGAGTCCGACGCAGACGAAGGACAAGGCATGGACGCGCATCTGGCCAGCGAACCGCAAGCCCGCCGCTTTCCCCTGCCCAGCCGGGGCGGAGAGATGGCGGGGCTCGCCTTCGGCCCGGCGGAACGCCCGCTCGACCTGATCTTCGTCCATGCCAACGGGTTCAATGCGCGGACCTACCGGACGATCCTCAGCCCCCTGGCCGAGCGGTTCCACATCCTGGCGGTGGACCTGCGGGGCCACGGCGCCACCCGCCTGCCGACGCAGACCGAGGGCCGGGCCGGCTGGAAGGCGTTTCGCGATGATCTCCTGGCCCTTCTGCCCTTCGTCGCCGCCGGGCCGGTGGTCATGGCCGGCCACTCCATGGGGGGGACCTCCAGCCTGCTCGCCGCTGCGGCCCAGCCGGGCGCGGTGCGCGCCCTGGTGCTGTTCGATCCCGTCCTGATGCCGGAGGCCGGCGCCGCCGATCCGGCGGCCATCGCCCAGTCGCCCATGGTCCAGGGCGCCCTGCGCCGCCGTCCGGGGTTTTCGAGCCGGGCCGAAGCCCTGGCCGCCTATGCCGGTCGGGGCGCCTTCCGCACCTGGTCGCAGGACCAGCTGGCCGACTATGTGGCCGCCGGCTTCCAGGAGGTGGACGGGGGCGGGGTGACGCTCAGCTGCGCCCCGGCCTGGGAGGCCTCCAACTTCGCCTCCTATGACCCCGACGCCTTTGACGCCCTGCTGGCGACGCCCTGCCCCACGCGGATTCTGCGGGCCGAGATCGGCTCCACCTGCCGGGTGGACGCCCATCTGGAGCGGCTCGCCGCGGCCGGCGTCGCGGTGGAGACCATCGCCGGCGCCAGCCACTTCCTGCCCATGGAGCGGCCAGACCTGGTGCGCGAGGCCCTGACCCGGGCGATCGTCGGCCCGCCGAACCCCCTAAAGCCTGATTCAGAGACTTGAGCGCGTTCCGATAACCGGCGCCTACTTATCGGAACGCGCTCTAGAGTTTCATTTCCGGGCGGGCCGTGGCCTGGATGCGGGCCACCGCGTCTGGCGGCAGGCGCACCACCTTGCGGGCGTCCAGGTCAAAGCCCACGGCCACATTCTCCGCTGCAGCCCAGGGCCGACCCGTCTCCGGATCGAGCATCCAGTGGCGCAGCAGGCGATAGCGTTCCTCCACATGGGCGGTGGCCGAACGCAGCTCGAAGCGGTCGCCCAGGCGCGGCCAGCCATAGTGAATGAGGCGGTATTCCAGGGCCGCGCCGCCCACCCTCTGGCCTTCCGCGCCGATGCCCCGATCAGGGCCCAGCAGATGCAGGATTCCGTCGGAAATCTTGCCCATCAGGATCTCCGGCCGCATGCGGCCGAAACCGTCCACGTCGGGCGCGCCCACCACCCCCAGGCCGATGCGCTTCAGCCCCATCTGCTCGGCGGAGACGAGGCTGCCCGCGCTGGCGGCGATGGGGGAGAGGTCGATGGTCCGCGCCGCGGCGAAATCCGGCAGATCGACCCTCAGGGCCTGCGCCCGCTCCACCACCCGCCGGGGCCAGGGGAAGATGCGCGCCCCATCGGCGGTGGCGTGTCGCACCACCGTCTGGAAGGTGGCGCCCGGCGCGCCGTCGGGGTGCTGGATGACGATCAGCAGACGGGCTTCGTCGGCCTCGATAGACAGGACGCCGCCCCGGGCCGACAGGGCCGCGCCGGGATGGGCCTCTTTCAGGAAGCGGACGTGCTGCTCGCGCACCAGAAGCGTGGCCTCCGCCCGCGGCGAGAAGGCGTCGCCCATGCCGAGCTCGCCGGCGAGGCCGGCCAGGGCCTCCAGGGACTTGGCCACCCAGTGGCGCACGTTGAGATGGCCCATCTCATCGCACTCCCAGGTGTTGACGCCCCCCACCCAGATTTCACGTCCGCCGTCCCAGGCCATGGCCCCCCCAAGCTTTTCCCGCCCGCTCGCCACGGGGCGGCGCGACCTTAGGGGGCGAAGCCCGGCCAGGGCAACGGCGGGGGAGGGTCTCAGGCGCCCTTGGAGCCGGAGGTGTCGGAAGGCTCCGCCTCTGGCGGCTCGCCAGTCACCTCGGGAATCCGGCCCGTGCGTTCGGCCTGCTCGTCCTGGCTGCGCACCGGCGGCTCGGCGGGGGGATTTTCCACTGGGGTGCGGCTATTCTGCTGGGGTGTTGTCATCCTGCGTCTCCTGATGTGCGTAACATGAGGCAAGCGCAGAGCCGGCCGGCGCCGTTCCTATGGCCGCGCTGATCAAGGAAGGATGCGCCATGGAGAGGCCCGCAAGACCACCGGTCCGCCACAGCCTCGCCGTGCGCCTGACCCATTGGCTGAATGTGGTGATCCTGCTGGTCCTGCTGGCCAGCGGCCTGCAGATCTTCAACGCCCATCCGGCCCTTTACTGGGGGGAGACCTCCACCTTCGACGACCCCTGGATCTCCATGGTCGCCCAGCGCCGGGGCGAGGACCTGGCCGGCGTCACGCGCATCGGCGAGCTGACCCTGACCACCACCGGCGTCCTGGGGGCCTCGGACGGCCAGGCGCGGGGCTTTCCCGCCTGGGCCACCCTGCCAAGCTACCGGTCCCTGGCCGACGGCCGGCGCTGGCACTTCTTCTTCGCCTGGCTCTTCCTGTTCAACGGTCTGATCTATCTGGCCTGGGGGGCGACCAGCGGACACTTCCGGCGCGACCTGGCCCCGCGCCGGAGCGAGCTCGCCCCTCGCCACCTGGGACGGGAAATCCTCGACCACGCCCGCCTGCGCTTTCCGCACGGGCGCTACAACACCTTGCAGAAGCTGGCCTATCTGGCGGTGATCTTCGTCCTTTTGCCGCTCATGCTGCTCACCGGGCTCGCCATGTCCCCCGGGGTCAATGCGGCCATGCCCTGGATCTTCGAGATGTTCGGCGGCCGGCAGTCGGCGCGGACGATCCATTTCCTCAGCGCCACGGCGCTGGTGGCCTTCGTCCTTATCCATTTGCTGATGGTGGCGGCCTCGGGCCCGGGGCGTCAGATCCTGGCCATGATCACCGGCCGCGACCGTTCCCCCAGGACAAGCCCCCCGCAAGGAGACCTGTCATGACGCTTCCGCGCCGATCGATGCTGACGGCCGCCGGCTCCAGTCTTCTGGGCCTGGCCCTGGCCGGCTGCGACAGCCTCAACCGCAACGCCGGCGTCAAGGCGACGCTGGCCCAGGCCGAACGGCTGACCATGGCCGCCCAGCGCCTGCTGCTGGCCCGAGGCGCCCTGGCCAAGGAGTTCACGCCCGCCGACATCTCGCCGGACTTCCGGGCCAACGGCACCATCAATCCCGGCGACGCCGATTATCGCGCCCTGGCCGCCACGGGCTTTTCCGCCTACCGCCTGCAGGTGGACGGCCTGGTGGAGCGGCCCCTGTCCCTGTCGCTGGACGACCTGCGCGCCCGCCCGGCGCGCACCCAGATCACCCGCCACGACTGCGTGGAGGGCTGGAGCAGCATCGGCCAGTGGACCGGCGCGCGCCTCTCGGCCGTGCTGGAGGAGGCGGGGCTCAAGCCCCAGGCCCGCTTCATCGTCTTCCACTGCGCCGACACCCTAGACCCCAACGCGCCGGAGGGCCTGGGCCGGTACTATGAGAGCATCGACCTGGTGGACGCCTTCCATGAGCAGACCCTGCTGGCCTACGACATGAACGGCGCCCCTCTGCCGGTGAAGTTCGGCGCCCCGGTGCGCCTGCGGGTGGAGCGCCAGCTGGGCTACAAGCACGCCAAATATGTGATGCGGATCGAGGCGGTGGAGAGTTTCGCGGGCATCGGGGCGGGCCGCGGCGGCTTCTGGGAAGACCGCGGCTATGAGTGGTACGCCGGCATCTGAGGCCTGAAGGCTTACCAGCCCGCGCCGCTGGGCCTATGTGGAGGGATCAAGACATGCGTCGCCCGGGCGCAGATTCGATCGTCCGATCCCGCCCTTCCGCCGGAGGAACCCCATGCTGCTGCACCTGTCCACCTGGAGCGAGATCGAGGCCTATCTGAAGCGCTCGCGCACGGTGGTGGTGCCCATCGGCTCCAACGAGCAGCACGGTCCCACGGGCCTTTTGGGCACCGACTGGCTGTGCCCGGAGATCATCGCCCACGAGGCGCAGAAGGACGACCCCGACCTCCTGGTGGCGCCCACCTTCAATATCGGCATGGCCCAGCATCACCTGGGCTTTCCGGGAACCATCTCCCTGCGGCCCACCACCTTCATCGCCGCCATCGGCGACTGGTGCCGCTCGCTCGCGGCGCACGGCTTCACTAAGATCTATTTCCTGAACGGCCACGGGGGGAATGTGGCCACCATCGAGGCGGCCTTTTCCGAGCTCTATGCCGAGGCCAGCTTCGCCGGGCGGCCCCGGGGCTTTGCCTGCAAGCTGAAGAACTGGTGGGAGCTGAAGGGCGTCATGGGCCTGGCCAACAGCCAGTTCCCCACCGGCCATGGCAGCCACGCCACGCCCTCGGAGATCGCGGTGACCCAGTGGGCCTATCCGGACGCCATCAAGACCGCCGCCTATGAGCCGAAGATCGCCCCCACCGGGCCGATCCGCGAGGCCATGGACTTCCGCGCTCGCTATCCCGACGGCCGCATGGGGTCCGATCCGGCCCAGGCCAGCCCGGAAAAGGGGGGCGAACTGGTGCGCATGGCCGCCGCCGGCCTGAAGGAGGACGTGGCCGCCTTCGCCGCCGAGACGAGCCCGGTCTAGAAACCTGAAGAGGGAACGGCGATCCGGGGCGGGGCGCGCGGCTTGACCCGGCCCACCCAGTCCAGGTCCTCGGCGGGCGTCAGGTCGC
>NZ_DAIMHV010000028.1:0-22648 GCF_036723115.1 Phenylobacterium sp. | reverse complement strand
GGGCCGGCGGCCGGCTGAGGGTCGGGGGGCGATGCGGTGTCGGTCAAATCATCCCCCTTGCGCGGCCCTTTACGGCCGTCGAACGGCGCCTGATGTCGGCCCTGGTTTAGCGCCGGCCCGGAAGCGTGGCCAGACGCTGATGAGGCCCATCCGGCCCAACCCCTGGCCTGCGCCGTGGTTCCCCGCACGGGGGCTGGGGCGGGGTCTCAGCCCGCCCGGGCCGCGCGCAGGGCCGCCTGCTTCACGGCGTCGGGGAGGGTGGTGAACCAGGCCTGGGGGGACAGGCGCTCGGCCGCCCGACGACGGCCCGCCCGGGCCAGGGTCTCGCGCAGGGCCGGCTGGTCGCGCAAGGCGCGCAGGGCCAGGGCTGCGGCCTCCAGGTCGGGCTCGCTCCAGGTCTGGCCGCGATAGATCCCCTGGGCGTCCTCCACCGGAACCGCGCGGCCGGGGACCAGAAGGGCGACGGTGTCGTCCAGGAAATCGGCGGGGCCTGAGCCCGCCGTGGCCAGGACGGGGGTTCCCAGGGCCAGGGCCTCGGCAGGCGTCAGGCCGAAGCCCTCGGCCCGGTGCAGGGAGATCAGCACGTCGGCGCCGGCGATGAGCGCCTTGACCGCCTCATAGTCCCAGGTCTCGTCGATCAGCCGGACCCTCGGACCGATGGCTGCGGCGGCGGCCTGCAGGTCGGCCAGGGCCTGGGGATGGCGCGCTCCGTTCTGCGTCTTCACCGTCAGCCGCGCGCCAGCCTCGTTCCCGAAGGCGCGCGCGAAGGCTTCCAGCGCGCCAAGCGGGTTCTTTCGCGCCGCCGAGGAGTTGAAGTCGAAGAGGGTGAGCGCCTCGAAGGCAGCCTCCCGCGGGCGGGGACGCACCTGGGCGTAGTCTTCCAGGAACAGGGGATGGGGCACGACCCGCACCGGCGCCCTGGCCCCCGTCAGGGCGCGGGCCACATAGCGGCTCGGCGCCCAGACCTCGTCCACCAGGGCGGCGTCCTTGAGCCAGAGGGGCGGGGCCTTGGGCAGCTCCCAGGCCCAATAGGCGTAGCGCGGCCCCACCAGGCGCTGCGGACCCATATGGCCCAGCATGGCCAGCAGTTCGGGCGCATTGAGATGGAAGATCCAGGCCGAGGCCGGGCCAGGCGCAGGACCGGCCGGCCGCCAGGTCAGCGCCGCCCCGGCCGCCTCCACCCGCTCCACGGGCGCGCCCAGGGCCTCGAAGGCGCGCGCCGCCAGACGCGCCGAGGCGCCGATGCCATGGCTGGCCGAAAAATAGCCGACGATCTTCAGCGGTCCGCCCGCCTGGCCGTCGGCGCCGTGGGCCGCCCGGGCCTGGCGGCGCACATGGGCCTCCAGCAGGGGCGAGATCAGCGGCTGGGCCAGACGGCGGACGGGCTCCGGGGCCAGGCGCCGCCAGACCGTGCTCAACGCCGCCATCCCGCTCATCGACAGATCAGACCCGCCAGCTGCGCCTGGAGCGGGGCCTCGGCCGAGAGCAGGCGCACCACCCGCGGCGTCGGATGTTCGGGCATGCGGTCGCTCCAGACCTCGTCGACGAAGCCCCAGGCGGGATGATCGCCGGGCAGGTCCTTCAGCGCCGAGGCGGGCCAGGCGCCGGCCACATGGTCCCACCGCGCCTGCTGGCTCAGCAGCGCCACCGTGTCGGCCGGGGCGAACTGCGGGCCGGTGGCCAGGACCAGCAGGTCGGCCTGGGCTGCGCCCACGGGGCCGCCATCGGGATGGACCAGGCGGGCGGCGCCGGCGTCGAAGACAAGCGCGCCTTCGGGCCAGTGCGCCATGTCCGGGGTTCGCCGCTCCACCGCCACGATGGCCGCGGCCTTGGCGGGACGCGTCTCGCCCGCCGGTCGCGGGGGGCGGTTGCGCAGGCTCAGGCGCGTGGCGGCGAAGACGGCGCGGTTGCGGAGGCTCTCGGGCAGGCCGGCCATCTCGATGTCGTATTCGGCCAGACCGCCGCCCAGCAGCCATCTCAGCAGGCCCAGGCGTCCAGACGCCCGGTGGATGGGATAGCGGCGCTGAAGGTCGGCCCGGCTCTCCCAGATCCACAGCAGCATGCGCGGAAAGGGGAAGGGGCCGCCCAGGCTGCTGACCGGCCGGTCTCCGTCGCCACGGACCATCTGCAGCAGTTCGGGCGACCAGCCGGCCCGGACGCCGACGCCGTAGCCGGCCGATAGACGCAGTTTCAACGCCGTGGGCGCCTGGCCAGGGGCATGGGCGAAGCGGGCGGCGCTCATCAGCGCCTCGCCCCCTTGAGCCAGCCTTCGCAGATCGCCGGGATTCAGCAGGGCGGGGGAAAAGCGCCCGGCCTGCGCCTCCGGCCCGGCCAGCCAGGCGAACAGACCCGTCTCGGCGGCTTCGGAAAACCGGGCGCGCAGATCAGAGCGTGCGCTCCACAGGGCGGCCAGGGGGCGGGGCAGGGCGCCTTCGGCCGGTTCGGCCAACCAGGCGGCCACGTCGCGGGCCTCTCCGGTCCAGGGCGCGTCGGCCTGCGGCCAGGGGGCGGGCGTCCTCTGGGCCTGACGCCAGTGGGCGAGCAGCCGCTCGGCCGCCTGTCGGGAGGCGGCTTCGGTCTCGGGGCGATCGCAGAACCAGGCGTGCAGCGCCAGCCGGTCGCCGAGGTCGGCGCGGTCGAACCGCGCCGCCGCCCAGGGGTCGTCGCGCCAGGCCTGGTCCATTTCCCGGCTGATGTCGGGCAGGCCGGGCGCGCTGGCCAAGGGCTCGGCGCCATCCATCCAGGCCTCCACCGCCGCCGTCAGGCCCGCCTCGAAGCCCTCGCCCTCGCGGGCGGCGCGCAGGGCACGGCGGCGCATGGCCGGGGTCACCCGCCGGCCCGAAGGGAAACGGCCATAGGCATAGGGGATCAGGCTCGCCCGTCCGTGCCCGTTCTCCAGCAGGGCCTCGGCATAGTCGGCCAGCAGTTCGGCCAGGGGCGAGCCGGGCGGGGTGACGATGCGATCCTGATGTTTCGACAGGGCCGCAGGGCTCTTGGGGTCGAAGCCCGAGAAGTGGAAGAAGCCCAGGGGCTGGCCGTTCACCTGCCAGCCGGCGCCGCCGCGGGTCAGGGTCCGCCCCTCCAGATTCCAATAGGCGGTGTTCAGTCCCGGATCGCGCAGGACCGCCAGGTCGCTGACCAGCCCGGGCGCCAGGTCCATCCACTTCTGGTCGGTGAACAGGCCGTGCCGGAAATCCACCCGGCAGTCAAAGCGGCACTTGTCCGCCCACCAGTCCAGGAGGGCGAAGATCTCCGCCTCCCGCCGGGCGGCCATGAAGCCGAGGTTGAACCCGCCGGAGGTCAGGATGGTGAGGTCGTTGGGCGAAGCCTCCCCCGCCAGGGGGCGGGTCAGGTGGGGGATGAGGGCCAGGGGCGCACGCGCCAGGGCGCTGCGGACCTGGGCCAGGGGGGCGTAGACGCAGATGTCCGGGTCCAGATAGGTGACCGACCCCACCCCCGGCTCGGCCAGAAGCTGACGAAAGGCATGGGGTTTGATGGCGGTGTTCAGCTCCAGGGCGTCGTAATAGACGCTCATGGCGGACAGGGGCGCGCCGGTCTCCGCCGCCGGAAGGACGCGGGCCAGACCCTCCAGCTCCGGAATCGGGCCGTCGGCGGCCACCACCACCCGTCGGATGTCGGGTTCGACCTGGGCCAGGCTGCGCATCAGCACCGCGGCCTGGGCGGCGTAGTTGCGCGAGACGATGGTGAAGACGGTGTCCAGGGTCCGCTCCCGACCTGCGGCCTGTTCTGGCCTTGGTGACTTGTCCTGCCCTTGGCGACCTGGCCAGGTCGTCCGCAGGACTGTCTAGAAGGAAGAGCCGATCCGGCCCGCGCGCCCTGGTCTAACAGCCAGCCGCCCAGACCCGCAATCTCAGGCGGCGTTCAGCAGTTCGTCGATCCGGCGGATGTCCTTGACCTCCGAGGCCACGCCGCCCTCCAGGCGCATCACCTTGTTGCAATAGAGGCGCAGCAGTTCGTGGTCATGCGAGGCCAGGACCAGGATGCCGGCCCGTTCCACCAGGCCCAGCAGACGCTTGTGGGCCAGCTGCTTGAAGTCGGAATCCCCCACGGAGATCCATTCGTCCATGAGCAGGACGTCGGCCTCCACGGCGGTGGAGACCGCAAAGGCCAGGCGCGCCTGCATGCCCGCCGAATAGGTCTTCATGGGCATGGCCAGGAAGGGGCCAAGGCCGCTGAAGGCGGCGATCTCGTCCATCTTCTCGTCGATCTCGCGCGACGTCATGCCGGCGATGCGGCCCCGCAGGCGAATATTGTCCACCCCGGTGGCCGAAGGGTCGATGCCCAGCGACAGGTCCAGCAGGGCGGCGATGCGGCCGCACACCTCGATCTGGCCCTCGTCGGGCTCGTAGGCGCCCGACAGCGCCCGCAGGAGCGTGGTCTTGCCTGAACCGTTGTGCCCGATGAGGCCCAGCCGGTCGCCGGCCTTCAGGTTGAGATTGAGATGGGACAGGGCGGTCACTTCGGTGGCGCCGGTGTTGGACGCGCCCAGGCGCCCGCCCACCGTGACCCGGGCCAGGTTCTTCTTCAGAGACTTGGCGTCGATCCCGTAGACGGGGAAGCGCAGGGTTAGGTCGGTGACAGTGACCGAGGCGGCGGTGGCGGTCATAGGTAGTGCACGATCCGGCGTCGGGTCATGGCGAACAGCCAGAAGGTCAGGCTCCAGCCCGCCAGCGCCATCACGATGAGGACGCCGTAGGACAGGGGATCCACCGTCTCGCCCAGCAGCGGCGCGCGGATGGCTGTCAGCATGTGATAGAAGGGGTTCAGGGTCAGGAAGGCGTGGCGCTCAGGAAAGGCGTCGGGCTTCCAGAAGACCGGCGTCATGAAGATGGCGAACTGCATCACCGACATGACGAACTGCGGGATGTCCCGGAAGCGCGCCGAGGCGATCCCCACCAGCATGCTGATCCAGGCCAGGTTGATCACGGTGAGCGCCAGTCCGGCCAGGGCCAGCAACGGGTTCGCCTGGCGCCACAGGCCGAACACCAGCAGGACGCCGATGATGATCACCAGGTGGTGGGCCAGGTTGATCAGATTCCGCAGCACGGTCCGCCAGACGAAGGCGAACATGGGCAGGGAGGTCTGGCTCAACATCTTGGCCGCCTGGACGAAGGTCTCGCAGCCTTCGTTCACCGTGCCCGACATCAGGCCGAAAAAGACGATGCCCATGGCCACGAACGGCATGAACTCGGTGACCGAGATGCCGAACAGGCGCGCATACAGAAGCCCGATCCCCAGCACCATGAGGCCCATGGAGATGGTTATCCAGAAGGGGCCGAGGATCGAACCGCGATAGCGGGACACCACGTCGTGCCAGGCCAGCGACCAGGCCAGGCCGCGACGATCCCACGAGGCGGCGAGGTCCCGGAAGGCCATGCTGAACTCGAACAGCGGACCCCGCCGTCCAGTCCTCAGCATGTGTTGGGCGGATTCCATAGGGTCTCCCTGGGCGAGCGCCGCTGGTATCAGGTGCAATTTTGCGGCGCAAGCATGGCGCCGGAGGCGGACCTTTGCAGCGCGCGAGCGTCGTGTTAGCCCGGCCCCGACGGGCGAAGCCCAAGACTCGGAAGGCCTAACCCGATGTCATCGACCGATCCGCCCATGCGACCCCCTTCCGTGAGCGCGCCCGACGGCGCCGACCCGGCCCTGGCCGCCGCGGGCGTCTGGCTGGTCATTCCCTGCTATCGGGTGGTGGATCATATCCTGACCGTGATCGCGCGCGCCCCACCCTGGGTGGAGGGGATCGTCTGCGTCGATGACGCCTGTCCGGCCGGCTCGGGCGATTTCATCGCCGCCAACAACACCGATCCCCGCGTGCGCCTGCTCCGCCTGGCGGAGAATCAGGGCGTGGGCGGCGCCACGCTCGCCGGATACGAGGAGGCCGCCCGGCTGGGGGGCCGCATCCTGGTCAAGGTGGACGGCGACGACCAGATGGACCTCACCTATCTGCCGCAGCTGGTGGCCCCCATCCTGCTGGGCGAGGCCGACTATGCCAAGGGCAACCGGTTCACCTCGCTGAACCACCTTCAGTCCATGCCCGGCGTGCGGGTGTTCGGCAATGCGGGTCTGAGCTTCCTGGCCAAGGTCTCCACCGGCTACTGGAACGTGTTCGACCCCACCAACGGCTTTACGGCCATCGAGGCCAGCGTCGCGCGGCTGGTGGCCCAGAAGAAGGTGGCCCGGCGGTTCTTCTTCGAAACCGACCTGCTGTACCACCTGGGCACCCTGAGGGCGGTGGTCCGGGATGTCCCCATGCCCGCCCGCTATGGCGACGAGGAAAGCAATCTGAAGATCACCCAGGTGGTGGGTTCCTTCGCCTGGCGGCACCTGCGCAACTTCGTGCGCCGGGTGCTGGGCCAGTATTTCGTGCGCGACTTCCACATCGCCACCCTGGAGCTGGTCTTCGGGGCGAGCTTCCTGGCCTTCGGCGGCGCCTACGCCCTGCACTGGATCGCCGTGCGCGAACCGGGCCAGGCCGCTTCGGCCGGCGTGGTGATGATGGCCGCCCTGCCGGTGATCATCGGCGTGCAGCTGCTGCTGCAGGCCATGAACTTCGATGTGTTCAATGTGCCGACCCGGCCGATCCATCCCTATCTGCGGACCCTGGAGCGGATCGAGGCCGACGCCGAGGCCGCTCAGCGGGAGGACGCATGAGCCCCAAGGACATGCTTCTCTGCGCCGGCGTCGCGCTGGCCCTGCCCCTCGGCCAGGTGATGTTCAAGTGGGCGGCGGTTTATCACGCCAGGCTCGAGGGCGCGCTGGTGTGGCGACTGGCGCAGAACGTCCCGCTGATGGGCGCCTTCGTCTGGTACAGCCTGACGGCGCTCCTTTGGTTCTATGTGCTGACGCGGGTGCCGCTGTCCCAGGCCTATCCGTTCTCCATTCTGGGCTCGGCCCTGGTGCCGGTGTTCGCCGCGGTGCTCTTTCGTGAACAGCTCACCTGGCCCGCCGTCTTCGGCTACGCCCTGATGCTCAGCGGCTTCCTGCTCGTCATGCGCAGCCAGGCCTCGGCCTGAGCGGTCGCCGTCCTGAGGGGCAGGCCTTTACGCCCGCCCCGCCCCCGGCCTATCCCTCTGCAAACGGGGGAATGTGGGATGATTCAGCTGCCGCGGCCGGCCTTCTCGCCGGGACAGGCCATGGGCGCAGCCCTGATGGCCGGCTATGTGCTGATGCTGGCCCTGAACCTGCCGGGTCACCTGTCCTACGACTCCATCGTCCAGCTTTATGAGGGGCGCTTCGGGGCCCAGGTCACCTGGGCGCCGGCCTTCTATTCCTGGATCCTTGGGGCGTTCGACTCCGTCTCGCCGGGGGTTTCGCTCTATCTGGCCTTCAGCGCCTTCCTGGCCACCGGCGCCCTCATGGGCCTGCGCGGCCTGCGCCCCAGGGTCAGCTGGGCCAGCGCCATTCTCGCCGCCCTGCTGGTCTTCACCCCCACCCTGCTGGTCTATCAGGGTGTGGTCTGGAAGGATGTCTTCTTCGCCAATCTGGCCTTGGCGGGATTTGTCTGCCTGGCCCACGCTGCCCGCCTGTGGGAGCGACCGCGCCGGCCGTGGCTGTTTCTGATCGGGGCGCTCCTGGCCTTCGCCGCCGCCGCCCAGGCCCGCCAGAACGGGATCATCGTCACGGTCTTCGCCGCCGCCGCCCTGGCCTGGATGGCCCGGGGGCGGGGATGGCGTTCGGCCCTGGCCTGGGGCCTCGGCGGCTTCGTCGCCGTCCTGGCGGCCACCGCCCTGCTGGGCCTCCTGACCCAGCCCCGGGGGGAGGCGCCGGACACCCGCGGCGACCGGGGCCTGCGCATCATCCTGCACTACGACATCGTCGGCGCGGCGGCGGCCAAGCCGGGCCTTCCGCTCAACGAGGTGCGGGCCGCCAACCCGGCCGCCGAGCAGGCCGTGCGGGTTCTGGCCGAGAGCCTCTATTCCCCTGAGCGGGTGGACTTCATCGGCCAGGACAAGGTTCTGGGGCCGCTGCTGTGGCGGCTGCCCGACGAGGTGATCGTGGCCCAGTGGCGGCAGATCGTCACCCGGCATCCCGACGCCTATCTGGAGCATCGCTGGAAGGTGTTCACCTGGGTCTTCGCCACCCCGGCCATTGATTCCTGTCTTCCGGTGTTCGTCGGCGTGGCGGGCTCGCCCGAGATGGCCGCGGCGCTCGGGATTCAGGAGGGGATGGAGCCGCCCGACAGGGCGCTCTACAACTATGTCACCTGGTTCCTGGACACGCCGCTCTATTCCCACGTCTTCTACGCCCTGATCGCCGGGGTCTGTCTGGTCCTGCTGGTGCGACGTCGGGAGGGCGCCGACATGGTGGTGGCCGCGCTCCTGGCCTCGGCCCTGGCCTTCGCCGGCAGCTTCGCGGCCATCTCCCTGGCCTGCGACTACCGCTATCTTTACTTCCTGGATCTGGCGGCGCTGGCGGGCCTTCTCTATGTGGTCATGGACCCGCCGCTGGGGCGCCCGAAGCGCTGGACCCGGCCGCGCTGGAGACGCCCATGAGAGCCCCGGCCTCGTTCGCCATCCTGCTGGTCCTCGCCCTGGGCGCCTGCGATGAGCCTCGGCCGCGGGAACAGAAGCTCAATCCTCGGCCAGAGCCCCTGTCGGCGGAGCTCATAACGCCGCCCGCCCGCTCCGCGGAGGGCGCAGAGGCGCGCGCCGGCGCCTTCGGCTGGGACGCCGAGGCCGGCGTCTTTCTACAGGGGGAGGCGCGGCTCCAGGCGGGCCGCCTCTGGACCTTCGACGGCAGCACCGACGGCTTCGTGCTGGCCGGCGGCCAGGTCGGCCCCGCCGAGCCCGCGGGCCTGGCCCTGGCGCTGACCGCCTTTGATCCGATCCTGCGCAGCCCCAGCGGCCTGGCCCTCGACGGGGCCCGTTACAGCCTGGTGCTGGTCCGCCTGACCCGGGTGGTGCGAGGCTCGGCCTGGGACGGCTCGCTCTATTACAGCACCGCCGACCACGGGGAATCCGCCGGATATACCGCCACACCGTTCCAGGGCGCCGATCCGGCCGTGAACGAGACGGTGATCCTGGCCTATGACATGCGCCAGCCGCGGACCGGGGGCGCCGACTGGTCCACCTCGCTTATCGACCAGATCCGCCTGGACCTGGACGATGAGGCCGGCGGCGAATTCATCATCCATCAGATCGCTGTCGCCGAGCCCCTCGCCGACACCCCGCCCCCCAGCCTGCGCCCGGCGTCTTAGGCGCCGGCCGGGCGCCCGTCAGGCCTCGGCCAGGGCCAGGAGGCGGTCGGCGGCCTCCAGCCCCACCGCCCGGGCGCTGAACCGGGCGGAGATCTTCCGCCTCGCCAGGGCCGCCCGCCGCCGGGCCTCCGCGGGATCATCGAGGATCGCCTCAAGCTGCCGACCCGCCTCTTCCACGTCAGGCTCGGCCCAGACCTGGCCCTCCCCGAAGGGATAGGCGTCCGGCGGGGTGGGCGTGAGCGCATAGGGGACCAGCCAGGCGCAGCTCTCGTCCATGAAATCCATATTGCCCGACCAGCCGGTGGCGAGCACCGGCGTGCCCAGAGCCATGGCCTCGGCCATGCCGCGCCCGAATCCCTCGGAGCGGTGAAGCGAGATGAACACGTCAGCGCAACGGATCAGGTTCTTGACCTCGTTGTCGGTCATGTCGTGGCTGATGGTCTGGACGCGGTCGCCAAGGCTCGCGATCCTGGCCTGCAGCGCATGGCGGGCCGGATCTTTCGGGTCGCCGCCCTTGAACTTGATCACCAGGTGCAGCGGCGCCCGCGGCCTGCGCCGCAGCAGATCCTCCACCACCTGAAGCACCGCCTGGGGGTTCTTGCGGCTGGCGAAGGATGAGAAGTCGAAGGCGAACAGGGCCACGAAGGCGTGCTCGGGGATGCCGAACCGGCGCCGGCCGAGAAAGGTCGACAGCTTGAGGTCCACGGCCAGGGGAATGCGCGCCACCGGCCGGCCCGTCGCGCGGGCGAGACCGTCCTGCACGAAACTCGACGGCGCCCAGATTTCGTCAAAGGCCGCCAGCCGCCTCGCCCAGACCTCGGGATAGTCCGGAAGCTCCCAGGCCGGGAAGATGATGTTGCGCGCCTTGGCGAACCGCTCGGCTGGGAGTTGGTCCATGACGGTCTCGATCTCGTCGCCATTGACGCAAAAGAGGTTGATCCGCTCCGACAGGCTAACGGTGACCCGGGGGCCGAAGCGCTGTTCCAGGTCGTGGTCCTGGCCCCGGCGCCGCCCAAAGACGTCCAGCACCGCCGGATCCAGGCCGACCGCGGCCAGAGCCTGCACGGTGGAGCGCAGGTGCTCGCCCATGCCGATGGGGCTGAAGGGGTGGCCCACCACCACAAGGTCCTCGCGACCCAGTCGCCGTCCGTCAGGGCGCGCGCGCCCGCTCACGTCTTCGGCTCCAGCAAATGGGCGTCGGCGGCGTTGCGCAGGGCTTCCAGCCAGCCGTGGCCAAACCTGACGTCCGGTTCCAGATGGGCGCCCTCGGCCCATTCGTTCCAGGCGTTGATGAAGACGATCCGCTCGTCCCCAAAGTTCTGCCGGCGGGTCTCGGCCATCATGGCCTCGGTCCAGGCCTGGAAGGCGCCGGGGGTCGCATGGTGGAACACATAGGCGCGGTCCTGGCGCCGGGGGGTGTTGTCCCACGAAGGGGCGACCCCGCGGAACCGCTGGTGACCCGGCGTTGGGGCGGCGAAGTAGCGGCGCACCATGTCGCGATAGTCGCTCACCACGCCTTCGAAATTGCGATTATAGAGCGGACCCGGCGGGCTGATGGGCCGGGCTGCGCCCATCGGGGGAAACTCGATGGCCGCGTCGAAGCCGATGCTGTGGGGATCGGGGTAGGTCCCGGCCACGTCGAAGGTCTCCACCTGCGCCAGATAGATCTGCCCCAGACCAAGCCGCCTGGCCTCGTCGCGCCAGGCCTGCGCCCAGGCGCCGGGGTCGGGCAGCAGGCCTGGCCGATAGATGACCACCAGCGGGGCGCCGTTGATGCGGATGTAGTTCGGGCGGGCCAGCAGAGGCGCCATATCGGCGATCAGGGCCGCGGCGTCCCCTGGCGCATAGGTCTGCGCCAGCAGCACGTCGGCTTCCTGGCCGTCCCAGGTCCGCGTCCAGTTCTCATTGGCCCAGCAGACGCAGAACGGCAGGCTGGGCGCGGCCTCGGCCAGCAGGTGCTCCAGCGGCCGCTCCAGGACCCGACGTCCCCCAGAGAACCAGTAGTAGTAGTAGCAGAAGCCCCCCAGGCCATAGCGCGCCGCCAGCTCCGCCTGGCGCGCCAGCGCCGAGGGATCCGACAGATCGTAGAAGCCCAGGTCGGCCGGACGGTGGGGCTGGTAGTGGCCCCGATAATTGGGCAGGGCGCGGGTGACATTGGTCCACTCGGTGAACCCCTTGCCCCACCAGCGGTCATTCTCCGGCACGGCATGGAACTGCGGAAGATGGAAAGCGATGGTTCGGACCTGGTTCAACGCCTCCAGCGCCTCGCCCCAGCGCTCCACGAACCGTTGCTGGTTCCGGGTGGCCAGGCGCTGCTTGTAGGTGGCGCTGATCGCGTCGGCGGTGACGCTGAGATGGTGCACGATCACCGAGGCGGGCTCGTACATGATCCGCAAGCCGCGCTGACGCAGGCGGAAGCAGAGGTCGGCATCCTCGCAATAGGCGGGTGCAAAGGCGGTGTCGAAGCCGCCCAGGGCGTTGAAGTCGTCGCGTCGCACCGCCAGGCAGGCGCCCGAGGCGTAGTCCACCTGTCGGGCCACGTTCCATCGGGGTTGGTCCGGGTCCTCAAAGAGGCCGATCATCTCGCTGGAGCCGTCGCGATTGATGCGCGCGCCGGCTTCCTGGAGCCGGCCGTCGGGGAACAGCATCTTGGGCGCCGCAGCCCCCACGGCCGGGTCGGTCAGTTGGTCGATCAGGGGCGCCAGCCAGCCCCCCTGGACCTGAACGTCGTTGTTCAGGAAGACCAGCACCCGTCCGAGCGCGGCTTCCGCGGCCCGGTTGCAGGTGCGGATGAAGCCCAGATTCTCGGTGTTGCAGATGAGCCGAAGGCCCTGGACGCCGGCGAGAACCCGCGGGGATTCGTCCTCAGACGCATCGTCCACCACGATGACCTCGGCCTGGTCCAGCCCGCCCGCTCCGGCCAGGGCGCTCAGGCACTCCAGCGTGTAGCGCAGGTTGTTATAGGCCGGGATGATGATTGAGACCGCCGGCTCGTCGGAGGTCCGAAGGCTCAGGCCCGCGGCGATACGGCTCAGATCGCCTTTCAGCGAGACCATCGGCGGCGGCGTGGGCGCAAAGCCCCGGAGCCGTTCGGCCTGGGTTTCGCGCCAGGCGGCGGCCAGCTCCTCATAGGCCTGGGTGTCATAGGCCGCAGGATCGGCCTGGGTGGCGCGCCGGCGCAGCTCGTCGAACAGGGCCGACGCCCCTTGGCCCCCGCTCAGGCCCAGGGGGGGCGGCGCATCCCCTCCCGTCCTCGCCTGATGCTCCAGGCTGGTCCAGCCGCTCTCGAGCGCATCGGGATGAGCCGTCAGATATGCGCCCTCGTCGAAGTCGGGCGCCGGCCACAACCCCTCCCAGGCCCCGCGAAGCAGATAGTCGCTGAGGGGGTCACGCCCTGAGGCCAGGTCCTGGACCTGGTCGAGATAGTAGGGGGTGTCGAAGCTCGGGCAGGGTCGCCTACGTTCGCGCGCGCCGAACCGGACGAAGTGGGCCAGCGGGTTGGCGCCCGGCCCCCGGCTGTCGCGGCCCTGGGCCTCGTACCAGGCCGAGTGGAAGAGGGGGTGGGGATCGCGGCCTTCGGCGGCCCCGCCGCACACATAGTCGAGCAGGGGCGCGGCCCCATGCACGGCGGCTTCCGGATATCGGGCGAGGTACCAGTCGTTGGCGAACAGAGGGTGCGGATCCAGGCCCTGCCGCCAGCCGCGTGTCAGATAGTGGATCAGCGGATTCTCGCCGGTGACCGCCACCTCCTCGCACTGACCCACATAGTGGCGCAGATCAAACAGGGGATGCGGATCGAGGCCCTCGGCGGCCCCGGTCAGGACGAAGTGCTGAAGGACGGTCAGTCCGCTCGCCGGCAATGAAGAACCGGCGCGCAGCCGGTAGTCGGCGACCGACACCAGTGGATGGGGATCGCGCCCCTGGCCGTCTCCCAGGACGAGATAGTGGGCCAGCGGCGCCCAGCGCGAGCCGGCGATCTCCGGAGCCTGCGCCAGATAGGCCGCCTGGTCGAACAGGGCCTTGGGTCGGGCGGAGGCGTCGGGTCCTGCGGCCACATAGTCGGCCAGTCCTCGAGGGCGGGCGACGTCGAGGCCCAGGCCCTGGGTCTGGTCCGCGCGCCAGACTCCGGCGGCGGCGATCAACGCCATGCGGCCCGGCTGCTTGCCCCGTCCCAGAAGGCGGGCCCAGCGCATGGCGAGATGGGGGAAGAGGGATCGCCGCCGCCGTTGGGCGCAGACATCGAGATATCGTCGCCAGCGGTCGGCGGCGATCGCCTCGGTCTTCAGCCGCTGCGCCCGGCGGCTGGCGAGGAGGGCTTCGGCCGCGCGGGCCGTGGTGTCATCGGTGGGGGCCAAGGCGTGCTCCAGCCTCAGGCTTCGCCCAGCAGATCGTCCAGGGCGGCGTTCAACTGGGCTTCTGCGCTTTCGAGCCGGGCCGCCCGTTCGATCGCCTCGGTGAGCCTCGTCTGCTCATAGGCGGCGAGTTGGCGGGTCTCCAGAAGCTCGTAGCGGGCGAGGTCGAGGTCGGAGGTGACCGGGGAGACCAGACATCCCACGGAGGACTTCAGGTCGGCGAGCTTCGCGGCCGCCTCATCCAGCAGGCCAGGATCGGGGGCGGCGCCTGCACAGGCCTCCATCATCCAGCCGTGGACCTGGGCCGCCAGCGGGCCGGCCAGGGGCACGCCCGCCAGATCGCCGTCCGCCTGGTTGTGGCGCAGTTCGCGCGTCAGGAAGCTGTCGATCGCCGTCTCGATCCTCGCCGAGCGCTCCGGCAGGAATCGGCCCAGTTCCGCATCGACCCGGTCAAGCTCGGCCCGCCAGTCGCTCAACAGGGCGTCATAGGCCACGAACGCTCGCCGCCGACCCCGGCTGTGCCGTTCAGCGGCCAGCATATAGGCGCTCCAGACCAGCAGGGACTTCTCCAGGGGAAAGCCGTTCCGCTTGGCCAGGGAGCCGGCCACTTCGAGGGGATGGCGCACCGGGATCGCCGCGCAGGCCTCCAGCCCCAGGTCGGCGATGGCGGTCAGCCAGAGCGGCGCCAGAACCGTGACCCGCGGATCCTTCATCAGCGGCCGGGAAACCGAGCCGAACTCCTCTTCGAAGAGGTCGGTGGCGCGGGTGATCCAGCGCCGCTCCTCCCGGGGGGGCAGCGGCGCATAGGGATGCACGAAGGGATCGTCCCAGGCGCTGCGCCCGGCGCGCAGGCGCTGGTCGTTGAACATCGCGATGCGCCAGGGTTCGAAATAGCCCTTGGCGTTGTGTTCGTCGCCCGGCATCACGTTCTGGGGCAGGTCGCAGCCGGCCAGGGCCAGCACCTGGGTCAAGGCCGAGGTGCCCGATCGGTGCATGCCCAGGACGAGCACCGCCGTCCGCCCCGGGGCCGGGGCGGCGGAGACACCGTCGGTCATCTGGCTTTCGGCGCGGCTCACCCTTCGTGCTGTATGGTGGGACGCCACGGGCTGCAAGCGGCGAAAGCCACGGTTGATCACCCCCGCCATCTGATGCACACAGCCCACGGCCTCAGACAGGGAGCCCCCCATGGCCCTTGCGGCTCCGTCCGCCTCCGAACTCGCCCTTACCGCCACCGCGCTCGACCCGGACTTCTATCTCGGCGTCTATGACGACGTGGCGGAGGCGGGGATCGACCCGGTGCAGCACTATGTCCATGGGGGATGGCGCGAGGGACGCGATCCCGCGCCCTGGTTCTCCACCAGCCTCTATCTGGCGGAAAACCCCGATATCGCGGCCTTGGGTCTCAATCCGTTCGCCCACTACCTGGCCCACGGCGAGGCCGAGGCCCGACCGGTCCGGCCCTCGGCCAAGGCCGGGACGCATCTGCGTCGCAAGGCGGCGTCCCCGCGCGCGCCCTGGCGTTATCACACCCCGCCTGCGCCTGAACCGGTGGCGCCCCTGGCGATTCAGGCCCGGACGCCGCCCGCTGGCGAAGCCGTCCTGTCCGCGGCGCGGGCGGTCATCGAATCGGAGTTCGATGGTCGTTATTATCTGTCTGAGAATCCGGATGTTGCGGCGAGCGGGGTTGATCCGCTGACGCATTTTCTGGAGGCGGGCTGCGGGGAGGGTCGTGATCCTGCGCCGTGGTTTTCGGTGCGGGACTATCTTGAGCTGAACCCGGACGTGGCGGCGGCGGGGATGAACCCGTTCGTGCATTATGTGCAGGCGGGTCGGGCCGAGGGTCGCCCGGCGCGTCTGGATCTGGGGTTTCGCCACCGGATCATTGCGGATCTTCCCAGCCTGTCGGAGCGGCTGGCCGAGGCGGCCCGGCACGACAAGCCCTGCGTGCTCGGGACGGCCGAGATCCTGACCGAGGCCTTGTCGCAGACGCGTTCGGGCCTTTCGAAGCTGCATCTCACCGTCAGCCATGACGACTACACCGCCAATCTCGGCGGGGTGCAGCTCTGTCTGCAGCGGGAGGCGGCCGCGGCCGAGGCGGAGGGCTTTGACCACCTGCACCTCTTCCCGCTCCATTCCCGTCCCATGCTGCGGCGACCGGGCGAGGCCTCGCCCCTGGGGGTGATCTGGAATGGTCGGACCCTGGGAGGGTTCGAGCCCCAGGTGGTGGCGGGCGCGGTGGCCGCGCGTCTGGCCGGGACGGCGGTGCAGGAGCCCTGCCTGGCGATCCACAGCCTGTTGGGGCACAGCCTGGACGACGTGCTGGCGGTGATCGCCGCGGCGGGTCTGAAGGGCGGCTGGTTCTGGGTGCATGACTTCGCCGCGGCGTGCGCCAGCTATCACCTGCTGCGCAATGACGTGGCCGACTGCGGGGCGCCGCCGCCGGAGAGCCAGGCCTGCGCCCTGTGCGTCTATGGGGAGGCTCGCAGCTTCCACAGGGCCGAGCACCACCGCCTGTTCGAGGCCCTGGAACTGAGTGTGGCGGCCCCCAGCGCGGTGGCCCTGGAGACCTGGCTGCGCGGGGCGGGCCTCAATCCCCGGCGCAGCGTGGTGGCCCCCCTGGCCGAGATCACCCCCCGGGCGAGGCCGCAGCCGGCTCCTGAGCCGCTGGCCGCGGCCGAGGGGCCGTTCCGGTTCGCCTTCCCGGGCCTGCCTGGCACGCTCAAGGGCTGGCCTGTGTTCCGCGAGCTGGTGCTGCGGTTCGCCGACGATCCGCGCTACCGGTTCCTGCACCTGGGCCGCGACGCCACCGGCCTGCCGGCGGCGTTCCACCGGGTGGCGGTCAGCGCCGACCAACCCCAGGCCATGCGCCAGATGATCGAGGATCAGGCGGTGGACGCGGTTCTCGTCTGGTCCCTGTGCCGGGAGACCTTCTCCTTCACCACCCATGAGGCCGCTGCGGCCGGGGCCGCGGTGCTGACCGGTCCCGACAGCGGCAATGTGGCGGCCTTCGTCCAGGCCACGGGCCAGGGCCTGGTCCTGCCTGACGAGGCGGCCCTGTTCGAGCTCTTCGCCAGCGGGGCGGTGCTGGACCTGGCCCGGACCCGGCGCGGGGCGCAGAGCCAGGAGCTGAGCTTCAGCCGCCTCACCTTCGATCTGGCCGCGGAGGACCCCGCGTGAAGGTGCTCGTCTATTCCAGCTTCACCTTCTCCTATCTGAACCGGGCCCGGGTGCTCTATTCCACCCTGCGGCGCTTCCATCCGGACTGGGAGCTGGTGGCCCTGATCACCGATGAGCCGCCGGCGGGCTTCGCCTTCGATCCGGCCGCCGAACCCTTCGACCGGGTGGTGTGGGCCCAGGATCTGGGCATAGCCGACTTCCGCAAGTGGCTGTTCCGTCACGACGTGGTGGAGGTCTGCACGGCGGTGAAAGGCCCCTTCATCCACCAGGCCTGCGAGAGCGCCGACATCGTCATCTATCTGGATCCCGACACCGCCCTGCTGGCGCCCCTGGACCCGCTGGTCGAGATGCTGGGCCAGGACGAGATCCTGCTGACGCCCCATCTGGTCGATCCCAACACCGAGCGGACGGCCATCCTCGACAACGACCTGTCGGCCTCGCGCACGGGCATCTTCAATCTGGGCTTCGTGGCCATCCGGACCACGGGCGAAGGCGCGCGCTTCGCCCGCTGGTGGAACGATCGCCTGCTGGAATTCTGCTATGACGACATGCCCAAGGGCCTGTTCGTGGACCAGCGCTGGTGCGACCACGTCCCGGCCCTGTTCGACAGGGTGAAGGTGGTGCGTGACCCGGGCTATAATGTCGCCAGTTGGAATCTGTCCCAGCGTCGGGTGTCCATCGGCAAGGACGGGGCGGTGAGCGTCAACGGCCATCCCCTGCGGTTCTGGCACTTCACCAAGCTTGGGCCGACGGGGGACCTGATGACCAAGAAGTACGCCGGCGACAACTTCGAGGTCTATGAGATCTGGAACTGGTACAAGCGCCAGGTGGCCGCCGCCACCGACCCGGCCATCCCGGAGCGCTACTGGGCCTATGGCGCCTATGCCGACGGCGCCCCCATCGACAAGGCCCACCGCATCCTCTGGCGCGACAACCCGGACCTCCAGGCCCACTTCGATGACCCCTTCGCCACAGGCCCAGCCAGCTATCGCGCATGGCTCGCCGCAGAGGGCCGTCTGTCGGCCAAGGGAGGCGCAGCATGACCCCCGACGACGCCGGCGCCCCGCCGTCCGCCTCGCCCCTGCTGGAGAAGGTCGCCCGGGTGGCCGCCCGGCAGAGCGCCCTGGAGCGCCAGATCGTGGCGGCGGAGGCCGAGAGCGCCCTGGTGCGCACCCGGCTGTCCGGCGCGCTTCTGGCCAGCCTGAGGGCCAGGGACGCCGCGCGCCGGGAGGCCGAGGCCGCCCTCGTGGCCGCCCACCGCGCCGCCAGCCGGATCAACCCGCGGCGGCGAAACCGGCTGGCCCGGCGGATCGACAAGGCCCTGGGGCGCCTTGGCCGTCCTGGCCGTCTGCTGGTCCTGGCCCGCAGCGGTCTCTGGTCCGGCGAGTTGGGACGCCCGGCGGCCTGGCCCGGGCGAGCGCGGCGCATTCTTTCGCGCCTGCGTCAGGGACCCGCCGCCGAGCAGGCCGACGCCGCGGTTCTGGTGGACGCTGCAGGCTACCGCGCCCGATATCCTGATATCGCCTCCAGCGCGGTGGCGCCGGTGGCCCACTATCTTCTGTCGGGCGCCGAGGAAGGGCGGCTGGCCCACACCCTGTTCGACGCCGACTTCTACGCCGAGCAGAACGGCCAGGCGATGGGGGCTCTGGGCCTCTCAGCGCTGGAGCACTATGTGCGGGTCGGCGCGGCCACGGGACTTGACCCCCATCCCCTGTTCAGCGGCGACCACTATGTCTCACGCCGGCCGGACCTCGCCCTGGCCGGCGTCAATCCCCTGGTCCACTATCTGAGCATCGGTTGGCGCGAGGGGGTCAGTCCTCACCCGTTGTTCGACGTGGCCTATTATCGCAGCCAGATGGGCGCGGCGGCCCACCAGCGGCCGGCCTTGGCCCACTATCTGGAAGAGGGCTGGCGCCTGGGACTGAAGCCGCACCCGCTGTTCGATCCGGCCTGGTACCTGGCCCGCTATCCTGACGTGGCTCAGACCGGCCGCGAGCCCTTGACCCATTTCGTGCGCGCCGGCGCCGCCGAGGGACGTGACCCCAGCGGGTGGTTTTCCACCGCACATCACGTGGCCGCCCGAGGGGAGGCTCTGCCGCCGGGCCTCAACCCGCTGACGGACTATCTGAGCGGAGGGGCCTGGGCCGTGGATTCCGCCGGGCCGGGGCTGGTGACTCAAGCCTATCTGGCGGCCCATCCGGACATCGCCGCCCACGGGCTGACACCCCTGGAACACTGGGCGCGCACCGGCGGCTGAGCCCTTCAGATCCCCTGTTCGGCCAGCCCCCGCCGGATGTCGTCATAATAGGCGTCCACATAGTGGAAGGGGCTGAGGCCCCATCGGTGCGCCGGATCGGCCAGCCGGTGGGCCGGATCGGCGCTGACCACCACGGCCTGCGGAAACTGTTGCAGAAACCAGGCCTCGTACCGGGCCAGGAGGGCGTTGTGCGCGGCCAGGTCGGCCGGCGCCCCCGGCAGGATCTGCGGCTCGCCGGCCAGGGGGACGGGGCCCTGGTCGCCAGCCTGCAGGTGGGCCCAGCGGGCGCTGTGCAGGATGAGTTTCGCCTCCCGCAGGACCGTGGACTGCAGAATGAGCTTCAGCCTCAGGCAGGCTTCCCGCCAGGCTCGCTCGCAAGGCGCTGACAGCCGCGGGACCGGATGGGCCTTAGCCAGGGCCGGCGTCGTCAGATAACCCCCGACGGATAACTCCCAGCTGTGGGTGACCAGGGCGCCCGAGGCCAGGCGCAGCAGATCGAAGCGCTCGTCGATGAAGTCGAAGATGATGTGGCTCGGCCCATGGGCCACCAGTTGGGCGAGACCCGTCTTGCGCAGGTCGGTCTCCACCGCCTGGTGTTGATAGCGGGTCAGGCCTTCCGGCGGTTCGGCGCGGGAAACGTAATCGACAGGCCCCGACGAGGTCAGGCTGGCCAGGCTGGTGCGCGACACATAGAGCAGGTCCTTGGGCGCCTGATCTCTCAGGGGCCACAGGTCGCGGGTGATGCAGCTGCCGACGATGGCGACCTTGGCCATGACTTATCCGAGGGTCCCTCGCACTCTCTCGGGAGGGATAGCACACTCGCCCATAACGGCGCCGCCATTGACTTGGGGGGCGTCGCTCGTCATGTCTCGCGGCCTCTATCGCCCCAGTATGGCGGCTTGGATGGCTCCAACGGACGCCCGCACGAAATGAAGCTCCTCAATCCGTTCGCGTCCCTGCCGGACAATGTCCTGTCCCGCGCCTTGAAGGATGGGGCGACGCCCCTGGCCTTCGCCGCCGGCTTCAGCCTGATCAGCAACCTGCTCTATCTGGCCCTGCCGCTCTACACCTTCCAAATCTATGGACGGGTGCTGGCCAGCTACAGCGTGGCGACCCTGGTGGTCCTGACCGTGGGCGCCGTGGTGGTGTTTGTCATTTCCGGCATTCTGGACGAGCTGCGCACCCGGGTGCTGGTGAACTACGGCATCATGCTCGACCAGCGGGTCTCGAGCCACGTGTTCGCCGCCCTGTTCGACGCGGAGGCCAAGGGCCAGCCGAACGCCCGGTCCCAGGCCCTGCGGGATCTGGACGGATTCCGTCAGATCCTGACCGGATCGGTGTTCAGCGCGATCTTCGACCTGCCCTGGCTGCCCATCTTCCTGGGCATATTGTTCATCATCGATCCGCTGGTCGGGGTCATCACCCTCGTCGGGGCCGTGCTGCTCTTCGCGCTCGCCTGGATGCAGGACAAGCTGTCGCGGCCGCCGCTCCAGGAGGCCAATGAGGCAAGCCTCAAGGCCTACGCCTTCACTGACGCCACCCTGCGCAATGGCGAGGTGGTGCGCGCCATGGGGATGCTGCCGTCGCTGGGGGCGCGGTGGGCGGCCTTCCGGGCCAGGTCCATCGAGCGGGGCGCCTGGGCCACCCAGCGCTCCAGCGTCATGTCCAACCTGACCAAGTTCACCCGGATGGGCATCCAGATTCTGGTCATCGGGGCCGGCGCCTATCTCGTGGTCGAAGGCAAGATTCCGCCGGCTATGCTGTTCGCCAACATGATCCTGGCCAGCCGGGCCCTGCAGCCCATCGAGAAGGTCATCGGGGCGTGGGATGGCATCGTCAACGGCGGCCGCGCCTATGACCGGCTCAACATCCTCTTGAACAACTACAAGCCCGCCGCGCCGGGCACCGCCCTGCCGCGGCCGCTGGGCCAGCTCAGCATCGAAGGCGTCAGCTTCGCCCCGCCCGGCGCCGAGCGCTTTATCCTCCAGGGCCTGTCGTTCAAGATCACGCCGGGCGAGATGCTGGGCGTCATCGGCCCCTCTGGGGCGGGCAAGTCGAGCCTGGCGCGCCTGCTGGTGGGGGTCTGGCGGCCCAATGCCGGCCATGTGCGCCTGGACGGCGCCGACGTCTTCACCTGGAACCGCGCGGAGTTCGGCCGCCATGTGGGCTATCTGCCCCAGGACACCGAACTCTTCGCCGGCACCCTGCGCGACAATATCGCCCGGTTCCGCACCGATGTGACCGACGAGCAGGTGGTGGCCGCCGCCACCCTGGCCGACGTGCATCAGCTCATCCTGCGCCTGCCCAGGGGCTATGAGACCGAGCTCACCGAGGGCGGCCACATCCTGTCGGCCGGTCAGCGGCAGCGGGTGGGCCTGGCCCGCGCCCTGCTGGGCGATCCCAGCCTGCTGGTCCTCGACGAGCCCAACGCCAGCCTGGACGCCGAAGGCGAGGACGCCCTGCTGCAGGTGCTCGACACGATGAAGGCGCGCGGCGTGACCATCGTGGTCGTCTCGCACAAGCCCGGCATCCTGCGCGCGGCCGACAAGATGCTGGTGCTGCGCGAGGGCCGCGTGGAACTGTTCGGGCCGAAGGATGCGGTCATGGCCCGCTTCGCCCAGGCCGCCCCCCCTCGCCCGGTGGAGGCCGGCCGATGAAGTTCGATCTTGGTCCGCTCAGGCCCATCATGGGTCCGGTGAAGCCCATCGACCCCCATTTCGACGTGGGCGAGCCGAAGCCTGACGAGGATCTGCGCCGCCGCATGCTGCGGCCTGTGGTGATCGGCGCTGTGGTGGTGGCGGTCTTCGTGGTCGGCATGACCATCTGGGCGGCCTTCACCCAGATCAGCAGCGCGGCCGTCGCCCCGGCCGAGGTTCGCGTGGAGGCCAATCGCAAGACCCTGCGCCACCGGGAAGGCGGCGTCGTCGCCGAGATCCTGGTGCGCGAGGGCCAGCGCGTGGCGGCCAATGCGCCCCTGCTTCGGTTTGACGCGGTCCAGGCCGATTCGTCCGTGGACGTGCTGCAGAGCCAGCATGACGCGGTCCTGGCCCAGAGCGCCCGGTTCTCGGCCGAATCGGCGGGGGCTCGATCCCTGTCCTTCCCCGCGGACCTCACCTCGCGGATGAGCGATCCGCGGGTGGCCGGCCTGATCCGCGACCAGCAACTCCTGTTCACGTCGCGCCTGCAGTTTTTCGAGAGCCAGCAGGGCGTGCTCAACCAGCGGATCGACCAACTGGCCACCCAGATGGTGGGGGTCCAGGCCCAGATCGATTCGATCGACGAGCAGGTGGGCTATGTCCGAGAAGAGTTGGCGGGCTACCAGACCCTGTACGAAAAGGGTTACGCCCCGCGCACTCTGATCCTACGTTATGAGCGCAGCCTGGCCGAGCTGAACGGCCGGCGCGGCGCCCTGACCTCGGAACTGAACCGCCTGCGCCAGGCGCAGGGCGAAGCGCGGATGCAGCTCACCACCCTGCGCAACCAGCGGATCAGCGAAGCGGCCGAAGGGCTGCGCCAGATGCAGAATCAGCTGTCCGACGTGGGCCCCCGCCTGACGGCGGCCCAGCAGGTGCTGGATCGCACCGTGGTCCGCTCTCCGGTGGACGGCTATGTGCTCAACCTCACCCAGTTCACCGTGGGCGG
>NZ_DAIMHV010000027.1:0-22719 GCF_036723115.1 Phenylobacterium sp. | reverse complement strand
CGCCAGAACACCGCCGCCTGCGTTTCTCTTTCCATTCCACAATGTCAAAGAGCGTTCCGACTTCCGCCGGAGCCCGCCGCCGCGTTGGCCGCGGCGAGGAGCGGCGTATCTAGTCGCCCCCCCGGACCCTGTCAATCGGCCTCTTTCGACTTTTTGCGACAGAGGCGTTTTTCTTTTGCGCATAGCCGCCGCCGGCCCGCCCAGCCCCTTCGGTCATAAGGCTTCCGCGGACTTGCGGACCGGTGTTACAGCTTGGCCAGAACGAAAGACCTCTGGGGAGGGGCACATATGGCGGACGCCGCCGCATCAGAGAACGCGCGCCCGGACGGCGGGCCGTCCATGCGAACCGTCGTGGTGGCTTCCTCGGCCGGCACCGCCTTCGAGTGGTACGACTTCTTCATCTTCGGCACTCTGGCGGCGATCATATCGCGCAACTTCTTCACCGGCCTGAGCGATGCGGCCGGGCTGGTGGCGGCGCTCGCCCTGTTCGGGGCGGGCTTCGCCTTCCGCCCCTTGGGCGCGCTGATCTTCGGCCATATGGGCGACCGGGTGGGGCGCAAGTCGGCCTTCCTGTTCACCGTCACCCTGATGGGCGTGGCCACGGTGGGGATCGGCTTCCTGCCCACCTATGAGCAGGCGGGCCTGGTGGGGCCGGCCCTGCTGATCTTCCTGCGCATCCTCCAGGGTCTGGCGCTCGGCGGAGAGTATGGCGGCGCGGCCATCTATGTGGCCGAGCACGCTCCCGACGCCCGCCGGGGGGAGCATACGGCCTGGATCCAGGCGTCTGCGGCCTTCGGCCTGATCGGCGCCCTGGTGGTGATCCTGATCACCCGCACCACCCTGGGCGAGGCGGCGTTTTCCGCCTGGGGCTGGCGCATCCCCTTCCTGGTGTCGGCGGGCCTGCTGGCCATCTCCATCTTCATGCGGCTGAAACTGGCCGAGAGCCCCAGCTTCCAGAAGCTGAAGGCGGCCGGCGAAGAGACCAAGGCCCCCTTCGCCGAGGCCTTCGGCCGGTGGAGCAATCTGAAGATCGTCCTGCTGGTCCTGTTCGCCTTCATGAGCGCCCAGGGCGCGGTCTGGTACACGGCCTTCTTCTACACCCAGGTGTTCATGGAGCGCTTCCTCAAGGTGGAGCCGGCGACGGTCAATGCGCTTACCATCGCCGCCACGGTGGCCAGCGCGCCGCTCTATGTGGTCTTCGCCTGGCTGTCGGATCGGGTGGGACGCAAATGGGTCATGTGGTTCGGCATGACGCTGGCGCTGGTGGCCTTCTTCCCCGGCTTCAAGGCCATGACGCTGGCGGCCAATCCCGCCTTGGCCGAGGCCCAGGCCCGGACCCCTGTGGTGGTCGTGGCCGATCCGGCCAGCTGCAGCCTGCAGTTCGATCCGGTGGGCCGCGCCCAGTTCGCCACCGCCTGCGACATCGCCAAGACCGCCCTGGCCAACGCCGGGGTCTCCTACACCAACCAGGCCGCCCCCGCCGGCGCCCCGGCCCAGGTGAAGGTCGGCGCCATCACCGTGACCTCGGTGGACGGGACGGGCCTGGACCGGGCCGCCCTGGCCGAGACCAAGCGCCAGGTGGAGGGCCAGATCCGCTCAGCCCTGGCCGAGGCCGGCTATCCCGCCACGGCCGATCCGGCGCGGCTGAACCTGCCGCTGCTGTTTGGCCTGATGATGATCTTCGTGGTGGGGGCCACCGCCCTCTATGGTCCCATGGCCGCGGCCCTGGTGGAGCTCTTCCCCACCCGCATCCGCTACACGGCCATGTCCCTGCCCTATCACATCGGCACCGGCTGGGTGGGCGGCTTCGTGCCGTTCAGCGCCTTCGCCATCGTGACGGCCACGGGGGATATCTATGCCGGCCTCTGGTACCCGGTGATCTTCACCGCCATCAGCGTGGTGGTCTGCCTGTTCCTGCCCGAGACCAAGGGCAAGCCTCTGGACTGAGGCGCGCCTCAGCTTCCTGGGGCGGCCAACATGACTTCGACGGCGCAACCGGACGCGGCATAGGCGGCGACCTCGTCCGGCTCCGGGGGCGCCGTGACCAGACGCACCACCTTCAGCCCCTCGGCGGCCAGGGCGATGAGACGCTCGGGCGCGGCCTCGGCGAAGGGCAGCCGCTCGGCGTCCCGGCGCGCCATGCCCAGGATGTCAGGGTCGGCGTCTGGCGGCGCCACCAGCACATCGGCGCTGGCCAGGGCGCGGCTCGCCCGCAGGGTGATGAGGTCGGCCGGTCCGCGCCCGGCCACGAACACCAGGCGTCCGGGCTCAGGCGCATCCTCGGCCAGGGCCTTGCGCAGCAGGGCTTCGGCGGCCTCCATATTGCCCGCCATGGCCGCCTCGGCGGCCGGCCCTTCCAGGGCCCGGCGCAGAAAGGCCCGGCGGCGGGGCAGGTCGGGCAGGGCCGAGCGCACCTCGTCCTGCGTGCGCCGGAACAGGGCGGCCACCCGGCCCGTCCCTTCCGGGATGCGCGCCTCGATGGTGTTGCGCAACAGGGTCGCCAGCATGGGAGAGGCCCCGCCCGTGCCCACCGCGGCCACCACCTCGCCCCGGTCGATCACCGCCGGGGTGGTGAAGTCGCACTGGCTGGGGCTATCCACCACATTGACCGGCACCCGGGCGGCGCGGGCGGCGCTGACCGCGGCCTGGACGAACAGCTTGTCGGCGCTGGCCACGAAGGCCAGGCTCGCCCCGGCATAGGTCCCAGCCAGGAAGGCCTCGGCCCCCTCCGCCCGCACCAGCCGGGCCGGCGAGCCGTCGAACAGGCGGGCCTTGGCCTCGGCGGGCTCGCCCTGCCCCGCCACCACGATCTTGGCGCCGGCCAGGGGGAAGTAGGCGGGGAAGGCGTCCACGGCGGGCTCCTTATTGCGCGGGGGCGGTGCGTCGGCTTGGGCTCAGCCGGTCGAGCAGTTGCGATAGGGGGCGCCGGCCGCGCCGTCCAGGCGCGCCTGCGGACCCTGGGTCCAGAGCTCCACGCCCCCTTGAGCGAAGCGGGCGCCGGAGGCGGACGGCGCATGGGGCAGGCGGTAGGACCGGCCGCCGGCAGTGACCAGGGCGTGTTCCCCCGACAGGGCGTAGGCGGCCTTGAAGCGCTTTCCGTCCCGGCAGACATAGGTCATGGCCACGTCGGTGGCGTCCTCCGGCGCAGGCCCCCGGGCGGGCGGCGCGCTCGTCCCGGGCCTGGCGCCGACCGGGACGGACGGGCCGGACGAGGGCGCCACCGTGGCGCACCCGGCCAGCAGGCCGCCGACGGACAGGCCCAGCAGGGGCAACCTCAGGGCCGGCGTCATTTGAGCGTCTTCATGTGGGCGATCAGGGCGGCGCGGTTCTCGGCGCTGGGCACGGCGGTCACCATGCGGGTCCCCGGCGCGAAGGCCAGGGGTTTCGCCAGATAGGCGTCCAGATTGGCGTCGGTCCAGGCGCCGGACCTGGACTTGAGCCCTGCGGAATAGGTGAAGTCCGACCGCCCGGCGATGGGCGCGCCGGCCGCCCCGGCCAGGGTCGGTCCCATGGGCGTGCTCTTGTCCCCGTGACAGGTGCGGCACTGCAGGTTGAACAACCGCGCGCCGTCCTGGGCTGCGGCCGGCTGGACCGACATGAGGGCCGAGGTGACGCCCCCCAGGGCGATAAGGGCGAGAGCCGTGCGGTTCATACAACCTCCTGGATATGGGCGCAGGCCCTGGGCCCGATTTAAGCGCGTCAGCCGCCCTTACGCTTCGGCCTGAACAGCGTTAAGATCAAGCTTGAGCTTGGAGCTGAAAGGTAAGGCCATGGCTGGGACGCTGGATGTGAACGGTAGCGTGCTTTCGGTTCAGTCCCCGGGGGACACCCCCCTTCTCTGGGTCCTGCGCGATGAACTGGGCCTGACAGGAACCAAGTACGGGTGCGGAGTGGCCCAGTGCGGCGCCTGCACCGTGCTGGCTGACGGCGCGGCCATCCGCGCGTGCGTGACCCCGCTCGAGGCCGTGGCCGGGGCGAAGATCACCACCATCGAAGGCCTGGACGGCGCCCATCCCCTGCAGGCCGCCTGGGTGGCCCGCGACGTGCCCCAGTGCGGCTACTGCCAGTCGGGCCAGATCATGTCGGCGGTCGCCCTGCTGGCCCAGTCGCCCCAGCCTACGGATGCGGAGATCGACGCGGCCATGGCCGGCAACATCTGTCGCTGCGGCGCCTATCAGCGCATCCACGACGCCATCAAGGACGCCGCCGCCGCGCCGGCGGCCCAGGTCTGACGGGAGGTTCTCATGAACGCACGGTTCAATCCCCCGACGACGGCTCCCGCCCCGGGCCTGTCGCGCCGGCAGGTGATCGTCACTGCGACGGCCGCCGGCGGGGCGCTGCTGGTGGGCTGCTCCCCCACCGATCTGATGGCGGTGGGCGCCCAGACCGAGGTCGGCGCCTTTGGCCCCTTCATCAAGATCGCCCCCGACGGCGCGGTGACCCTGGTCTCCAAGCATATCGAGTTCGGCCAGGGCAACCACGCCGGCCTGGCGGCCATCGTCGCCGAGGAACTGGACGCCGACTGGGACCGGGTCGGCTATGAGCATGCGCCGGCCAACGCCAAGCTCTACGCCAATGGGACCATGGGCGCCCAACTCACCGGCGGGTCCACGGCGATCAACAATTCCTGGGACCAGCTGCGCAAGGCCGGCGCGGCGGCCCGGGCCATGTTCGTGGAGGCCGCGGCCAACCGCTGGTCGGTCGGCGTCGGCGAGATCACCGTGGCGAACGGGGTGGTGAGCCACCCGGCCTCGGGCCGCAGCGCCACCTTCGCCGAACTGCTGGAGGACGCCGCGCGGGTCACGCCCCCCGCCGAACCGCAGCTGAAGGACCCTGCCGCCTTCACCCTGATCGGCACGGACCGGGTGCGGCGCAAGGACAGCCTGGCCAAAAGCACCGGACAAACGGTCTTCACCCTGGATGTCCAGGCGCCCAACCTGCTGGTGGCCATGGTCGCCCATCCGCCCCGCTTCGGCGCCAAGGCGGCCAGCTTTGACGCCGCCCAGGCCCTGAAGGTCCCCGGCGTGGTCGGGGTGCATGAGATTCCCTCCGGCGTGGCCGTGGTGGCCCAGTCCACCTGGGCGGCCAAGCAGGGACGCGACGCCCTGACCGTCCAGTGGGACGAGGCCAAGGCCGAAACCCGGGGCTCGGCCGAGATCCTGGCCCGCTTCCAGGGCCTGGCGGACGGTTCGGCGACCCTGGCCGACGGCGAGACGTGGCAGAGCTTCGAGTCCAAGGGCGACGCTGCAGCCCAGACCGGGGGCGCGGTCTTCGAGCAGGCCTATGACTTCCCCTATCTGGCCCACGCCGCCATGGAGCCCATGAACTGCGTGGCCGAGGTGAAGGGTAACAAGGTCAAGCTGACCTTCGCCTCCCAGGGGCCGACCCTGGACCAGCTCAATGTGGCCCGCCTGGTCGCCAACCTGCCCGGCGCGGTGGAGATCGAAACCCTGCCGGCGGGCGGCTCGTTCGGCCGTCGGGCCAACTTCCAGTCCGACTATGTGGTCGAGTGCGTCCATATCGCGAAAAAGGTGGGCGAAGGCCGGCCGGTGAAGCTGGTCTGGACCCGCGAGGACGACATGGCCGCGGGCTATTACCGGCCCCTGGTTCACCACCGGGTGAAGGTGCGCCTGGGGGCGGACGGATTTCCCACCGCCTGGACCCATCGCATCGTCACTCAGTCGATCATGAAGGGCGCTCCCTTCGGCGGCGGCGGGGTGGACGAGACCGCGGTGGAGGGCGCCAAGGGCTCGCCCTATCTGAAGGCCATCGCCCATGTGGACGCCCAGCTTCTGACCCCGGACGCCGGCGTGCCCGTGCTCTGGTGGCGTTCGGTGGGCGCCACCCACACGGCCTATGTGATGGAGCACACCATCGATCAGCTGGCTCGCAAGGCCGGACAGGATCCGGTGGATTATCGCCGCGCCCTCTATCGCAAGGCCGGCGCCCAGCGGCATCTGGCGGTGCTGGACCTGGCCGCCGAGAAGGCCGGCTGGGGATCGCCGGCGCCGGAGGGCTGGACCCGGGGCGTGGCGGTCCATGAGAGCTTCGGCTCGGTGGTGGCCCAGGTGGCCGAGGTGAAGCTGGAGAACGGCGAGCCGCGCGTGGGCCGGGTGGTCACCGCCATCGACTGCGGCACGGCCATCGCCCCGGACCAGATCGCCGCCCAGATGGAGGGCGGGACCTGCTATGGCCTCTCAGCCGCCCTTTACGGCGCGATCACCCTCACCGAAGGGCGGGTGGATCAGACCAATTTCGACACCTACCGGGTGCTGCGCCACAACGAGGCGCCGCGGGTGGAGACCCATATCGTTCCTCAGCCCGCCGGGACCCATCCCACGGGGGTCGGCGAGCCGGGCACCCCTGTGATCGGACCGGCCGTGGCCAACGCCCTGCTGGCGCTGAATGGGGAAGCGATCACCGCCCAGCCGTTCATGAAGGCCTGAGGCGCCGGTCAACGGCCCGGCAGGTCCTCCAGACGGTCCACGTCGAAGAGGACGCCGGGGTCCTCGCAGGGCGCCAGGGCGAGGCCCGCGCCCAGGCCCGCCAGCACCGACCTGAGTCCCTCGTCCCCCCTGGCCTCGGCCAGGCGGGGAATGAGGGCGCGCCCCACAAGAACCGGATGGCCCCGCCGTCCCCCATGCACCGGCGCGGCCGCCTGGGCGCCCCCGGCCAGGGCGGCCACCAGCTCCGGCCCCACCGCGGGCGGAACAAGGGGCATGTCGCCCAGCAGGATGAACACCCCCGAGAGGCCCGTCGGCAGGGCGGCGGCTCCTGTCCGCAGCGAGGCGCCCATGCCCTCGGCGTGGTCGGCGGCATGGACGATCTTCAGCCGGTCGGCCTGGCCACCCCGGGCGGCTGCCGCCTTTGCAGCCTCGGCCACCGGTTCGGCCTGGGCGCCGGTGACCAGCACCACCGCCTCGGCCAGGGCCAGGGCGGTGGTCACCGCCCCGTCCAGCAGCACGCCGGATCCATAGGGCGCCAGCAGCTTGCCGCCGCCGAACCTGCGCCCCGCCCCGGCGGCCAGAATGATGGCGGCCCATTGGTCTCTTTCGCCCGCCGCCCCTGTCGTCATCGCTCGGCCTCGCCTATGTTGTCCGCACGCCATGACGCCCTATGACGCCACATTCCTGCAAGGGTCCGGCCCGCAAAGGTCCGGCCTGCACGCGCCGGCGCCGCTGATCGACGGCTTCGGCCGGACGGTGACCTATCTGCGGGTCTCGGTTACCGATCGGTGCGACCTGCGCTGCGTCTATTGCATGGCCGAGCACATGACCTTCCTGCCCAAGAAGGACCTGCTCACCCTGGAGGAGCTGGACCGGGTCGCCAGCGCCTTCATCACGCTGGGCGTGCGCAAGCTGCGGCTGACCGGGGGCGAACCCCTGGTGCGCAAGGGGATCATGAACCTCATCGGCGGCCTGTCCCGGCATCTGGCGTCCGGCGCCCTGGATGAGCTGACCCTCACCACCAACGGCACCCGGCTGGAGGCCTTCGCCGCCCCCCTGGCGGCGGCCGGCGTGCGGCGGATCAATGTCTCCATGGACACCCGCCGGCCCGACCTGTTCCGCAAACTGACCCGGGGCGGCGATCTCGCCGCCGTGATGGCCGGGCTCAAGGCCGCCCGCGCCGAAGGCATGGCGGTGAAGATCAACGCTGTGGCCCTGGCCAGCGACAACGCCCGGGAACTGCCCGAACTGATCGCCTGGGCCCATGGCGAGGGCATGGACATCACCCTGATCGAAACCATGCCGCTCGGCGAGATCGAGGCCGACCGCACCGACCAGTACCTGTCCCTGCGCCAGGTCCGCACCGAGCTGGAGAGCTTCTGGACCCTCGAAGACCTGCCGCTCTCCACCGGCGGGCCGGCCCGCTATGTGCGCGTGGCCGAGACGGGGGGCCGGCTCGGCTTCATCACCCCGCTCAGCCACAATTTCTGCGAAAGCTGCAACCGGGTCCGCCTGACCTGCACAGGGGTGCTCCACACCTGCCTGGGCCAGGAAGATGAGCGCGACCTCCGCGCGGTCCTGCGGGCCGGCGCGTCCGACGCCGACCTGGTGGCCGCCATCCGCCGGGCCGTGGACGCCAAGCCGCAGGGCCATGACTTCCAGATCGCCCGCTCGGCCAGTCCGGCCGTGGCCCGTCACATGTCCACCACGGGGGGCTGAGCCATGACCCGGGTGCTGCTGTTCGGCCCCTTGAGGGATGTGGCCGGCTGGCGCGACAGGCGGCTGGAGCCGCCGCCCGCATGCCTGTCGGAGCTTCGCCTGCGTCTGGCGCAGGAGGACGCCGCCCTGGCCGCGGCCCTGGACGGACCCGGCGTGCAGGTGGCCTTGAACCAGGCCCTGGTGCGCGGGGACGCCGACCTGACCCCTGACTGCGAGGTGGCCTTCCTGCCGCCCATGAGCGGCGGATGATCACCCTTCTGCAGGAACCGTTCGAGCCCGGCGCGCAGCTGAGCGCCTTCTGCGCCGGGCGCACCGAAACCGGGGCGGTGGCGAGCTTCGTGGGTCTCGCCCGGGCCGAGGGCGGACAGGCCGCGCGCCTGGAGCTGGAGGCCTATCCCGGCTTCACCGAGGCCGAGATCGGCAGGATCGCCGAGACCGCGCGGGAACGGTTCGCCCTGGACGATCTGATGATCCTGCACCGGATCGGCCTGATCGCCCCGGGCGAGGCCATCGTCTTCGTCGCCGCCGCCGCGACCCACCGGCGGGCCGCCTTCGAGGCCTGCGACTATCTGATGGACTATCTGAAAAGCCGCGCCCCCTTCTGGAAGAAGGAACATGGGCCGGACGGCGCCCGCTGGATCGAACCGCGCGCCCAGGACCATGCCGACATCGCCCGCTGGACCGCCAGCGACTGAAACCCCGATGCGCGCCGCCCGCGCCTTGAGCTGGAGAGACCGATGACCACAGCCGCCATCGCCCCCGGGGGCCGGATCGACGAGGCCAAGGCCTTCGTCCCCGTGCGCATCGCCGTCCTCACCGTGTCCGACACCCGCGACAGGGCCAGCGACACCTCCGGCCAGGTCCTGGCCGACCGGATCACAGGCGCCGGCCATGCCCTGGCCGGCCGCGCCATCGTGCGCGACGACGTGGACGCCATCCGCGGACAGGTGCGGGCCTGGGTGGCCTCGGGCGAGGTGGATGTGGTGATCACCACCGGCGGCACCGGCATCACCGGCCGGGACGTGACGCCCGAAGCCCTCACCCCCCTGTTCGACAAGACCCTGGACGGGTTTTCCGTAGTCTTCCACATGGTCAGCTATCAGAGCGTCGGCCTGTCCACCCTGCAGAGCCGGGCCACCGCCGGCATTGTGGGCGGGGTGTTTGTCTTCTGCCTGCCCGGCTCCAACGGCGCGGTGAAGGACGGCTGGGACAAGGTGATCTCCGCCCAGCTGGACAGCCGCCATGGCCCCTGCAACATGGTCGAGCTCATGCCCCGGCTGGGCGAGAAATGAGCGGCCTCACCCATATCGACGAGACCGGCCGGGCCAATATGGTCGATGTCTCCGCCAAGCCCGCCACGGCGCGCGAGGCGATCGCCCAAGGCTTCGTGCGCATGGCGCCGGAGACCCTCGCCCTGGCGCTGTCGGGGGACGCCCGCAAGGGCGACGTACGCGCCACCGCCGAGATCGCGGGCGTCATGGCCGCCAAGCGGACCAGCGAGCTCATCCCCCTGTGCCACCCCCTGATGCTGTCCAAGGTGGAGGTGCGGGTGAGCGAGGCCGAGGGCGGCCTGGCCGTGACCGCGCGGGTGCGGACCACCGGCCAGACCGGGGTGGAAATGGAGGCCCTGACCGCCGTCTCCGTGGCCTGCCTCACCCTCTATGACATGCTGAAGGCCGCCGAGAAGGGAATGGTGATCGAGGCCGTGCGCCTGATCTCCAAGTCCGGCGGGGCCTCAGGCGACTGGAGCGCCCCGTGAAGCTCCTGCCCGTGGCCGAGGCCCGCGCCCGCATGCTGGCCGAGATCGCGCCCCTGGGCGCCGAGACCGTGGCCCTGGAGGCCGCCATCTGTCGGGTCCTGGCGGCCGACGTCAGCGCCCGGCGCGACCAGCCCCCCTTCGACGCCTCGGCCATGGACGGCTGGGCCGTGCGCAGCGCCGACACCCCGGGGCGCCTGACCATTGTGGGCGAGAGCGCCGCCGGCCACGGCTATGCGGGCGCGCTTTCGCCCGGCCAGGCGGTGCGCATCTTCACCGGCGCAGCCCTGCCGTCCGGCGCAGATTCGGTGGTGATCCAGGAGGACGCCCGCAGGGACGGGGATGTCGTCGAGGTTCCCGGGGCCGAGCCCCTGCGCCACCTTCGCCCGCGCGGCGGGGACTTCCGCAGCGGCGATCGCCTGCTGTCCCAGGGTCAGAGGCTCGATCCCTGGCGCCTTTCCCTGGCGGCTTCGGCCGGCCTGGCCGAAGTGGCCGTGGCCCGGTCGCCCCGGGTGGCCATACTTTCCACCGGCGAGGAGATCGTCGAGGCGCCCGGCGAACCTGGCCCCTATCAGATCTATGATTCCGGCGCCCCGGCGCTGGCGGCCATGGCCCGGGGCTGGGGGGCGACGGTCCTCCGGACGCGACCCGTGCGCGACGATCTCGAGGCCGTGGTCACCGCCCTGCGCGCCGCCGAGGCCGACCTCGTGGTGACGGTGGGCGGCGCCTCGGTGGGCGATCATGATCTGGTCCGCGCCGCCGCCGAGACCCTGGGCCTGTCGCTGAAGGTGGCCAGCGTGGCGGTGCGGCCAGGCAAGCCGACCTTTTTCGGGGTGCTGGGGGATGGGCGACGCCTGCTGGGCCTGCCGGGCAATCCCGCCTCGGCCTTCGTCTGCGCCGAGCTGTTCCTGAAGCCCATTCTCGACGCCTGTCAGGGGGCGGCCGAGGGCTTCGCCACCCGGAGCGCCCGCACCGCCGTGGCCCTGGAGGCCAATGGGCCCCGCGAACACTGGATGCGGGCGCGCCTGGACGTGGCGGACGGGGTCCTCACCGTCCGGCCCTATGGCGATCAGGATTCTTCGCTGGTGAGCATCTTCGCCGGGGCCGACGCCCTGCTCCGCCGGGCCCCGGACGCTCCGGCTGCGGCGGCGGGCGAGACGGTGGAGGTCCTGCCCTTGAGGCGGGCCTGACGCAGGGCCATGATCTCGCCGATCACGGAAACGGCCACCTCCCAGGGCGCCTTGCCGCCGATGTCGAGACCGATGGGGGCATGCAGCCGGGCGATCGCAGCCTCTTCCACGCCGAGGGCGCGCAGGCGATCCAATCGCTCGGGCAGGCGCGCCCGGGCGCCCAGCAGCCCTACATAACCCGCCGCCGAGGGCAGGGCCGCCAGCAAGGCGGCCTGATCGGTGGCCAGGTCATGGGAGGCCACAGCCACCGCCGTCCAGGGATCAAGCCCCAGGCGGCTGAGCGCCACATCGGGAGTTTCGCGGCTATAGGCGACCCCGGCCAGGGGCGGCGGGGCGGCCGGCCCCTTGGGGCGCACAAGGGTGGTCTCGAACCCCGACTGAGCGCCCAGCATGGCGATGGCCAGGGCGGCCGGATCGGCCCCCACCACCGCCAGACGGGGCGAGGGCACATAGTCCCGCCGGATGGCGCCGTCCCAGGTCGCGGCCTCTTCTGGCCCGCAACACCGCCGGGTCACGCCGTCGCTCAGCCAGACGCAGGGTCTGCGCTCATTCTGGGCGTTGAGAAGTTCGGCCAGGGCCGGGTCGTCGGCGGCCACCCGCTCCAGGAAGATCTCGATGCGCGCCCCGCAGAGCAGCTGGATGTCGGGCCAGGGACTGCCCTGGCCATAGACAAGCGTGCGCGGCGTTCCATCCTCCAGACAGGCGGCGGCGTGGGCCGCCACGTCGCTCTCAACACAACCCCCTGAAAAGTAACCGGAAACGACGCCTTCCCCGAAGACCATCTGGGTCCCCACCGGGCGCGGGCCGCCCCCGTCGAGGGCCGTCAGGGTGGCCAGGACCAGGGGCCGCCCCCCCGCCGAGGCGGCCCGGAGCGCGGGCCGGACGTCCTCGTCCAGGCCGAACAGGGGCCACTCCGGTAACGCCTCGTTCATCATACGGATTAACCCCGGTGAAAGGTTCCAGATACGGCTTCTTTAGGCCTGACAGATAAGCATGAGCCTCGACAAGTGCAGCCGTTCGAGCCTTCGCCGCCCATGACCTCTCCTCTCGCCAAGCTTGGCCTCGGCTCCGGCCAGTTCGTTCTCGATCAAGGCACGGTTCGCGGCCGCCCCGCCGGCGCCGAGGTGCGCGACATTCTTTCGGTGGCCGCCCGGGCGGGCCTGCCCGTGTTCGACGTGGCCGGCGGTTCGCCCCAGGGCGAGACCACCATCGGCGAGGCCATGCCCAAGCCCCTGCCCTTCCGCGTGTCCATCAGCACCATCCGCGCCGACCGGGGTCCGGACATGGTGGAGGCCGAGATCCGCAATTCCCTGCGCCGGCTGGGCGTCGCCCAGGCCGACTGCATCCTCGTGCCGTCGGCGGCCGAGCTGTTCGGCCCCCATGGCCTGGCCCTGTGGACCCGCCTGCAGCAGCTGCGCGATCAGGGGCTGTGCCGCCGCATCGGGGTCGCGGTCTTCGCCTCTGACGATCCGGTGGGCCTTGCCCGGCGCTTTCGTCCCGACGTCATCCAGGCGCCGGCCAGCCTGCTGGACCAACGACTGCTGATCGACGGCACCCTGGCCACCCTGGCGGGCATGGGGGTGGAGGTGCAGCTGCGCTCCATCTTCCTGAACGGCCTGATCTTCCTGCCGCCTGACCGGGCGCCCAGCCATCTCAAGGCCGCCGCCAGCCGCATCTCGCGGGCGCGCCGGCTGATCGCCGAGGGCCGCAGCGACCCGCTGCAGGCCTGCCTCGGCTTCGCCCTGTCCCGCCCGGAGGCCACCACCGTCCTGGTGGGCGTCACCTCGGCGGCCGAGCTCCAGGCCGTGGTGGCCGCGGCCTCCTCCCCGCCGCCGGACCTGGACTGGGACGACATGGCCCTGGACGATCCCGTGGCCCTGGACCCCAACCAGTGGGCGGCGGCCTAGGCGCGTCCGACCAGGACCTCCCGACCGTCATTCGATTTGCCTGAAAGCGGATGACGGCTTGTCAGGCCGTCCACGCCCCGTAGGGATCGGCGAAGGGCTGGCTGAGCGCCTGGGCCACCGCCGGGTGGGTGATCTGGCCGGCCAGCACGTTCAGTCCGCGCGCCAGGTGCGGATCATCCCCCAGGGCCCCCAGCCCCTTGTCCGCCAGGGCCAGGCCGAACGGCAGGGTGGCGTGAACCAGGGCCTCGGACGAGGTGCGGGGCGCGGCGCCCGGCATATTGGCCACGCAATAATGCACCACCCCGTCCACCTCATAGGTGGGATCGGCATGGGTGGTGGGCCTGGAGGTTTCAAAACAACCTCCCTGGTCGATGGAGACGTCCACCAGAACCGACCCCGGCTTCATGCGCGCCAGATGCTCGCGCCGCACCAGCTTGGGCGCCGCGGCGCCCGCGCTCAGCACCGCCCCGATCACCACATCGGCCCTCAGCACCTCTTCCTCCACCGCATCAAGGGTGGAGTAGCGGGTCAGCACCCGGCCCAGGAACATGTCGTCCAGTTCGCGCATGCGCGGGATGGAGCGCTCCAGCACCACCACCTCGGCGCCGACGCCGGCGGCCAGGCGGGCGGCGTTCATGCCCACCACCCCGCCCCCCAGAACGCAGATTCGCGCCGGGCGCACGCCGGGCACCCCCGACAGCAACAGGCCCATGCCGCCATTGTGCTTGAGCAGGGTCTCGCCGGCGGAGAAGACGGCGATGCGGCCGGCCACCTCCGACATGGGCGCCAGCAGGGGCAGGCCCCCGGCCCGGTCGGTGACCGTCTCATAGGCGATGGCCGCGCAGCCCGAAGCCATCAGCCCCTCGGCCTGGGCCGGATCGGGCGCCAGGTGCAGATAGGTGAAGAGGATATGGTCCTGCGTCAGGCGCGCCCATTCGCCGGGCTGGGGCTCCTTGACCTTGATGATCAGCCTGGCCTGATCGAACACGGCCGCGGCGTCGGGCGCCAGCCGCGCCCCGGCCCGCTCATAGTCGGCGTCGCCGTAGCCCGCGCCGATTCCCGCTCCGGCCTCCACCCAGACCTCATGCCCGTGGGCGACATATTCCCGCACGGCGGTGGGGGGCAGGCCGACCCGATGTTCGTTCGGCTTGATCTCGCGGGGCACGCCGATGCGCATCTCAACCTCCATTAGGGCAATTCATTGCAGCCCAAAGAGGGATGTGGGCGAAAATTCCCTCGCCCGTCAACCAAGCACGCAGGCCGCCAGCCCATCGCGCCGAACCGTCCCGGCGGCGGCCTGGATGCGTCCGGTGCGACGTCTCACATAGGGTCCCGGCTCCACCACCTTGTAGCGCAGGGGGCTGGGCAGCACCGCCACCAGCCGGGCCGCCTGGGTCGGGGAAAGATCGGCCGCGCTGACCCCGAAATAGCGCCGGGCCGCAGCCTCCGCCCCATAGATGCCGGGGCCGAATTCGGCGACGTTGAGATAGACCTCCATGATGCGGGGCTTGCCCCACATCACCTCGATCAGCACGGTGAAATAGGCCTCCAGCCCTTTGCGCACATAGGACCGGTCGGGCCAGAGGAAGACGTTCTTGGCCGTCTGCTGGCTGATGGTGGACCCGCCCCGCACGCGATCAGACCGCTCATTGTGGTCCATGGCCTTGCGGATCGCCTCCAGGTCGAAGCCGCGGTGGCCGCAGAAGTTGGCGTCCTCCGACGCGATCGCCGAGCGCACGAGATGCGGCGACAGCTGGTCCAGCCCCCGCCAGCTCTTGTTCAGGCCCCGCCCCTCGGCCAGCCGCTGAATCATCAGGAAGGTCACCGGCGGCGGCGCAAAGCGATAGACCGCCACCGCCAGGACCGGCCCGACAAAGCCGATCACCAGCAGGAGAATCAGCAGGGTGCGCACCAGCCGGCCCAGCTGGCCGCGGGATCGGGGCGCTCGTCCCCCCGGCTTGTTCTTGGCCATGTCGGTCACGCTCGCCCCGTCCTTGCCTTGACCTTAGGCGGGGCTGCTATCCAGGGGAAGGGACCGCCACAGGAGGATGCCATGAATGTCAGCGAAGCGGTGGAGCGCCGGGTTTCCATCCGCGCCTTCCGGCCAGATCCCGTGCCCGGCGCCGTGGTCCGGGAGATTCTGCAGGCGGCGGCCCGGGCGCCCTCCGGCGGCAATCTGCAGCCCTGGCGCGTCCACGCCCTCGCCGGCGCGCCGCTGGATGAGCTGAAAGCCAGGGTGCGGGCCAACCCCTTCGGCGAGGAGCCGGAGTATGATGTCTATCCGCCCAATCTCTGGGAGCCCTTCCGCACCCGACGGTTCCAGTGCGGTGAAGACCTCTACGCCGCCCTGGGCATTCCGCGGGAGGACAAGACCGCCCGCCTGACCCAGCTGGCCAAGAATGGCGAGCTGTTCGGCGCGCCGGCCGGCCTGTTCTTCAGCCTGGACCGCCAGGTCGGCCCGCCCCAATGGGCCGATGTGGGCATGTTCATGCAGACGGTCATGCTGCTGGCCGCCGAGCGGGGCCTGGCCACCTGCGCCCAGGAATACTGGGCGCGCTATCCGAAGACCCTGGCCGAGGTCCTGGCCCTGCCGGAGGATCACATGATCTTTTCCGGCATGGCCCTGGGCTATGCGGACGAGACCGCGCCCATCAACACCCTGCGCACACGCCGCGACCCCTTCGAGGTCTGGGGCGACATGCGCGGCTTCGACGACTGATCCCGCGCAGCGCAGCATAGCCGAGCCCCGGGCCTTCGCCGGCGACGTCAGGGCGCCTCGGCCACGCCCGCCCCGCCGTCCTCGTCGCCCCAGGCCACGCGCCGGCCGTCCGGCGTGATGGCCAGCGCCGTGATCGGCGGACCCTTTTCGGCCTTCAGCATTTCGGTCTTCTGGCCCACCAGGTCACAGACCCAGACCCGACCGTCCTCCAGGCCCGCGGCCACCCGCTGGCCGGTGGGCGGTGCAGCCACCCGCGAGACCAGGGTGGAGGCGTCGAAGCCCACCTCGGCGGCCTGCTTGCCCATGGGGCCGGTGGAGCCGCCGAAGGGCCAGATCACCACCCCTTGGGCGCCCGAGGTGGCCATCATCTGGCCCTTGGACAGGAAGACCAGGCTCTTCACCTTGGCCGGATAGCCGCCCATGCGCATGTTCTTCTCATCGGCCACCCGCCAGCCGTGCAGCTGGTTTTCCTGCATGGCCGACATGAGGAACTTGCCGTCCGGGCTCCAGGCCAGGGCGATGTGGCTGCCCGCCCATTCCAGGACCAGGGGCTTCTGCTCGGCGATGCGGGCGAACCAGAGCCAGGCGCCGCCATAGGTGGCCACGGCCAGGCGACGACCCTTGGGATCGAAGGCCAGGCCCGCGGCCGAACGGGGATGAGCGAAGCTGCGGACGAAGGCGGGATCGGCGGCGTCGCGGACTTCCACCGTCTTGCCGGCGGCGAAGGCGATGAGGCCCGATTCCCGGCTGGCGGCCACCGCATCGATCCAGCGCCCCGGCTGACGGGCCAGGGTCTGGGCGCCGTCCGGCCGGGTCCAGACCAGCGCCCCGTCGTCTCCGCCGGTCACCAGTCCCTGGCCGGAGGGGTGCAGCGCCGCATCCAGCACGGCGCCTTGATGCGCCTGGACCACCGGCCCCGATTCGAAGCGGACCGTGCCATCCCCCAGGGCGAAGAGGGCCTCGCCCGAGGCGGAAAACTGGACGGCGGTGACATAGGCGTCGAAGGCGTAAGGCATGGAGAGGCTCTTAGTGCAGGAGCAGACGCCCCTGCAAACGGCGAACACAGGTCTTGGCCCAACCGCCGCCTGCCGGGAAATCAGGCGCGGCTGGACCTGTGGCGGGCGCCGGGGGGCCTCCTGCGGGCCTCCTGCGGCGCAGGATCGCCGCTTGAGGCTTTACAAGCTCGCCCTGAAAAGCGAATGGTCTTGCCGAAACGGACGGGCGCGCGCGGGCGCGGCCTAAAGGGAAGGAATTGCATATGGGTGCGAAGATGTCCGGCGGGGGGAGCTCGAAGTTCGACCTCGGCCAGAACAGCGACATCAACGTCACGCCCTTCGTGGACGTGATGCTGGTGCTCCTGATCATCTTCATGGTGGCCATTCCGGCCGCGACGGTTTCGATCAAGCTCGACCTGCCGCCGGCCATTCCGCCGCCGCCCGGCACGGTCGTCCAGGAGCCGACCCTGATCAACGTCCAGCAGGGCGGCGCCATCTTCATCGGTGAGCGTCCCACCAGCCTGCGGACCCTGGGCGCCGACCTGGCCGCCGAGCTGGCCGTGCCGGTCCCCACCGAAGAGCGCGTCTATGTTCGGGCCGACCGCACCGTTCGCTATGGCGAGTTCATGAGCGTCATGAACCAGCTGCAGACCGACGGCTACTTCCTGGTCGCCCTGATCAACGAAGAACTGTCCTGATCCCCGGCGGCGCGCCTGCGCCGCCTCCAGGAAACGAAAACGCCCGCCGGACCTCCGGCGGGCGTTTTTGCGTCCAGACGCTGACGGCGCGCGCGCTCGCCTCTGAGTTTAGAGCTTGATGCGATCAGACGGCTCCGTCTGATCGCATCAGGTTCCTAGGCCGCGCACGCCTCGAAGCCCTGGCGCAGCTTGGCCTCATCCAGATTGCGGCCGATGAAGACCATGCGGCTGAAGCGCGGCTCGTCGGGACGCCAGTCGCGTTGGAAGTCGCCCTCGAGGATCATGTGGACCGCCTGGAAGACCAGGCGGCGGTCTTCCCCGGCCACGTCCAGAATGCCCTTGGCGCGCAGAATGTCCGGCCCCTGGTCCTGTAGCAGATCGTTGAGCCAGCGGGTGACCCGCGTGCCGTTCAGCGGCCGCTCCAGGGTCAGCGCCACCCCGCGAATCCCCGCCTCGGCCACATGGTCATGCCCATGGTCGTGCCCATGGTCATGATGGTGATGATCGTGGTCGTGGTCATGATGGTCGCAGGTCTCGTCATGGACGTGACCCGGCTCCCCGTGGGCGGGGTTGAGGAATTCGGGATCGAGGCCGGTGATCCGCTCCAGGTCGAACCCGCCGCGCCCCAGGACGGCGTCCAGCGGCACGTTGGAGCGCTGGGCCCGGTGGATGGGGGCCAGCGGATTGATCCGGCGGATCTGCGCCTCCACGGCGGCCAGTTCTTCGGTGCTCACCAGATCGGTCTTGTTCAGGATGATCTGGTCGGCGAAGGCGATCTGTTCCACCGCCTCGTGGCTGTCGGCCAGGCGCAGAGGCAGGTGCTTGGCGTCGACCACGGTGGTCACCGAGTCCAGCTGCGCCTTGGCGCGGACGTCGTCGTCGACAAAGAAGGTCTGGGCCACGGGGCCGGGATCAGCCAGGCCGGTGGTCTCCACGATGATGGCGTCAAACCCGCCCTTGCGCTTCATCAGGCCTGACAGGACCCGGATCAGGTCGCCGCGCACCGTACAGCAGACGCAGCCATTGTTCATCTCGAACACCTCTTCGTCGGCGCCGACGATGAGTTCGTTGTCGATGCCCACCTCGCCGAATTCATTGACGATGACGGCGTAGCGCTTGCCGTGATCTTCGCTGAGAATGCGGTTGAGCAGGGTTGTCTTGCCGGCGCCGAGATAGCCGGTGAGCACGGTCACGGGGGTCTTTTCAGTCATGGCTGTCATCTAGTCATTGCGCCGCCCTTAGGGAACAGGAACCTCGCAAACCCAACCTTCGCGGCCGTCTTGACCGCGCTTGCGTGTTATAGAATAACGCGCGCCCGCCCTTCCGGGCGCGAAGGGGACCCGCGCTTGCGCCAGGATCAGCCGCCGCCCTCCGATCCGCCGGCGCCGCTCGACGGCTTCCGGGCTGACCGGACCTATCTGGGCGCCCATCACGCCCGCAATGAACGGCGGGTCTGGCTGGTGGCCGGCATCAGCGGCGTGGCCCTGGTCCTGCAGCTTATCGGCGGGCTCGTCTTCCATTCCATGGCCCTGCTGGCGGGGGGGATCCACACCGCCGCCCACGTGGCCGCACTCAGCCTCGCGGGCCTCGCCTACCTCCTCTCCCGGCGCTTCGCGGGCGACCGCCGGTTCAGCTTCGGGGCCGGCAAGGTGGGCTACCTCGCCGCCTTCGCCAACGCCGTGGCCCTGGGGGTCACCGCCCTGCTGCTCGCCGCCGAGACGCTCGGCCATCTGGGGGGCGGCGAGGGGGCGCATTATCATGAGGCCACCCGCCTGGCCTTCGCCGCCCTGGCGGTGAACATCCTCTGCATGTGGCTGCTGAAGCCGCCCAGGCGCGCGCCCGCGGCCCAGGACGACGACCTCAATCTCAACGCCGTGCATATGCATCTGGCCGCCGATGTGCTGGTTTCGATTCTGGCGGTGGCCGGTCTGCTAGCCGGGGAGCATCTGGGCTGGACCTGGGCCGATCCGGCCGCCGGCCTGCTGGGGGCGGCGCTGGTGGCGCGCTTCGCCTGGACGCTGGCCCGCGGCTCGGCCGCCGTGCTGCTGGACATGACCCCCAGCCCCGCCCTGGCCGAGGAGATCCGTGCGCGCCTCCAGGCGCTGGGCGGAGAGGTCATCGACCTGCACCTCTGGCGGCTGGGCCCGGGCCACCATGCGGCCATCGCCGTGGTGTCCGATCCCCAGGACCGGCCCGCCCGGCTGTTCCGCGCCACCCTGGCCGACCTGGCCGGTCTCAGCCATCTTACGGTGGAGGTGCGCGGGCCTCGCCCCCTCGCCGAGGCGGTCGAGACCCCGAGCCTTCGGATCGATCCCCCGCGTTGACTCACCAGTCCGCGTCTGTATAAGTCCGCGGCTCTCGCCCGCGGGCCACCTCGCGGGCGTAATCCTTTTTGCATTAAGTCCAAGGCGCGAACCATGTACGCGGTGATCAAGACCGGCGGGAAACAGTACCGGGTCCAACCCGGCGACCTGCTGGTGGTTGAAAAGCTGGACGGCGAACCGGGCGCCGATGTCGCGTTCGGCGACGTCCTCATGCTGGGCGACGGCGATACGGTGACCCTGGGCGCGCCCGTGGTCGACGGCGCCAGCGTCTCGGCGACCCTGATCGAGACCCGCAAGGGCGAGAAGGTGAAGATCTTCAAGAAGATCCGTCGCCAGGGCTATCGCCGCACCCGCGGTCATCGCCAGCTCGAAAGCGTCCTGCGCGTCACCTCCATCGCCGGCGCCGGCCTGAGCGCCAAGTGGGATGGCGAGGTCGATCTGACGCCCAAGGCCGTGCTCGACGCCCGCGCCCGCGGCTTCAAGGCCGAGTTCGAAACCCCGGCCGCCGCCGAGGCCAAGCCGGCCAAGGCCGCCCCGAAGACGGCCGCCAAGGCCGACGCCGAGGCTCCGGCCGCTGAAGCCAAGAAGGCGGCTCCGAAGAAGGCCGCCGCCAAGGCCGAGGACGGCGAGACGAAGGCTGCGCCCAAGAAGGCCGCCGCCAAGAAGGAATCGGACGCCGAATAAGGCGCCCCAGAAGGTCTAGGAGAGCACCATGGCTCACAAGAAATCCGGCGGCTCCTCGCGCAACGGTCGCGACTCGGCAGGCCGCCGTCTCGGCGTAAAGAAGTTCGGCGGCGAAGCGGTGCTCGCCGGCAATATCATCGTGCGCCAGCGCGGCACCAAGTACTGGCCGGGCGACAATGTGGGCATGGGCAAGGACCATACCCTCTTTGCTCTCGAAGCCGGCGCGGTGAAGTTCGTCACCAAGCGCGACGACCGCACCTATGTGACGGTGGTCCAGGCCGAGGGGGCGAGCGCCGAATAGGCGGAACCCTCCTTGAGACCGGTTCCGCCTCTCAGGATCTGAGGCGGACCGGACAGGAAAACTCCGAACGGGGAGTCCGGCCGCCGGACTCCCCGTTTTCGTTTTCCGATGGGCTCCGGGAGAGAGCCCGGGAGGGAAGGATGAGCATTCAGCTGGACGGCGCGCCCGTCATATCCACCGAACGGCTGCGCCTGCGGCCTCCCAGGCCGGAGGACGCCCCCCGCATCGCCGCCCTGGCCAATGACGAGGGGGTGGCGAAGATGACCACCCGCATGCCCTTTCCCTATGGCGAGGAAGATGCGCGCAGCTTCCTGGCCCGCTGCCAGGATCACGACCCTCGGCGCGAGCAGGTCTTCGCCATCGAGCAGGACGGCTCAGGCCTGATCGGCATGCTGGGCTTCCACCCCGACGAGGAAGGGCGGACCGAGGTGGGCTACTGGCTGGGCCGCCCCTACTGGGGACAGGGCTACGCCACGGAGGCGGCCGACCGGGCGCTGGCCTGGGTCTCGGAGTCCTGGGGGCGGCGCTATCTGATGGCCGGCCACTTCGCCGACAATTCCGCCTCGGGGAAGGTGCTGTGCAAGACAGGCTTCCTCTATACCGGCGAGGTCCAGCCTCGCCATTCCCTGGCCAGGGGTGAACCCTGCCCCACCCGCATGATGGTCTGGCTCGCCTAGACCGTCATATTTTGTCATATCGGAGCCTCGCCCCCCGGACCGCCGGGCGGGCGAGGCCCTGCCGGATACGCCGATGAAATTCCTCGACCAGTGCAAGATCTACATCCGCTCGGGCAACGGCGGCGGCGGGGCGGTGTCCTTCCGGCGGGAGAAATATATCGAGTATGGCGGCCCCGACGGGGGCGACGGCGGCCGCGGCGGGGATGTGTGGATCGAGGCCGTGGACGGGCTGAACACCCTCATCGACTATCGCTACCAGCAGCATTTCAAGGCCGGCACGGGCGAGCACGGCATGGGTCGCAACCGCCACGGCGGCGCGGGCGACGACATCGTCCTGAAGGTGCCCGTGGGCACCCAGGTGCTGGAAGAAGACAAGGAAACCCTGATCGCAGACATGGACCATGCCGGCCAGCGGCTGCTGCTGCTGAAGGGAGGCAATGGCGGCTGGGGCAACGACCGTTTCAAGGGGCCGATCAACCAGGCCCCGCGCCACGCCAATCCCGGCCAGGAGGGCGAGGAGCGCTGGATCTGGCTGCGCCTGAAGCTCATCGCCGATGTGGGCCTGGTGGGCCTGCCCAACGCCGGCAAGTCCACCTTCCTGGCGGCGGTCTCGGCGGCCAAGCCCAAGATCGCCGACTATCCATTCACCACGCTGGCCCCGAACCTCGGGGTGGTGGACCTCTCCACCAATGAGCGGTTCGTCATCGCCGACATTCCAGGCCTGATCGAGGGCGCCTCCGAAGGGGCGGGTCTCGGCACCCGCTTCCTGGGCCATGTGGAGCGCACCGCGGTGCTGATCCACCTGGTGGACGCCACCCAGGATGATGTGGCCGAGGCCTACCGCACCATCCGCCAGGAGCTGGCCGCCTATGGCGAGGGCCTGGCCGACAAGCCCGAGCTTCTGGCCCTGAACAAGGTCGACGCCCTGGACGCCGAGACCCGGGCGGCCAAGACCGCCGAACTGGCGGAGGCCGCCGGCGTCGATCCCCGGCAGATTTCCGGCGTCTCCGGCGAGGGCGTCACCGACATCCTGCGCCACGCCTGGCAGGCGGTGCGCCAGCGGCGGGCCGAAGAGAACGCCGCCCAGGCCATCGCCGCCCCCGAAGGCTGGACGCCATGAGCGATCTGGCCGCCGCCCGGCGGATCGTCGTCAAGGTGGGGTCGGCCCTGCTGGTGGGGGCCGACGGCTCCCCCAACCGTCCCTGGCTGGAGGCGCTCGCCCGCGACATCGCCCGCCTGCGCGGGCGCGGCCAGCAGGTGCTGGTGGTCTCCTCCGGCGCCGTGGCGCTGGGCCGCCGCCGGC
>NZ_DAIMHV010000026.1:3246-22830 GCF_036723115.1 Phenylobacterium sp. | reverse complement strand
CCCGATGGCCCAGATGGTGGGGCTTGACCGCGGCCTGGCCCCACAGCTCAGCCTGCCGGGAGAGGTCTTCGGAGAGGCCGACGGGATCGCTCATGCACCGGAATGTTCCTCATGTGTTCCGGATAGGCAAGAGCCTTCATCATGACGCGAAGCCGGACTGCGATCAGGCCGTCTCGATGGGAGGCTTGAACAGGCCGGCGGGGGAGGCGGTGAAGATCTCCGCCCCGTCGTCGGTCACGCCGATGGAGTGCTCGCACTGGGCCGACAGGGACTTGTCTCGCGTCACCGCGGTCCAGCCGTCGGACAACACCTTCACCGCCGGCTTGCCCAGGTTCACCATGGGTTCGATGGTGAAGAACATGCCGGTCTTCAGCACCTCGCCCGCGCCCTTCTGGCCGAAGTGCAGGATGTTCGGGGCGTCGTGGAAGACCTTGCCCAGGCCATGGCCGCAGAAGTCGCGCACCACCGAGCAGCGCATGGATTCCACATAGGACTGGATGGCGTGGCCGATATCGCCGGTGGTGGCGCCCGGCTTCACCGCCGCGATGCCGCGATCCAGGGCCTCATAGGTGATGTCCACCAGCCGCTTGGCCCGGGCCGAGACGGGGCCGACCCCGTACATGCGGCTGTGGTCGCCGTGCCAGCCGTCGACGATCACGGTGACGTCGATATTGGCGATGTCGCCTTCCCGCAGAATGCGTTCCCCCGGAATACCGTGGCAGACCACGTGATTGACCGAGATGCACACCGTCTTGGCGTAGCCGCGATAGAAGAGACAGGCCGGCAGGGCCCCGTGGTCCAGGATGAACTCCCGCGCCAGCCGGTCGAGCTCGTCGGTCACCACGCCGGGGACCACGTGCGAGGTCAGCATGTCCAGGCACTGGGCGGCCAGGCGGCCGGCCTTGCGCATGCCCTCGAAGCCTTCCGGCCCATGGGTGCGGATCGTGCCGTCGCGGAATTCGGCGTCGAGGACTTCGGTGTTCATGGTCTAGGGACTCCCGGCCCCCGGGGGAGGTTCCCGCCAGACCGGCGGGACGGGAAGCCAGCCCCTATGTCGCAATCCTGGGCGGAAACTTCAACGCCCGCCGCCGCGGGGCCGGGGGAGGAGGTGCGGCGGCGGGCGTCGTGGCGGGTCACCAGGTGAGAGACACCGTGGCGGCCAGGCCATGGCTCTGGGACCGGTCGCTGTGGGCCAGTCGGTAGTCGATCGCCAAGCGGGCGCGCTCGGCCAGCCGGGCCTCCACGCCCGCGCCGATCCGCAGGCCCGTGGCGCCGGGCGCCGCGGCCCGGACCTGGAAGCCTGCGCCGTCCAGCGCCGTGTCGATGCGCGCCGACTCCTCGGCCAGTTCCTGGGTGAGGAAGGCCGAGCCATAGGGCGAGACCTGCCAGCCGGCCATCTCGCCGGTGCGTTGCAGGCGAACCCCAAGGCGGGCCTGGACGGCCTCACGGTCCTGGTCGGCGAAGCTGAGCGCGGTCTGGCCGCCCGTCTCACGCACGGCGTCGCGGTTGATCTGCTCGGCGCCGAGGCCGGCGGCCAGGGTCAGGCGGGTTCCGGCCACGGCGATCTCGCGCCCGGCTTCCAGGTCGGCGAACAGGCTGCGCCCGCCGGCCTTGGCGTGGAGGGCCTCGACCCCGTCGCCAAGAATGACATGACGGGCGATCTTGTGCTGGTCCTGGCTGGCGCCGGCCAGGCCGTGAACATAGGTCGCCCCCTGGCGCCAGGCGCCATAGGCCAGGCCGCGATAGGTGAAGACCTTGGCCTCGCCCAGCCGGCCGCTGTCGGCGGTGGCTTCGCCATAGGCGGCGGCCACGCCGGCGGTCAGGTTGGGGCCGAAGGCGCGGTCGGCGCCGACGACCAGGGTCACGCCCTCGCCGTCATAGCCGTCAGCGTGGACGTCGCCATCCACCTCCCACCGGGCGCCGGAGACCTGGGCCCACAGGCGCTGGTCGGTCTGCGGCGCCTGAAGACGGCTCTGGACCTGGGCCGACAGGTGACGGCCGGTGGCGGCCAGGGCGTCGAGGCCCACGGCGTGCGCCTCGCCCGAGGCCGCGTGCAGGGCCAGGCTGATCTGGCTCGCGTCCAGTCCGGCCAAGCGGGTGGCCAGGGGCGTCGCGCCCGCCGTGGGACGCGCAGCCGGCGCCGGACGCGCCGCATCGACCGCAGCGCCCGCCGCCTGGGCGTTCAGCTTGCCGGCCAGCCGGGCGAAGCGTTCAGGGGTGACCGCCAGGATGATGCTGCCCGGCCGATAGACCACGTCGAACCGGGCGTTGTCGGGCAGGCCTTGCGTGGGCTGGATCAGGCGCTCGAACGCGCCCTGCACCCCGCCCTCGGCGACCACCACTTCGAAGCGATCGCCGATGGACGGCGTGTAGGTGTTGTTGGCCGCCCCGGTGATCCCGCGGGTGACGGGGGAAAGGGTCCCGGCGGCGGTGAAGACCGCGCCGGCGCCGGTCAGCACCACGGTGTCATAGTGGCCCGCCCCGACCCCGGGAGTCGGCCCGTCGATCTCGATCAGCAGGGTCGAGCCGGCGGTCTGGGTCACCGACCCGCTGACCACCAGCCGGCCGGGCGAATTGCCGGGCGAGAGGATGCCGCCGGCGAGAACGTCGCCCACCACATGGCCGCTGCCGCCCAGGACCGCGCCGGGGTCGACCCAGACATTGCCCACGAACTGGTTGTTGAAGCTGAGCTGACCCTGCTGCACGCAGGCGCCGATGGCGCTGCCGCCGGCGGCGACCAGGTTCAGATGGCCTTCGCCCACCTTGGTGAAGCAGGCGTCGCCGCTGATGGAGCCGGTCAGAACCACCTGATGGCCGCCGGTATTGAAGGCGCCGCCGCTGCCCAGGGCCACGAAGTTCTGGGTCAGGGTCATGTCCGAGGCCACGCCGAAGGCGCCGCCGCCGCCGATGATGACAGGCCCGCCTGAAGCGCCCGCCGCCCCGGCCTGGCTCACCACCACCGAGCCGCCCTGGATGTTCAGGCCGGCGATGTCGTTCGCCCCTTGCAGCAACAGGGTCCCGGCGCCCTGCTTGACCAGCATGCCGCCGCCGCCCAGGCCGCCCGTCAGGGTCACCTGATGGCCGGCGGTGTCGAACCCGCCCGTCTGGCCGCCCAGGATCTGGATCGGCGTCGTCAGGGTCTGGGTCTGGGTGATCTGGAGGAAGCCGCCGCCAGAGAGGGTGACCGGCGCACCGCCCAGGGCCTCCGGACCGCTGAGCGCCAGGCCCCCGCCGGAGACGTTGACCCCCGCGAAGCTGTTGGCCCCCGTCAGGGTGAGCAGGCCGCCGCCCACCTTGTTCAGGACCCCGGGACCGGAGAGCGCGCCCGACAGGGTCAGGTCATTCCCGGCGGTGTCCACCGTGCCGCCAGCCGCCAGGATGGTGAAGTTGGAATCCAGCACGCCGGACCCGCCCAGCGTCAGGGTGCCTCCGTCGAAGACCGGGGTCACGCTGCCGGACTTGAGCTGCTCGATCGAATAAGGAGCGGTGGTGTCGATGGTGGTCGGGGGAGGGGGGTTCGATCCGCCGCCGCCGCCGCTGGCGGCCACCGCTGCGGCGATATCCACCCCGAAGATGTAGCGATAGGTCAGGGTGATCCTCGACCCGCTCAGCAGGGCGCCGATGTTGAAGCCCAGGCCGATGGTGTTGTCCCCATTGCCGACATTCGTCCCGGCCAGATAGGAGGCGGTGTCCTGCGTCCAGCCGGTGATGGCCGAATTGTGGGTCGTGGCGTCGTTCGTATAGAGGCCGATGACGTATTTGGAGGCCAGGGCCTCGGCATAGACCACGTCGCTTTCGGGCACGCCCGTGGCGCCGCGCACATTGGTGGTGGCGCTGGAATCCCCTGCGGCCGCCTGGGCGTCCGGGTCGATGAAGCGGGAGAAGGTGAGGTTGCTGAGATCCGTCAGCGCCTCGATCGTGGTGCCGATGTTCAGCTGCTGGCCGTTGGTGTTGAACGCATAGTCGTGGGTGATGTTGAACAGTCCGGCGATGCCGCCGGTCCACACCGCCCGCTGGTCGTAGGTCGACCCCTCGTGCGCGACGCCGTTATAGCTGGTCAGGGTCCCGCTGATCGCCGCCGAACCCAGGCTGCTGTTGTTGTTGGTGTAGGTGAAGGCCGAGGCGCCCGTTCCGCTGATGGTGAAGCCTTCGAACGGGGAGCCGGGGGTCAGATAGTCATAGGCCGGATTGAACGTGCCCGTGCCGGTCCCGTCATAGAGCACGCCCGGCGAGACGGTTCCGCCCACCCCGAGGGTCCCCTTGTTGTTCAGGCCGATCTTCAGATAGTCGCCGGCCAGAATCTCGCTGCCGGCGGGCGCGGCGGCGGCGGGGCCTGCGAACAGGACGGCGGCGGCGAGCGCGGCGATGGAGGCGCCGGCGCCCAGGCGGTGACGGTGGGAAACGCGGGAATAGGACGGCAACAACACGGGAAACCCCTTTCTAGGACTTCCCGCCACCTAAGTTCGGCGTGCTTGTCGGCTCCTTACCTGCGCATGCGACAAGACCGCGCAACCTGGGGCCGTGTCGCGGACTCAGGCTCGCGCCATGATGGCTTCCAGGGCCTGGGCGCGAACCTCCGCTTCCTCGGTCAGCCGCCGGGCGATCTCTCGCACGCCTGGGGGATAGAGCTCGCCGCCGCCGGCGATCTCGGCGCTGAGCCGTTCGACTTCGGCCAGGGCGCCTTCCAGGTCGCGCACATGCTCGGCCACCAGACTCTTGGCCTCAGCCTGAAGCCTGCGGACCCGCTCGCCCACGGCGTCCTTGCTGCTGCTTTTCCGGTCCAGAGCGACGACCTTGCCGTCAGCTCCCGCCGCACCGAAGGACGGTGACATGGATGACCTCTTGTTCTGCTATCCCGGCCCTCGGGCCATTCACTGCAGAGTTAAGTCGGCCACGCGGCGGAAGTTCCGCTCGGTTCCGCGCCCTTGGTCAATTGCGGCGTTTGGGACACAGGGGCTAAACCCGCCCCTTCCGGAACCGCTCCTGCGCTTCGGCCCGCGCCTCGGCCTTGACGCGCTTCACCGCTGAGCGGTCGACGGTTTCGCCTTCGGCCGTCAGGGCTTCGTTGGCGAATTCCAGGTCCATGAGCTTCAGGCGCTTGATCTCGTCGCGCAGGCGCGCGGCGGTTTCGAACTCCAGGTCGGCGGCGGCCTGGCGCATCTTCGCTTCCAGGTCGCGCAGCGTGGCCTTGAAGTTGTCGCCCATGAAGGGCTTGGCCTCCTCCGCCAGTTCGGTCCGGACCAGGGGACGGTCCTTCTCGTAGGCGGAGGCGAGGATTTCCTTGATCTGGCTCTTCACGCTCTCGGGCGTGATGCCGTGCTCGAGGTTGTAGGCCTCCTGCTTCTCGCGGCGGCGCTGGGTTTCGGCCATGGCCCGTTCCATGGAGCCGGTGATCTGGTCGGCATAGAGGATCACCCGGCCGTCCACGTTCCGCGCCGCCCGGCCGATGGTCTGGATCAGGGAGGTTTCGGAGCGCAGGAAGCCCTCCTTGTCGGCGTCGAGGATGCCCACCAGCCCCACCTCGGGAATGTCCAGACCCTCGCGCAGCAGGTTGATGCCCACCAGGACGTCGAAGGCGCCCAGGCGCAGGTCGCGGATGATCTCGATGCGCTCGATGGTGTCGATGTCGGAGTGCATGTAGCGGACCTTCAGGCCCTGCTCGTGCATGTACTCCGTCAGGTCCTCGGCCATCTTCTTCGTCAGCACGGTGATCAGGCCGCGATAGCCCCGGGCGATGGTCTGGCGGACCTCGTCGATGACGTCATCCACCTGGGAGAAGCCGTCCTTGGAGACCGGGCGCACCTCCACCGGCGGGTCGATCAGGCCGGTGGGGCGGATCACCTGCTCGACGAAGACGCCGCCGGCGCGCTTCATCTCCCAGTCGCCTGGGGTGGCCGACACATGGACGGTGTCGGGGCGCATGGCGTCCCATTCCTCGAACTTGAGGGGGCGGTTGTCGAGGCAGGAGGGCAGGCGGAATCCGTACTCCGCCAGGGTGAACTTGCGCCGGTAGTCGCCGCGGTACATGCCGCCGATCTGAGGGATGGCCTGGTGGCTCTCGTCCACGAACAGCAGGGCGTTTTCGGGGATGTACTCGAAGAAGGTGGGCGGCGGCTCGCCAGGGCGGCGGCCCGACAGATAGCGGCTGTAGTTCTCGATGCCGGCGCAGGAGCCGGTGGCCTGGATCATCTCCAGGTCGAAGGTGGTGCGCTGCTCCAGGCGTTGGGCCTCCAGCAGCTTGCCGTTGGCCACCAGCCAGTCGAGCCGCTCCTTGAGCTCCTTCTTGATCTCGATGACCGCCTGGTTGAGCGTCGGGCGCGGGGTCACGTGGTGGCTGTTGGCGTAGATCTTGATCCCTTCGAGATCGGCGGTCTTCTTGCCGGTCAGGGGATCGAATTCGCTGATGGATTCCACCTCGTCGCCGAACAGGCTCACGCGCCAGGCGCGGTCCTCATAGTGGGCGGGGAAGATCTCGATGGTGTCGCCGCGGCGGCGGAAGGTCCCGCGCTCGAAGGCCTGATCATTGCGCTTGTACTGCAGGGCCACCAGGTCGGCCATGAGCTGCTTTTCGTCCACCCGCTCACCCGGCGCCAGGGTGAAGGTCATGGCGGTATAGGTCTCCACCGAGCCGATGCCGTAGATGCAGGACACCGAGGCGACCACGATGACGTCGTCGCGCTCCAGGATCGCCCGGGTCGCCGAGTGGCGCATCCGGTCGATCTGCTCGTTAATCGAGGAGTCCTTCTCGATGTAGGTGTCGGTCCGGGGCACATAGGCCTCCGGCTGATAGTAGTCGTAGTAGGAGACGAAGAACTCGACGGCGTTCTCCGGAAAGAAGGCCTTGAACTCGGAATAGAGCTGAGCCGCCAGGGTCTTGTTGGGCGCCAGGATCAGGGCCGGCCGCTGGGTCTCGGCGATCACCTGGGCCATGGTGAAGGTCTTGCCCGAGCCGGTGACCCCCAGCAGGACCTGGTCATGCTCGCGGGCGTTGACGCCCTCAACCAGTTCGCGGATCGCCTGGGGCTGGTCGCCGGCTGGCTGGTAGTCGCTCACCAGCTTGAACCGCTTGCCGCCCTCCGACTTGGACGGCCGGGCCGGGCGGTGGGGCTTCCACAGCATCGGCATGGCGGTGTCGTTGTAATCGAAGGCCGAGGACATGTCGGCCACGCCTGCGGGCGGGGCAGGCGCGTCGAGGGCCGAAGGGGCGGATGCGGTCTTGCTGCGCGGCATGGGGAGAAGTTAGGCGTCGGGGGCCTCCGGCGCCAGCGGCGCTGCTGACACCATGCCGTCAGCAGGCCGCCGTCGCTCGCTCAGGCCGCATCTCAGAACGGCCCCCCGGCGCTGGCCGCCATCAGGCACGTGGCGGCCAGGACGCCCAGGGCGACCAGCAGATGACGCATGGCCCTCTCTCCCCGCAACCTCGCAGGGAGGGGGGATAGAGCCGCCGGCGCCGGGCCGCATGACGCAGACGGACTATGTCACTTGTCGACGGACTTGCTCACCGCCGTGCCGACGGCCGCGCCGGCCGCAGCGCCCACAGGGCCGCCCACCACCGCGCCGGTGATGGCGCCGGTGGCCGCCCGTTCCTCCACATTGTGGCCACAGGCCGCCAGTAGAAGCCCGGCCGAGACGACGCAAACGCCAAGGACCTTACCCATGTTGAATTCTCCCGCATTGGTCATCGCTGAACGGAGCGCCAAGGCAGAGGTTCCGACTCCGCAGCGACCCAGGGCCGCAGGGCCCGCGGGGAGGAAGGGCGGGATGATGGGTTGCGAATCCTTCACGGACGCGTCATAAGCCTCGCCACTTTGTCGTAGACCCGTCCCGATTGTGTGCGGACGGGCTTCGTTTTCGAAGGTTTGACCCGCCAGTTGCGGGCGGCCTTCAGAGCGATGAGTCGGGGGGCTACGCGCCCTCGCCGCACAGGACAGGACGTTTTGCAACATGACAATAAGGTGCGCGCCAATTGGCGTGCCCTGACCGGAGCCGCCCTTGTCGGCTCGGCGGTCGGACTTGCGCTTGGGGGCGCCTATATGGCGGGCGGCATGGCCCGCGCCGCCACCGATCATGAACGCGCTTCCCGCCTCGCCGCTGCGGCGGCGGAAGGATTTTCTGAGCAGGCCCTGCAGGACGCCGCGGCCCGCATGGACCCGGGCGTGCTGCGCGTGGCCCGGCGCCACGATCCCTTCACGGTGGCCGGAGCCGCCGAACGGGATCGCCAGAACGCCATTCTCGTGGCCCGCCTGGAGCGCCAGGCGCCGGCTCGGGGCGAGTCCCTCATGCTGCGCGCCAGCCTGGGGGTGACGCCATCGCCCGCCGCGCCGTTCCGCCTGGGCGGCGCGCTGGAGGCCTCCCGCGAGGTGGAGTGCCTGACCCAGGCCGTCTATTACGAAGCCCGCGGGGAAACCCCCTCCGGTCAGGCGGCCGTCGCTCAGGTGGTCCTGAACCGCGTGCGCCATCCGGCCTTCCCCAAGACCGTCTGCGGCGTCGTCTTCCAGGGGGCCAACAGCCGGGTCTGCCAGTTCAGCTTCGCCTGCAACGGCGCCATGCGCGCCGGCGTCGATCGCGGCGCCTGGCGCCGGGCCGAGCGGGTCGCCCACAAGGCGCTCTCCGGCGAGGTCATGGCCGATGTGGGCAAGGCCACCCACTTCCACACCACCGCCGTGGCGCCGGGCTGGGGCCTGCGCATGGCGCGGGTGACCCAGGTGGGCCAGCACGTCTTCTATCGCTTCCACCGCGATCCGGCCCCCAGCCGCCTGCTGGCGCGGGCCGACCATGTCTCGCCCGAGCAGACCGAGGCCCCCGTCTATGCCCGTCCGCCAGGGGCGACGGGCGAACCGGCCGGCGCTCAACTGGCCGAGCGGACGCCGGTGGACGCCGACTTCCGCCTGACCTCGGCGGTGGTGGACACCCGTCCTGTGGCTGTGCCCCTGGCCAATGCTGATCTGGGGTCCGAGGCCGCCGCTGCGCCCGCCAAGCCGGAGGCCCGGCCTGAGGCGCGCACCGAGGCCGCGCCCAAGCCCGCCGCCAAGCCGGCCAAGCCGGAGGGCGCGACCCAGGTGACGGGTCGCGGCGATGAACCCAAGGCCAAGGCCGCGGTCTGATCGCGAACGTCTGAACCGGGCTCAGGCCACGCTGCGCGCGGCGCGGCGCAGGGCTTGGGGCGGCTGGCCATAGGCCCGCAGGAAGGCGCGGCGCATCCGCTCCGGGTCTCCGAAGCCCACGGCCGAGGCGATCGCCTCGATGCTGGCCGCGCCGTCCTCCAGGGCGGCGCGGGCGGCCTCCACCCGCAGGTGCTCCACCGCCTTGGCCGGGGTCATGCCGGTCTCGGCCGCGAAGGCGCGCGCGAAGTTGCGCGGGCTCATGGCCGCCTGGTCGGCCAGGTCCTCCACGCTCAGGCGCGCGCTCAGGCGTCCCCGCGCCCATTCCATCAGCGGCTCGAACCGGCCCGTGGCGCCGCCGGCCTCCACCAGGGACGAGAACTGTGACTGGCCCCCCGGCCGCCGGCGGGGCACCACCAGCTGCTGGGCGGTGGCCCGCGCGACCGCCTCACCCAGGTCCGCGGCGATGATCGCCAGGGCCAGGTCGATGCCGGCCGTGATCCCCGCCGAGGTCCAGACTGCGCCGTCGCGCACGAAGATGCGGTCCGGCTCCAGCCTCACGGCGGGATAGCGCCGCCGGAAGTCGGTCGACCGGCTCCAGTGGGTGGTGGCCGCCCGCCCGTTCAGCAGGCTCGCCTCCGCCAGCAGGAAGGCGCCGGAGCAGATGCTGGCGGTGCGCTGGGCGCGGCCTGCCGCCGCCCTGATCCAGTCCACCAGCGCCGTGTCATGAATAGCCTGACGTGTCCCATCGCCGCCCGCCACCAGCAGGGTGTCCAGGGGGGCGTCATCGAGGGCCTCGGCCGCCAACCGGACGCCGGACGAGCTTCCCACCAGCCCCGGGACAGGGGCGACCACGCGCAGGCTATAGGCGCCCGGCGCATAGCGGGCGGCGATCTCGAAGGCGGCCAGCGGCCCGCCAGCGTCCAGGATCTGGAAGTCGGGGAAGAGGACGCAGGTGATCCGGTGGGTCATGGCGCAAAAGGTGGGAACTATGTCATTTCAGCCGTAGCTAGGCGCGGTCATGATGCCGGTGTCAATCCACGGAGGTGCCCATGGCCCAGGCCTGCCATATCGTATTTCCCCTCTATGACGGGGTGACCCAGCTCGACTTCACGGCCCCACACCAGTTCTTCAATCGGATGCCTGGGGCTGTGACCACCGTCGCCTCGGTGGGCGGCGCAGATGTTGAGGCCGACGGTTTGGTGTTCACCCGCCTGGCAGATCTCAGCGCTGTGGAGCGCTGCGACGTCCTCTGCGTCCCGGGGGGCCTCGGAACCACCGCGGCCATGCTCGACGAGACCTTCATGGCCGCCATCCGTCGCCTGGGGTGTGAGGCGCGTTATGTCACCTCGGTCTGCACCGGCTCGCTGATCCTGGCGGCGGCGGGGCTGCTGGAGGGGCGGCGCGCGGCCTGCCACTGGGCCTGGCGTGATCTCCTGCCGCTCTTCGGGGTGGAGGTGGACGAGGCGCGGGTCTCCCGCGATGGCCCCGTGATCACCGGCGGCGGCGTCACCGCCGGCCTCGACTTCGCCCTGGTGGCCGGCGCCGAGATCTTCGGCGAGGACGCGGCCCGCGCCGTTCAACTGGGCCTGGAATATTCCCCGTCTCCGCCCTTCGTCGGCGGCCGTCCCGAGGAGGCGCCGCCGCACATCCTCAGCCAGGTTTCGGCGCGCATGGCCCTGGCCGTGGAGGACCGACGCGCCGCCGCCCAGGAAGCGGCCAGACGGCTGCGGGCGCGGGGCTGAAGGGCGTCAGGTCCAGCGCAACACGCCCATCTTGCACAGCCAGACGAGGCCGTAGATCAGTCGGCTGCGGCGGGACCGCGGCTGGGCGCTCAGCAGTTCGCCGAGAGTCATCGCCCCCCGACGGCCGATCTCCTCCGCCACGGGGAGGAGTTCGGCCGCCGACCAGCGGCGGGCCGCAGCGTAGCCGTCCAGGACCGGGGCGCCATGGAAGGCGGGGTGGGTGGAGAGGTCGGCGTCCGGGCACAGGCGCAACCGGGTATCCACGCCGAGCTGCAGGCTCGCGAAGTCGGCGAAGTCGGCGAACGGGTCGCCGTGGACCGGGTTCAGGCGCGGCGTGCCCCGAGCTGCAGTCTTCGGCCGGGCGCTGGCCAGATCCTCGAACAGTCGGCGATAGGCCCTCGCCACCACGGGCCAGTCGAACATGGCCTGGACCCGGGCGCGCCCGGCGGCGCCCATCCTGGCCCGCAGCTCGGGTGAGTCGGCCAGCTCGGCCAGGGCGCGGGCCGCGGCGTCCAGGTCCACGGCGGTGAACTGGGCCAGCTGGCCGACATAGGACTGGTAGGGCTCGGCGCGCAGCAGATGGCGCCGGGCGATGTTGGCGCTGGGCGGTCCCGCCGGCGGGATCAGGGTCGGGGCGAGAAAGCCCTGGACCCCATGCTCGATGGTGTAGCGATAGCCGTCCCAGTCGCTGGCCACCACAGGCAGGCCCGCGGCCATGGCTTCCACCGGCGCCAGGCCGAAGGTCTCCTGGATGTTGTCCACGAGGGACAGGAAGATGTCGGACGCCGCCCACATGTCGGCCAGGGCCTGGGGGTCGTTGCCGTCGATCCAGTGTACGGGGGTCTGCGGGGCGTAGGCGCGGGCCGCCTCTTCGAACATCGCCCGGTGCGACTCCTGGGGGAACCAGCCGGCCAGGGCGAAGGCCAGCGGTCGGCCCCGACGCGCCCCCGCCGCCTCCACGGCGCGGAACATGGGCTGGGGCGCCGCCTTCTCGAAGAAGGACAGCCGCCCCACCCAGAGGATGAGCACGTCGTCCTCGGCCAGGCCGAGCTTGTGGCGGATGGCCGCGCGGGCGGCCGGGCGATCGGCTTGGGCGCGCAGGGCTTCGGCGTCCACGCCCAGGGGCAGCAGGGGAAGCTGCGGCATGGGGCGCTCTCCGCCCCCGAACCGCTCGCCCAGATAGTCCGTCCAGCCCTCGAACATGCGGCGCATGGACGTCTGAACCGCAGGCGAGGTGCAGATGATCGCATCCCATGGGTGGACGGGGGCCAGACTCGCCGCGGCGATCTCCTGGCGGGTCATGGGCGGGGCCAGGGTGTGGATCAGGCCGACCAGGCTGTAGGCCTCGTCCGTGGCCATTTCCCGGCGCGTCCAGGCCAGTTCCGAGAGGTCCGCCTTGCCGCGAAACAGGGTTCCGGCCCGGGCTGCGCGATCCACCTCCAGCAGATGGCCGGACTCGATTCGGGTGCTCAGCGGCGTCCCGCCCGCCAGGCTCTCGCTCAGCGCCTCGGCCGGGCTGACCGGCGCCATCAGCATGTGAAGGGTCTCGAAGCCCCCATGGCGCGCAAGGGCCCGGTAGAGAGCGAGATTGGCCACGTCGCGGCCGAAGGGGTTGGCCCCCAGCGCCAGACCGCCGCCCAGATGATGTATCGCCAGCTCGCCGCCCATGAACCCCCCGGTCGCGGGGCCAAAAAGCCATCGCGCGACGGGCAGATATCAGAGGGCGTCGAGACCGATGTCCAGAGCCGGCGCAGAATGGGTCAGCGCGCCGACGCTGATGACGTCCACGCCCGTCTCGGCGATGGCCCGCACGCTCTCCAGGGTGACGCCGCCGGAGGCTTCCAGCACGGCCTTCCCCTTGGCGGCCGAGACGGCGGCGCGAAGGTCGGCGAGGCAGAAATTGTCCAGCATGACCACGTCGGGGCCGTGCATCAGGGCTTCGTCCAACTGGTCCAGGCGGTCGATCTCCACCTCCACCTTCATCAGGTGGCCGGCGAAGGCCTTGGCCCGGCGGACGGCTTCGCCCACGCCGCCGCAGGCCGCCACATGATTGTCCTTGATGAGGATGGCGTCATCCAGACCGAAGCGATGGTTGACCCCGCCGCCGCAGCGAACGGCGTACTTCTCCAGGTGGCGCAGGCCAGGCGTGGTCTTGCGGGTGTCGACGATGCGCGCCCCCGTGCCCTCCACCGCATCCACATAGGCCCGGGTCAGGGTGGCGACGCCGCAGAGCCGGCCCAGCAGGTTCAGCCCCGTGCGCTCGGCCGACAAGATCGCCCGGGCGTCGCCCTGGGCGCGGGCCAGCACGGCGCCGGGGGTCAGGGGGGCGCCGTCCTCCAGCACGGCTTCGAACCGGGCGTCGGGATCAAGGGCGTGCAGGGCCAGGCGCGCACAGGCGAGGCCTGCGGCCACGCCAGGCTTGCGGGCGGCGAAGGCCACGGAAAGCTGCGCGTCCGGGGCGATGCAGGCCAGGGCGGTGACGTCGCCCGCGCGCCCCAGATCCTCAGCCAGGGCGGCGCGCACCACCGGCTCAATGAGCAGATCGGGAAGGGGGGCGATCATTCAGCGGCCAGGCAGGGCGCAGGCGCCGGGGGCAGGGCGTCCAGGGTCACGAAGGTTCTTTCCGGATGATCAGGCGTCTGCCGGGCATCGGCCCGGTAGTGGGCCCCCAGGCTTTCCCGGCGCGCCAGGGCGCAGGTGACGGTGAGGCGGGCGGCCGTCAGATCGGCCGTGCGCCCGTGGGCCAGCTCCAGCCTGTCCAGCAGACCAAGCGCCTGGCACAGGCCCTCGGCGTCGCGGACCACGCCCACATCGGCGCTCATGGCGAGGCGCAGTTCGGCCAGGGCCGAGGGCGGCAGCAGGGGAGCGGTGATGGTGCGGGCCATGCGAAGCTCGCCCGCCTCCGCCAGAGCGGCCGCCCGGCCGGCGCGGGCGCCGAAGACAGCGGCCTCCAGCAGGGAGTTGGAGGCCAGCCGATTGGCCCCGTGGACGCCGGTGGAGGCGCACTCTCCCGCGGCGAAGAGGCCGGCCAGGCTGGTGGCGCCGGCCGCGTCCGTGACGATGCCCCCCATGTGATAGTGGCAGGCCGGCGCCACGGGGATGGGGGCGGTGCGCGGGTCGACGCCCCCCGACAGACAGGCGGCGAACACGCCGGGAAACGCCTCGGGGAAGTGGTCGCCCACCGCCGCGCGGGCGTCGAGAAAGGCGCCGCGGCCCGCGGCCCGTTCCGCATGGATGGCCCGGGCCACCACGTCGCGGGGGGCCAGCTCGGCCTCGGGATGATAGCGGGCCATGAAGGGCTCGCCGTCGCGATTGATCAGCCGGGCGCCTTCCCCCCGCAGGGCCTCCGTGGCCAGGGGGGCGGGATCGCGGCCGATGTCGATGGCCGTGGGATGGAACTGCACGAACTCAGGATCAGCGATCTGCGCCCCGGCCAGGGCCGCCAGACCCAGGCCTTCGCCCCGCAGCTCGGCGGGCGTGGTGGTGACCGCATAGAGGCCGCCAATGCCCCCGGTGGCCAGGATCACCGCCTGGGCGACGATCTCGGTCAGTCGCCCGCCCTGGTCCACCAGGACGCCCCGGATGCGGCCAGCCTCGTCCTGCAGCAGGCCCCGCAGGCGCTGGCCGGTGCGGACCTCCACATGAGGATGGGCCATGACGGCGGCCGTGACGGCGGCCATGATCGCTCGACCGGCCTGGTCGCCCTTGACGCGGGCCACACGGGCGCGGCTGTGGGCGGCCTCCAGGCTCAGATGGAAGCCGCCCTTGCCATCCTGATCGAAGGGGGCGCCCAGCTGGGCCAGCAGGCGAACGGCCTCCGGGCCTTCCTCGGCCAGCAGGGCCGCACGGGCGGGGTCCACCAGACCCGCGCCCGCCGCCACCGTGTCGGCGGCGTGCAGGGACGGGGCGTCGTCAAAGGCCAGGGCCGCGGCCATGCCGCCCTGCGCCCAGGCCGACGAGCAGCCATGATTGAGCGGGGCCTCGGCCAGCACCATGACCTTGCGCGGGGCAGCGGCCAGGGCGGCCGACAGTCCGGCGAGCCCGGCGCCGACGACCAGGACGCCGTCGTGCCGGATGCGGGGGGCCATCAGATCAGCTCCACATCCACATGGTGGCGCGCCTTGACCAAGTCATAGCGCGCGGGAACCGCCGGCGGCGGCAGGTCGATCATCCGCTGGACGGCCAGGCGCGCGCGCTCGGCGACGGCCGGATCCACCGTGACCTCGAACTGCTCGTGCAGCAGGGCCTCATAGATGTTCTGCAGGCTGATGCGCTTCATGTGCGGGCACAGGTTGCAGGGGCGGACGAACTCGGTGTCCTTGGCGTCCACCGCCACATTGTCGGCCATGGAGCATTCGGTGATCAGCACCACCTGCCGGGGCTTGCGGCTCAGCACATAGTCGTTCATGGCCGCGGTGGAGCCGGCGAAGTCCGACACCTCCAGCACCTCGGCCGGGCATTCCGGGTGCGCCAGGATCTCCGCGCCCGGATAGGCCGCCTTGAGGTCGAGAATGTCCTGGGCGTTGAAGCGCTCATGCACCTCGCAGCGCCCCTGCCAGGCGATGATCTTGACGTCGGTCTGGCGGGCCACATTGCGGGCCAGGAACTCGTCGGGGATCAGGATGACGCGATCGACGCCCCATTCCCGGGCCACGTGCTCCACCACCTGCACCGCATTGGCGCTGGTGCAGCAGACGTCGGTCTCGGCCTTCACGTCGGCGGTGGTGTTCACATAGGTGACCACGGGCAGGCCGGGGAAACGGGCCTTGATCAGGCGCACGTCCTCGCCGGTGATCGAGGAGGCCAGGCTGCACCCGGCGCGCAGGTCCGGGATCAGGACGCGCTTTTCCGGCGAGAGGATCTTCGAGGTCTCAGCCATGAAGTGCACGCCGGCCTGGACGATGATGGCCGCGTCGGACTTGGCCGCTTCCTTGGCCAGGCCCAGGCTGTCGCCCACATAGTCGCCGACCCCGTGGAAGATCTCGGGCGTCATGTAGTTGTGGGCCAGGATGACGGCGTTCTTCTCACGCTTCAGCCGGTTGATCTCGGCGATCAGCGGAGCCTGGAGGCGCCATTCCATGGGCGTGACATGGTTCTTGACCTTCTCCCACAGGGGCAGGGTCAGGGCCTCGACTTCAGGGGTGAAGGCGAGCGGGGCGAAACCGTCAGCGGCCATGGCGTCCTCCTTATGCTCAAAGTGAGCATTTCACCGGCCCAAAGAAAGACGCCTTGGTGAGCGAGGCGTCCTTCCGAATATGCTCACTTGGAGCATAACTCGATTGTCACAGATATAGACCCTTGCGCGGACGATGCAAGTCTCACTCGAAGTCAGCGGCGCCTTGGCCGATCACTTGGGCGACAGCCTTGGCCAGATCCTCACCCACGAAGGGCTTGCGCAACAGGGGCCAAGGGAGGTTCTCGGCGTCCAGCGCCGCTGCGCCGGCATAGCCCGAGCAGAGCAGGATGGGCAAATCCGGCCGCAGGGCCTGGACCGCCCGGGCCAGGTCCACGCCTGACAGGGCGCCGGGCATGACCACGTCGGATATCAAGAGGTCGAAGGCCTCGCCCGCCTCCATCCGGCGCAAGGCCGCCGAGGCCTCGTCGCAACGGCGCACCTCGTGGCCCAGGGCGCGCAGCATCTCCTCGGTCAGGTGGGCGACGTCCGGATCGTCTTCCACCAGCAGTATGGCCAGGCTGCGTGGGCGAACCGCCTCGACAGGGACGCCGGCGGCGGGGGCTTTGGCGGTCGCGCCTTCGGCCAGCGGCAGATAGAGGCGCACGGTGGCCCCACGTCCGGGCGCGCTGTCCACGCTGGCCGAACCCCCGCTCTGGCGCGCGAAGCCATAGGCCTGCGAGAGGCCGAGCCCCGTGCCCTTGCCGACCGCCTTGGTGGTGAAGAAGGGCTCGAAGATTCGGGCGCGGGTTTCGGCGTCCATCCCCACGCCGGTATCCGTCACGCTGACCTGCACATAGCGGCCGGCGGGCGCCCCATCCAGATCGCCTTCACGGGCGTCGATCACCTGGGTTTCGATGCTCACCGCTCCGCCCTGGCTGACCGCGTCGCGGGCGTTGACCACCAGGTTCATCAGGGCCGCGTCGAACTGTCCGCCGTCGATGCGGCACACCGCCTCGCCCGCCTCCAGGCGGAAGGACAGGGGCACCGCATCGCCTGCCGCCCGGCGCAGCAGGGGCTCCCCCTGGGCGATGAGGTCGTCGATCCGGTGCAGCTGGGGCGTCAAAGGCTGGCGTCGGGCGAAGGCCAGGAGCTGGTGGGTCAGCTGTCCGCCGCGCCGCGCCGCGGCCAGGGCCGCCTCGATCATCCGGTCGCGGCGTTCCACATCGTCGGGCCGGCGCTGGGCGAGGTCGAGGGCGCCGATCACCACCGTCAGCAGATTGTTGAAGTCGTGCGCCACCCCGCCGGTCAGCTGGCCCACCGCCTCCAGCTTCTGGGCGTGGCGCAGGGCGGCTTCGGCCTGGTCGCGCTCGGCCAGCGCCGCCTCCACCCGTTCGGCCAGAAGTTCGTTGATCCGCTCCAGATCGGCCTGGGCCTGACGCGCCTCCGTGACATCGAAGGCCACGCCGATGAAACCCCGGAAGCCGCCGTCCGGCGCCAGCCGCGGACGGGAAATGGAATGGAGCCAGCGCCATGCGCCGTCGGCCCGCAGGTAGCGCGCCTCCAGGGTGAAGGGGGCCTGGGAGCTCTCCCCGGCCATCTGTTCGGCCAGGATGCGGTCCAGGTCGTCGGCGTGAAGACGGGTCCGCCAGTCGAAGACGAGGGCGGCCTCGAAGTCATCCCCCAGGAAGTCGCAATAGGCCCGGTTGACGAACTCCCGCCTTCCCCCGGGCTGAGAGACCCACATGAGGATCGGGGCGCTGTCGGCCAGGGCGCGGAAGCGCGCCTCGCTCTCGCGCACCTGGGCCTCGGCGCGGCGCCGCTCTGTGACGTCGATATTGACCCCTACCGCCCGGGCCGGCTCGCCGCCCTGGCCTGGAATGATGTCGCCGCGCGACAGCATCCAGCGCACCTCGCCGTCCGGGCGCACGATGCGATACTCGCTGGGATCGAGCCGGCCGCCGGCCTCGGCCTGGCGCACCATCCTGCGGATCTGGCCGCGATCCTCGGGATGCACCACCGCGGCGAAGTTGGCGATGCTCACCGGCAGATCGGCGGCCAGGCCGAGCGTCTGGTACACCGCCGGCGACCAATGGCCGTGGCCGGTGCTCATGTCGAAGTCCCAGAATCCGACGCCCCCGGCCTCCTGGGCCAGACGCAGACGCCGTTCGCTTTCGGCCAGGGCGAGGCGGGTGTTCTCCTGGACCAGCCGGGCGTCGTCCAGCGCCAGAACCGTGTCGCGCAGCGCGCCGGCCGCCCAGACCGTGGCCGCGCCGGACAGGACATAGAGCAGGTGGAAGGGCGCTGCCGGCCCATCGCCGCCGATGTCGCTGGGCCAGACGAGCCCGAGCAGCAGGGTCGCGAGCAGGGTCGCTGTCCCCCAGCGCCTTCCAGCGAAGACTGTGACGAGGATGAGCGCCGGCAGATTGGTCAGCGACGGGCCATAGCCATGGTCGAACCCCACGATCAGGCCCCGGGCCACCATGGCCGCCGTCCCGGCGCCCACGGCCAGGGCGAGCGCCTGCAGCGGAGGCGGGGCGCGGCGCACCAGTCGCCGCCAGCGAAAACGCGCGCGGCTCAAACCCTGCGCCCCCGGCCAGGCGTGACTTCAGCCCACATTCACCGCCCTCCGGCCCGGCATGAAAAGCGCCCTGGATTCAAGGGCTCTTGTGCAGGATTCGATTCAGTCTGACAGGATCTTACTCTAGAACGCCAGCGTGACCGGTTTGCTCCGACCCTTCCTGTTTCTCTGGATCGCCCTGGGCCTCAGCGGCTGTCTGACCACCTATGACCGGCCGCCGGGCTCCGGCGCCTCGCAGGGTATGGCGCTGGTGGCGCGGGATCTGTCCGATGCGGGGCTGAGGCGGCTCTCCGCCGACATGGACCCGGCCATGCTGGCGCTCGCGCGGCGCCATGATCCGCGGCCCCGGACCGATTACTGGGGACGGGTTCCGGGCTGGTCCACCTACGACATCGCCACCCTGCCGACCCTGGGCTTCGGGACGGCCTTTGACCGGGCGGCGCGGCAGATCAACGCCCTGCGCCCCTTCGCGCCCTTGCCCATCGCCCCCATGGAGCCCTTCGTCCTGCGGGCCTCCGGAGAGGATGGCCGCCAGGCCCGGCGCTGCCTGACCCAGGCCATCTATTACGAGGCGGCTCGCGAGCCCCTGGAGGGCCAGAGGGCGGTGGCCCAGGTGATCCTCAACCGGGTGCGTCATCCCGCCTATCCCGACTCGGTCTGCGGCGTGGTCTTCCAGGGTTCGGCCCGTCGCACGGGCTGCCAGTTCAGCTTCACCTGCGACGGCTCGCTGGCGTTCGCTCCGGACGCCCGCTACTGGGCGCGGGCCGAGGCGGTGGCGCGGGAGGCGCTGGACGGCTTTGTCGAGACCGGCGTGGGTCCGGCCACCCATTATCACGCCGACTATGTGGCGCCTTACTGGGCGCCGACCCTGGTCAAGATGACCCAGGTGGGGGCGCACATCTTCTACCGCTGGACAGGCCCCATGGGCGAACCGCCGGCCTTCACCAGCCGCTATGTGGGACGGGAGCGCGACCTGGGGCCGGCCATTCTCGCCGGCATCGACAGCCGCACCCAGGGGCTGGCCGGGATCGGTCCCCGAGGACC
>NZ_DAIMHV010000026.1:0-3146 GCF_036723115.1 Phenylobacterium sp. | reverse complement strand
CGGGGCCCGCGGCCCGGTCCGTGACCCTGGCCCTGGGCGGCGAGGTTCGCACCTATCAGGTGGCCGAGCCGCAGGCCGGCGCGGCCGAGACCCGCGTGGCCGGCGTGCTGCAACCGCCCCGTCGCCGGCCCACCGCCGAGGAAGTCCGTCAGATCAACGCCCGTCTGGCTGAACTGGAGGCGAGGCTGGAGGCCGACGGCGCGGCGCCCCGCGACTAGCTCCCGGAGAAGGCGCTGGGATAGGCCGCCATCAGGGGCTCGGCGAAGGCCTCGTCCGCCAGGGCCAATCCCATGAAGGCCTCAGAACCGGAATAGGGGGCCTTGACCCGCCGCACGGTGTCCGTCGTGAAGCCGAAGCGCCGGTAATAGGCCGGGTGGCCCAGAACCAGCGCCCCGTGGGCGCCGAACTCCTTGCACATGTCCAGGCCCGCCCGCACCAGGGCCGAGCCGGTCCCCGACCTCTGGCGATCGGGCCGGACCGCCATGGGCGCAAGCGCCACATAGAGGTGCTCGCTGTCGGTCCAGAGCCGGCTGAAGAGGATGTGGCCGGCCAGCTCGCCCTCGGTCTCCGCTACAAGCTCGAACACCAGGTCGCCGTCGGCGCGCAGCTTGTCCACCAGTTCAGCCTCGGCCGCGCCGTCGAAGGCTGCGAGGTTCAGCTGGCGGATGGCGGGGTGATCAGCGGCGCGGGCGAGGCGGATCATGCGTCAGTCCCCGCTCACCCATTCCACGTCGGCGCCCAGGGCGTTGAGGTTCTCCACGAAACGCGGATGGGCCCTCTTGATCGGCGCGGCGTTATAGATGGTGGACACCCCTTCGATGCTGGCGGCCAGCATGAAGAGGGCGATGGCCACCCGGATGATGTAGGGGCTTTCGACCTCGGCGGGGAACAGGGGCTTGCCGCCATAGGTGATCACCCTGTGGGGATCGCACAGCACCGCATGGCCGCCGAACTTGGCCAGTTCGGAGGTCCAGCCCAGGGCCCCCTCATAGACCTTGTTCCAGAACATCACCGAGCCTTCGGCCCGGACCCCCAGGGCGATGAAGATGGGCAGCAGGTCGGCGGGCACATAGGGCCAGGGGGCGGCCTCCACCTTCTGCAGGATATGGCTGGTGAAGGGCTGGCGCACACGCAGGGGGCCATCCAGCCGCGCCCGCGACCAGCCGCCCTCGTGCGTCACCTCCACGCCGAACTTGGCGAAGGTGCGATCGATCAGGGGAAACCAGTCGGCCGCCCCATTGCGGACGGCCACGTCGCCGCCGGTGATGGCGCCCATGGCCAGGAAGGTGGCGACCTCGTGGAAGTCGTCTTCGAAGGTGAAGCTGGCGGACCCCAGCCGCTCGACGCCCTCGATGGTGAGGGTTGAGGCGCCGACCCCGTCGATCCTGGCCCCCATCTCCACCAGGAAGCGACAGAACTCCTGCACGTGCGGCTCGCAGGCCGCGTTCACCAGCTGCGAGCGCCCCTTGGCGGTGGCCGCGCAGATGGCGAAGTTCTCGGTGGTGGTGACCGAGGCGTAGTCCAGCCAGTGCCGGGTGGCGTGGAAACCGTCCGGCGTGGTGATGAGGATGGCGCCTTCGCGGCTTTCAACGCGCGCGCCAAAGGCCTCGAACACCTCCAGATGCGGATCAATCTCCCGCGCGCCCAGGGTGCAGCCCTTGGCCTCGTCCTCCAGGCTGGCCTGGCCGAACCGGTGCAACAGGGCCGGGATCAGCATGACCGACGAGCGCATGCCCAGCGGCAGGTGGGCGCCGGCCGGGTTCAGATTCTCCCCGTGGTGGAGATTCAACGTACCGCTGTCGAAATCCATCTCCACCCGGCTGCCCAGGGCCCGGAAGAAGTCCAGGATCTTCCGCACATCGGTGATGTCGGGCACCCGGTAGAGCGTCAGGGGCGCGTCGCTGAGCAGGGTGGCGCACAGCACCGGCAGCACGGCGTTCTTGTTGGCCGAGGGCGTGATCTCGCCCCGCAGGGGGCGGCCCCCGCGAACGATCAGATTGGTCATGAGCCCTCGCGGGTCTGGAGGCGCAGCCTCACCAGACGCCGATCTTCTCGGCTTCGGCGTGGCTGATCGGATGATTAGCCTTGCGGTGGTCTTCCTCGGCCAGGAAGCGGACGGCTTCCAGGGCCGCCATACAGCCCATGCCCGCCGCCGTCACCGCCTGGCGATAGACATCGTCGGTGACATCCCCGGCGGCGTAGACGCCCTCGATCTCGGTGGAGGCCGATCCTGGCCTCACGTCCAGATAGCCCGAGGCGTCCATGGACAGCTGGCCCTTGAAGAGCTCAGAGGCCGGGGCGTGACCAATGGCCACGAACACCCCGGCGCAGGCGATCTCGCGCGTCTCGCCGCTTTCCACATGCTTCAGGCGCACGCCCGTCACGCCGAGGGGATCGGTGTCGCCCAGGACCCGATCAACCGCATGATCCCAGATCACCTCGATCTTCGGATGGGCCAGCAGGCGCTCCTGCAGGATCTTTTCGGCTCGCAGTTCGTCGCGGCGATGGACCAGGGTGACCTTGGAGGCGAAGTTGGTCAGGAAGAGCGCCTCTTCTACGGCGGTGTTGCCGCCGCCGACAACTACGACCTCCTTGTTGCGATAGAAGAAGCCGTCGCAGGTGGCGCAGGCCGAGACGCCAAAGCCCTTGAACTGCTCCTCGCTTTCCAGGCCAAGCCAGCGCGCCTGCGCGCCGGTGGCGATGATCAGGGTCTCGGCCAGCCAGACCTCGCCGGAATCGCAGACCAGGCGGAAGGGACGGCTGGAAAGGTCGGCCTCGATGACGATGTCGTTGATGATCTCCGTGCCCACGTGCTCCGCCTGGGCGCGCATCTGATCCATCAGCCAGGGCCCCTGGATGACCTCGGCGAAGCCCGGATAGTTCTCCACGTCGGTGGTGATGGTCAGCTGACCGCCGGGCTGTATGCCGGCGATCATGACGGGGTTCAGCAGGGCGCGGGCGGCATAGATGGCGGCGGTGTAGCCGGCGGGGCCAGATCCCAGGATGAGGCAGCGTGTGGTGCGAGGCTCGGACATGGGCTCTATTTAGACCAGATTCCGCCGGGCGCGAGGGCGCCGGGGCAACAGGACATCTATCAGCGCGTTGAGATGAGATGAACGACACGTCGCTACCCCCGTCCTCAACCC
>NZ_DAIMHV010000025.1:0-24924 GCF_036723115.1 Phenylobacterium sp. | reverse complement strand
ATGCCGGCCTCGACCTTGCCCACCATGTCGCCGCCCACGTCGGCGCCCTTGGTGAAGATGCCGCCGCCCAGACGGGCGAAGATGGAGATCAGAGAGGCCCCGAAGCCCAGCGCCACCAGGGAATCGACCACCTCACGGCTGATCTGCGCATGGCCGAGCGGCCCGGTGAGCACATAGTAGTAGCCGGCCACCCCCAGAAGGGCGAAACCCGCCACCAGCATTCCGGTCACCGCACCCGAGCGGAAGGCCAGGGAAAGCCCCTTCTCCAGCCCTTCGGAAGCCGCCTGGGCGGTGCGGACATTGGCGCGCACGGAGATCAGCATGCCGGCGAAGCCAGCCGCGCCCGAAAGGACGGCCCCGATGGCGAAGCCCACCGCCGCCAGCGGACCGATCAGCAGGGCGACGGCCACCAGGATCACCGCGCCGACGATGGCGATGGTGGTGTACTGGCGGCGGAGATAGGCCTGGGCCCCCTCCTGGATCGCCGCGGCGATCTCCTGCATGCGTGCGTTGCCGGGTGATGCCCGCATCAGGGATGCGGACTGGACGATGCCGTAAAGCACCGCCAGCAGGCCGGCGACGAGCACCAGCGTAAGCGTGAGACTCATAGTACGAGCGCCCCTTCCTAATGGCGCGAACCACCCCTCCGCCGCGATGGCAGGCGAGCGCGGCCGCAAACGTTTCCTCTTGGGTGGACCGCCGTCATTGCGCCGGCCCTTATCACTTTTTAGCGGGTCGACTGTGCCAAGGTTGGCTTGGGCGCGCAACGGCCAGGACTTCGAAGCGCGAACACGCCCCAGAGCCTTGCAGGTCAGGCCTTGGGCGGCTGGGGCACGCCGGTGCGGCGCAGGGGAGTCTGGGAGGCGACCGAAGCGCTGACCACGTCCTTGCCGCCCAGGCGACGGGCCTCGGCCAACAGAGTGGCCGTCAGGCGCTTCTCATCCACACTGAGATAGTCGTCGGGTCGGGTGAAGGGCGTGCGGTGGCCGGCCCGCACCAGGGCGTCCCGGAAAAAGGGCTCCATGCTCTGGAGCTTGGCCAGATTGGCCAGCGCGCCGAGCTGCAGGCGGGCTTCGACGAAGACATAGTTCACCACCACCCCCTCGACGACCACGGGCAGGGCGACGGGAGAGATTTTCAGCTCCTGCGCGCCCTTGGCCCCCTCCCCGCCCTTGGCGGGCCCCGCGGCGCGGGCGGGACTGGCGACCAGCGCGAAGGCCAGCAGCGACAGGAGGCGACGACGGAGCATGGCTGGAACTAGGCCAGAGCTACGGTTTCCAGGCGGTTACCGGCCCTCGTCGTGTTCACCTGCTCCGCATCACCCGTGACGCCACCCGTCCCGCTCGGCCTGCACCTCGACGCCGTTCCAGCGCAGCTGCAACCCCGAGCCCGCCGTCACCGCGCCGATCACCGGCAGGGCGAGGCGCCGCGCCTGCTCCGGGGCGGCGGTGATCACCAGCTCATAGTCGTCACCGGCGGAGACCAGGTGCAGGCGCCCGGCCAGGGGATCGGGCTGGTCGGCCAGCCAGTCCGCCGCCGGCGCCGACAGGGGCGCCCGCTCCAGGTCCAGGGTGATCTGAACGCCGCTGGCCTCGGCGACATGTCCAGCATCGGCGATCAACCCGTCTGAGACGTCGATGGCCGCATGGGCGTCCGCGCGGAGGGCCTCGATCAGATCGAGGCGGGGATCGGGCAGCCAGTAGCGGCGCTGGAGGTGGCCAGAGGCGTCGTCCAGCCGCCCCTGGGCCGCGGCGAGCCCCAGGCCGCCGTCGCCGATCGGGCCGCTGACCATGACAAGATCGCCCGGCCGGGCGGTGCTGCGCTTGATGGCGCGACCGGCGGGGACAAAGCCCAGGAGGGTCATGCTGGCCACCAGCGGGCCTTCGGTCGAGACCGTGTCGCCGCCCAGCAGCTTGACGCCAAAGGCTGGAAAATCCTCCGCCAGGCCGCGGGCGAAGGCTTCACGCTCGGCCACGCCAGACCCTTTGGGCCAGGCCACGGCGAGAAAGGCGGCATAGGGCTCAGCCCCCATGGCGGCCAGGTCGGACAGGTTGGTGCGCAGGAGTCTGCGGGCGAACAGCGCGCGGTCTGCGCCCGGCAGGGCGTGCACCCCCTCCACCATGGCGTCCTTGGTGATCACCAGGTCCTGCCCCGGCCGTGAAGGGATGATCGCGGCGTCATCCAGCAGACCGAGGGCTTCGGGCGCCCCGCCGGTGAGGGGCCGCAGGAGGCGGGCGATGTCCCCGAACTCGTCCGGCGCGCCCGGCGTCGGGGCGCCGCCCTCAGGCGTATCAGCCCCGGACATCCTGGGCCACGCCGTCCAGGGCGCCGTTGACGAAGCCCGGCTCCGGTCCTTCGAAGAAGGACTTGGCCAGCTCCACATATTCGTCGATCACCACCTCGGCGGGGACGTCGGGACGCTCGGCCAGTTCATAGGCGCCGGCGCGCAGAATGGCCCGGACGGTGGCGTCCAGCCGCTCCAGCCGCCAGCCCTGCGCCAGGCGCCGCACCACGGCCCGGTCGATCCTGGCCTGGGCGTCCACGACCCCGCGCAACAGCTCGGCGAAGAAGGTCTCGTCGGCGCCGGTGAGGGCGAACCCCTCCACATCGCGGTCGAACCGATGGTCGGAGAACTCGCGGATCACCGCCTCGACGCCGGCGCCGGAGACTTCCATCTGATAGAGGGCCTGGACGGCGGCCAGGCGGGCGACGGAGCGCCCCTGACGGGGATGCGGCGTCGGGCGCGGGGCGTCTTGGCTCATGCCTCACGCCCCAGGAGACGCGCCTTCAGCCCGATCATGGCCAGGCAGGCCCGCGCCGCGCCGCCGCCCTTGTCGGCCTCGCTGGCCCGGGCGCGGGTCCAGGCCTGCTCTTCGTCCTCGACGGTGAGCACCCCGTTGCCGATGCACAGGCCGCGATCAAGCGTCAGCTGCATCAGCCCTCGGGCGGACTCGTTGCACACCACCTCGAAGTGGTAGGTCTCGCCCCGGATCACGCAGCCCAGGGCCACATAGCCGTCATAGCTGACGCCGCCACCCTCGCCGGCCTGAGCGGCCATGGCGATGGCGCCTGGGATCTCCAAGGCGCCGGGGACGGTGACGACCTCGTAGTCGACATCGTGGGCCGACAGCACGTCGAGCGCGCCCGCCAGCAGGGCGTCTGCCAGATCGTTATAGAACCGCGCCTCGACCACGAGGACGCGCAGCTTTTCAACTTGCATCAGAACTTCCAATGGCCGCGACGGCGGCCTGCGACCCTGCCTTTAGGCCGTTTCGCGCCATCGCGCGAGATAGCGCGCCAACATGTCGATCTCCAGATTGACCGGAACGCCGGGCGCCAGGCGGCCCAACGTGGTCACATCCCATGTGTGCGGGATCAGATTGACGCCGAAAACGTCGTCCTCAACCTCATTGACCGTCAGGGAGACGCCCTCCACGGCGATGGAGCCCTTTTCAGCGATGTAGCGATGCAGAGGACGCGGAACGCGGAAGCGCACCCGGTGGGAGCCGCCCTCTGAATTCACGGAGACGACCTCGCCCACGCCGTCCACATGACCCGAGACGATGTGGCCGCCCAATTCGTCGCCGACCTTGGCCGAGCGCTCCAGGTTGACCGGATCGCCGACCGCCCAACGGCCAAGGGTGGTGCGCGCCAAGGTCTCGCCGGAGACTTCGACGGCGAACCAGCCGTCGCCCTTCTCCACCACGGTCAGGCAGCAGCCGGCATGGGCGATGGAGGCCCCGATATCGACGGTGGACAGGTCGAAGCGCGTCTCGATCTCGAACCGCCGGTCGCGGGCGGTGTCGGCGATAGACCGCACCTTGCCCACGTCTGTGATGATGCCCGTGAACATGCTTCAGATCCTCTCGTAGCGTTCCCAGATGTCGTCCCCGAGCGCCTGGATGTCGACCCGGCGCAGGCGCGGCGCAGCTGAAAGGGCCGTTAGCGCAAGGGCGCCGATGGCCGGCCGACCTTCGCCGCCGATGACGAGGGGGGCGCGGAACCACTCCAGCCGGTCCACCAGCCCGCAACGCAGGAAGCTGGCGGCCACCTGGCCGCCGCCTTCCACAAAAAGGCGGGAAAGGCCCGCGGCCTTCAGCAACGCCACGACCTCGACCAGATCGGGCCGCCCCTCCCCAAGGTCGGGCGCCAGGACCGGCCTAAGCCCGGCTTCGGCCAGGATCGGGTCCAGGGGGCGCGTGGTCACCACATAGGTGGGGATGTCGCGGGCCGTGCCGGCCAGCCGCCCCGCCCGCGGAAGCCGCTGGCGACTATCCAGGATGATGCGAGCCGGTTGCGGGCCGGAATAGGATTCCAGCCGGACGGTCAGGGCCGGGTCGTCGGCGATGGCGGTCTCCACGCCGATCAGGACGGCGTCATGGGCGGCGCGCAGGCGGTGGGTCTGTTCCCGCGCCGCCGGCCCGGTGATCCAGCGGCTCTCGCCGGACGCCGTGGCGATGCGGCCGTCCAGGGAGGTGGCGAGCTTGAGCGTGATCATCGGGCGGCGGGCCAGGCGATCAGGCGCCTAGCGATCATCCTCGGACGGCTCCGCCAGACCTTCCCGGCCCAGGAAGTCGGCGAAGTCCTTGGTCTCGCGGAAGTCGCGGTAGACCGAGGCGTAGCGGACATAGGCCACGTCATCGAGCGCCTTCAGCGCCTTCATCACCAGTTCGCCCACCACCTGAGACGGAATGTCCGTCTCGCCCAGGCTTTCCAACTGGCGGGTGATGCCATTGACGATCCGGTCGACCTGTTCGGGATCGATGGAGCGCTTGCGGGTGGCGATCTCAATGGAACGGAGCAGCTTCTCGCGCTCGAACGGCGTGCGCCGACCCGAGCGCTTGACCACGGTGAGTTCGCGCAACTGAACGCGCTCGAAGGTGGTGAAGCGGCCCCCGCAGGCGGGACACAAACGACGACGCCGGATGGCCGCCCCGTCTTCCGACGGGCGGCTATCCTTCACCTGGCTCTCGGCATGGCCGCAGAACGGGCACCGCATCGGCTCAGCCCTCCCCGGCCGGACTCAACTGCTCGATCCTAGTTGTAGATCGGGAACCGGCGGGTCAAGGCCAGGACTTCCTCGCGGACCTTGGCCTCGATGGCGCTGTTATCGCCCCCCTGGGCCAGGCCCGAAACGACCTCGGCGATGAGCTGGCCGATCCGGCGGAATTCCGCCGGCCCAAAGCCGCGCGACGTGCCGGCGGGCGATCCGAGCCGCAGGCCGGAGGTCTGCATGAAGGGCAGCGGGTCGAAGGGGATGCCGTTCTTGTTGCAGGTGATGTGGGCCCGCTCCAGAGCCACCTCGGCGTCCGCGCCGGTGACGCCCTTGGGCGTCAGGTCCACCAGCATCAGGTGGCTGTCGGTCCCGCCGGAGACGATCTTCAGGCCCGCCTCGGCCAGGGCGTCGGCCATGGCCCGCGCGTTCTCCACCACCTGGCGGGCATAGAGCTTGAACTCGGGCTTGAGCGCCTCGCCGAAGGCGACCGCCTTGGCGGCGATGACGTGCATCAGCGGTCCGCCCTGCAGGCCCGGGAAGACAGCCGAATCGATCTTCTTGGCCAGCTTCTTGTCATTGGTCAGGATCAGGCCGCCCCGGGGACCGCGCAGGGTCTTGTGGGTCGTGCTCGTCACGATGTGGGCGTAGGGCATCGGGTTCGGATAGACGCCGCCGGCCACAAGGCCCGCATAGTGGGCGATGTCCACCATCAGCAGGGCGTCCACGCTGTCGGCGATCTCGCGGAAGCGCTTGAAATCGATCACGCGGCTATAGGCCGAGCTGCCGGCGATGATCACCTTGGGCCGGGACTGGGCGGCGACCTCGGCGACCTGATCATAGTCGATCAGATGGTCCTGCTTACGGACGCTGTAGGCCACAGGCTGGAACCACTTGCCCGACTGGTTCACGTCCTTGCCGTGGGTGAGGTGACCGCCGGCGGCCAGATCCATCCCCATGAACACGTCGCCGGGCTTCATGGTCGCCATGAAGACCGCCTGGTTGGCCTGGCTGCCGGAATGGGCCTGGACATTGGCGAATTCGGCGCCGAACAGGCGCTTGGCGCGCTCGATGGCCAGGGTCTCGGCCACGTCGACCTCTTCACAGCCGCCGTAGTAGCGCTTGCCCGGATAGCCCTCGGCATACTTGTTGGTCAGCACCGAGCCCTGAACCTCAAGCACCGCCTTGGAGACGATGTTCTCCGAGGCGATCAGTTCGATCTGGTCCTGCTGGCGCTTGAGTTCGCGGTCCAGAACCCGGGCGAGATCCGGGTCGGTCTGGGCGACGCCCTGGGTGAAGAAGGCGTCGTGGGCGGAGGCGGTTTGGGCTTGGGCGGTCAAGGGCGGCCTCGCATCGGAATCTGGGGAGAGAGCGGAGGCGCCTTTTACTCCCAACCTCTCCGGACTCCAACCATTGGGGCCAGCTGCGGGGAACTCTGACCAAACTGGGGCGTTAAGCGCCACATCCCCGCCATGCCTGCAATTTCAGCTGGCCCGGCCGGGGACGCAGGGGGCGCCTGCGCTGTGAGGAACAGGCGCGAGAAAAAGAGGGATCAGATGGCTTCAGACGCGGACCTCAAGGATCAGGCCCGGGCGGACACAGCGCGCCTGGGCGCGCACATTGTCGCAGCCTATGTGACCCGCAATCCCATCTCGGCCGACGCCCTGCCTGGCTTGATCGAGAGCGTGCACCGCGCGCTCGTGACCCTCACCGACGACGTCGCGCCCCAAGCCCCGGCCGAACGCCCCAAGCCGGCCGTGCCGATCAGCCGCTCGGTTCAGCCCGACCACATCGTCTGTCTGGAAGACGGCAAGAAGCTGAAAATGCTCAAGCGCTATCTGCGCTCGCGCTACGATATGAGCCCCGATGACTACCGCCGCCGCTGGGGCCTGCCGCCGGACTATCCCATGGTGGCGCCGGCCTATGCGGCCCGCCGCTCGGACTTCGCCAAGCAGATCGGCCTCGGCAAGGGCGTGCGCCGCCGGAGCTGACCCTGGAAGGACTGGCCTCGCCGCCTTCAGGCGGCGACGCCACCCACCCGCTGCACGTTGCAGTGCACCCACAGCGCTTCGAGCGCCCGGGCCAGATGATCCATCATCTCGTCCGTATGGGCCGGCGACGGCGTAAAGCGCAGCCGCTCGGTGCCGCGCGGCACGGTGGGATAGTTGATGGGCTGGACGTAGACGCCGTAGTCGCTGAGCAGGATGTCGGAGATCATCTTGCAGTGGATGGGGTCGCCCACCAGCACCGGCACGATGTGGCTGACCGACGGCATAACGGGAAGGCCGGCCTTGATCAGCCGTTCCTTCAGCGCCTGGGCGCGGGCCTGATGGGCCTCGCGGACCTCGTTGTGTTCCTTGAGATAACGGATCGACGCCACCGCGCCGGCGGCCAGGGCCGGCGGGATCGAGGTGGTGAAGATGAAGCCGTCCGCATAGGAGCGGATGGCGTCGACGATCACGGCGTCCGCCGCGATATAGCCGCCCATGACCCCGAAGGCCTTGCCCAGGGTGCCCTCGACGATGTCGATATCGGCCATCACGCCGTCACGCTCGGCCACGCCGGCGCCGCGGGGGCCGTACATGCCGACGGCGTGAACCTCGTCGAGATAGGTCATGGCGCCGTACTTCTTGGCCAGCGCCACGGTGCCTTTCATGTCGGCGATGTCGCCGTCCATGGAATAGACGCTCTCGAAGGCGATCAGCTTGGGCGCATCGACCGGCGCGGCGGCCAGCAGCTCTTCCAGATGGGCCAGGTCGTTGTGGCGGAAGACCCGGCGCTGCTCGCGCGCTCCAGCGCGGATGCCGGATATCATCGAGTTATGGTTCAGCTCATCGGAAAAGATGATCAGGCCGGGCAGGATCTTGTAGAGGGTCGAGAGCGAGGCCTCGTTGGACACATAGCCCGAAGTGAAGAGCAGAGCCGCTTCCTTGCCGTGCAGGTCCGCCAGCTCGTGCTCCAGCTCCACGTGATAGGTGGTCGTGCCGGAGATGTTGCGGGTGCCGCCCGAGCCGGCGCCGGCCTCGTCCAGGGCCTTGTGCATGGCGTCCAGGACGACCGGGTTCTGGCCCTGGCCGAGATAGTCGTTGGAGCACCAGACCGTGATGTCCTGGGTCGCGCCGTCCGGGCGAGTCCAGGTGGCGCGGGGGAAGTCGCCGCGGTGACGCTTCAGGTCGGCGAAGACCCGGTAGCGGCCCTCGGCGTGAATGCGCTCGAGAGCAGTGGAAAAGGCGGCCCTGTAATCCATCGACACGAAATCCGGCTGAACGCTCGACAATCTTACGCCGTCGCCGGTCCCCTAAAGATTCCGCCCGGCTTTTCGCACCGGGGGCGGATCATGTCTACATGGCGCGGTGTCGCGCCGGCTTGATCTGCGTCAACGGACGCTTGGCCCGTTGTCGTCAGGCGAGCGCGTCCAACTGTCCGCGCAGCATCTGAATTAGGCCCGAAAAGTCCTTCCCGCCATAGCCCAGCCGATCAAAGAGGGCGTAGAGGGCTTCGGCCTGGGCGCCCATCGGGGTGGCCACGCCGGCCTCGGCGGCGGCCCCTTGAGCCAACTTCAGGTCCTTCAACATCATGGCGGCGGAGAAGCCGCCCTCGTAGTCCCGGTTGGACGGCGCGGCCGGCACGAGGCCCGGCCAGGGGGCGTAGCTGGTCAGGGACCAGCATTGGCCCGAGGAAGAACTGGCGATCTGAAAGAAGCGCTCGGGATCCAGGCCGAGCTGCTCGGCCAGGGCGAAGGCTTCGCACACTCCGATCATCGACACGCCGAGCAGCATGTTGTTGCAGATCTTGGCCGCCTGCCCGGCCCCGGGCGCGCCCGCGCGCACCACGGCCTTGGCCATGGGCGCCAGGGCCTGCTCGATGGCGGAGAAGTCGTCTTCCCCGCAGCCGACCATGAAGGTCAAGGCGCCGCTCGCCGCCGCCGCCACGCCGCCGGAGACCGGCGCATCGGCTGCGCGCAGACCGCGCTCGGCCGCCCTTTCGGCCACGGCCCGGGCGGTCTGCACATCGATGGTGGAACAGTCGATCACCAACGCCCCAGACCGCGCCCGGGGCAGGATCACCGACTCATAGAGGCTCCGGACGTGCTGGCCGGCGGGCAGCATGGTGAGGATCACCTCGGCGGCTTCGACGGCTTCGGCCGCATCGGCGGCCGGCCGGCAGCCTGCCGCCTGGGCGCGGGCCATGGCTTCGCCGGAAAGGTCATGGGCCAGCACCTCGGCGCCGGCGCCCGCCAGGACGGCGGCCATGCCGCCGCCCATATTGCCCAGGCCGATGAATCCATAGGTGGTCACTGCGGCGAACCCATGCGTCTCTCCCGACGGGGCCGGCGGTCAGACGCCGCCTTCGCCCCCCGGCAGTGGGCGCCAGACCTGATTGGATGGCAAGGGGGCGAAGATCTCGTCCAGCTGTTCGCGGGTCACTCCGGCCAGGCTGTCGGGCGACCAGCGGGGGGCGTTGTCCTTGTCGATGATCACCGCCCTCACCCCTTCGATGAAGTCCGGCAAGGTCACGACCCGGGCCCCGATCTGGTACTCGAGCGCCATGTGCTGGGCGAAGTCGGCGGCCTGGGCGCCCAGTTCCAGCTGACGGAAGGCGACCTTCAGCGTCTGCGGCGACTTCTGCGCCAGGGTGTCGAGCTGCGCCCGGCCCCAGTCGCCGCCGTCGGCCTCCAGGGCCGCGACGATGGCCTCGACGCTGTCGCCGGCGAACAATCGATCGATGTCCGCGCGGTGGGCGGCCAGGGGGGACGGGCCCGGGTCGGACCCATGCGCCGCGAGCAGGGCGTCAAGATTCTGCGGCTCGGCGATGATCTCGGCCTTGAGCTGCGGCAGGGCGCCTGAGGCGACATAGTGGGTCGCCAGGCCCAGGGCCAGACAGTCTGCGGCCTTGATCCGCGCGCCGGTCAGGGCGAGCCAGAGGCCCGCTCGTCCGGGCAGCCGCGGCAGGTGCCAGCCGCCGCCCACATCGGGAAACAGGCCGATTCCCGTCTCCGGCATGGCGAAGGTGGTGCGTTCGGTGGCGATGCGTCGGGCCGCCGGCAGGGCCAGCCCCACGCCGCCCCCCATGGTCACCCCGTCCATCACCGCCACGACGGTCTTGGGGTAGGTGAACAACAGGTGGTTCAGGCGGTATTCGGTGAAGAAGAACTCCCGCGCCTCCAGGCCGTCGCGGGCGCCGCTCTCGGCCAGCATGCGGATGTCGCCCCCGGCGCAGAACCCGCGCTCCCCGGAATGGTCCAGCAGGACGATCTCCACCCGCGGGTCGCCCCGCCAGTCCACCAGCACCTCGCTCATGGTGCGGCACATGGCCGTGGTCAGCGCGTGCAGGGCCTTGGGCCGGTTGAGGGTGATGCGGCCCACGCGGCCTTCGATGCGGGTCAGGACCTCGGCGTCGTCGCTCATCGGTAAAGCTCCCGGGCGATGATCACCCGCATGATCTCATTGGTCCCTTCGAGAATCTGGTGCACGCGAAGGTCGCGGACGATCCGCTCCAGCGGATAGTCCGCCAGATAGCCATAGCCCCCATGCAGCTGAAGCGCCTCGTTGGCCACCTGGAAGCCTGCATCGGTGGCGAAGCGCTTGGCCATGGCGCAGAGCCGGGTGGCCTCGGGCGCGCCCCGGTCCAGGGCGGCGGCGGCGCGGCGCACCATCAGGCGAGCGGCCTCCAGATCCGTCGCCATGTCGGCCAGCTTGAACTGCAGGGCCTGAAACTCGCGCAGGGGCCTGCCGAACTGCCGACGATCGGCCAGATGGCGTCGCGCCACATCATAGGCGAGCGCCGCTCCGCCCAGCGAGCAGGAGGCGATGTTGAGCCGGCCGCCGTCCAGACCCATCATGGCGAAGCGGAACCCCTCGCCTTCCTGGCCGATCCGCTGGTCGGCGGGAATGCGCACCCCGTCGAAATGGACCTGGGCCGTCGGCTGGGCGTTCCAGCCCATCTTGCGCTCCCGGGCGCCAAAGGACAGACCCGGCGTGTCCTTCTCCACCACGAAGGCGGACACGCCGCCGGCGCCCTCGCCGCCCGTACGGGCCATGACCACATAGATGTCCGAAACCCCGCCGCCGCTGATGAAGGCCTTGCCGCCGCTCAGAACATAATGGTCGCCGTCCCGCACCGCGCGCGTCTGCAGCCCGGCGGCGTCGGAACCTGCGCCCGGCTCGGTCAGGCAATAAGAGGCGATGAGCTCCATGGCGGTCAGCCGCGGCAGGTAGCGGGTCCGCAGGGCCTCGTCGCCGAACCGGTCGATCATCCAGGAGGCCATGTTGTGGATGGTGAGATAGGCGCTCACCGCCACGTCGCCATAGGCCAGGGCTTCGAAGATCAGGCTGGCGTCCAGCCGCGACAGACCCGCCCCGCCCATGTCCTCGCCGATATAGATGCCGGCGAAGCCCAGGCCTGCGGCCTTGCGCAGCGTCTCCACGGGGAAGATGGCTTCGGCGTCCCAACGGGCCGAGTGGGGCGCAAGCTCGGCGGCGGCGAAGGCCTCGGCCGCCGCCACAAGGGCGCGCTGGTCGTCGCTCAGTTCGAAATCCATCGGCCTTACTCCCTGGACTTGAGGAACTTGCGCGGGAGGCGCAACCTGTCAACGACACGGGGGACTGCACATGAGCATCGAGACCGAGCCCGCCGCCCGGCGGGAGACCGCCCGCAACCTCGCCTTCATCAACTACGCCTTGCTGTTCTCGGCCTTCTTCTTCGCCGGGGCGCCGGCCCTGGTGGCCGCGATCATCGCCTATATCCAGCGACCTTCGGCGGCCGAGCCGGCCCGGGGGCATTTCACCTTCCAGATCCGCATGTTCTGGATCGCGTTCGTGCTCGCCCTGCTGGCCGGGATCTGCGCGCTGGGGGCGGTGATCCACATTCTGGTTTCGCTCTATGGCCTGGCCGATTCCATGGGCTGGGCAGGCTTTGACGACATGGAGGTGGTGATCGGTCAGGTGGCCATCGACGCCACTTTGCTGGGCCTGGTGGCGGCCGCGGTGATCCTGGCCTTCTTCTCGGGCCTGTGGCTGATCGCCGCCTCGCTGTTCGGAGCGGTCAGGCTTGCCTCGGACCAGCCGATGGGTCAGAGCCGGACCCCATGACCTATCCGCCTCTCGCCCCCTACCCCGCCCTGCGGCTGCGCCGCCTGCGTCAATCGCCTTGGATTCGCGACCTTGTGCGCGAAACCGTCCTGACCCCCGCTGACCTCATCTGGTCGATGGTGGTCCATGAGGGCGAGGGTCAGGTTCCCGTCGCCTCCATGCCCGGCGTGTCGCGCCTGTCGGTGGACGAGGCGGCCAAGGCGGCGGTGGAGGCCCGCGCCCTCGGCATTCCGGCCATCGCCATCTTTCCTCATATCGATGGGGCGCGAAAAGACGGCCACGGCTCGCTGGCGGCAGACCCTGACGGCGTGATCTGCCGAGCCGTTCAGGCCATGAAGGCCGCCGCGCCGGAGGTCGGGATCATGTGCGACGTGGCCCTTGATCCCTTCACCACCCACGGACACGACGGGGTGATCGAGGGCGGCCGCATCGTCAATGATGCGACGATCGAGCGGCTGGTGGAACAGGCCATCGTCCAGGCCCGGGCCGGCTGCGACATCCTGGCGCCGTCCGACATGATGGACGGACGCGTGGGCGCCCTGCGTCAGGCCCTGGAGCGCGAAGGGCTGCAGGACGTGATGATCATGTCCTATGCGGCCAAGTACGCCTCGGCCTTCTACGGCCCTTATCGAGACGCCATCGGCTCGGGCAAGCTCGGTGGAGGACCTGTGGATAATCCCGGGGACAAGAAGACCTATCAGATGGATCCCGCCAACAGCGAAGAGGCCATCCGCGAGGTCGGCCTCGACATCGCCGAGGGCGCCGACATGGTGATGGTCAAGCCTGGCCTTCCCTATCTGGACATCGTCCGGCGGGTGGTGGAGGCCTTCGCCGTTCCCACCTTCGCCTTCCAGGTCTCGGGGGAGTACGCCATGATCAAGGCCGCCTCCGGCCATGGCTGGATTGACGAGAACCGCGCGGTTCTGGAGAGCCTGGGGGCGTTCAAGCGCGCCGGCGCCTCGGGCGTCATCACCTATTTCGCGCCCCAGGCCGCCCGTCTCCTGGGCGCCTGATCAGGCCAGCCACTCCGTCAGGATCGCATTGACCGCCTCAGGCGCCTCCTGCTGCACCCAGTGGGAGACACCGGGCAGACGCCGGAGCGTGAGGTCCGCCACATAGGCGTCCGTGCCCTCCAGGGTCTCCAGGCCAAGGGCGGCGTCGGCCTCCCCCCAGACCACCAGGGTCGGGACGTCGATGCGCGGCCAGGGGGCGTTCATGAAGGGGTGGCGCACGGCGGCGCGGTACCAGTTCACCATGGCCGTCATGGCGCCCGGCCGCTGGGCGTCGCGCGCGTAGCGATCGAGCGCCGCATCGGGGAACCGGCTCTTGTCCTGCGCCATGCCGGCGAAGGCGCGACGGATGGCGCGCGCATCCCTGGCCAGCAGCATGCGCTCGGGCAGTCCCGGGATCTGGAAGAAGACCATGTACCAGGACCGCAGCATCTGGCGCAGCGAGCGCCGGGCGACCCGGGCGAAGACCGCCGGGTGCGGGACGTTCATGATCACCAGCCGGGACAGGGGACGGACCTTTCGCGTGGCGAAGGTCCAGGCCAGCGCCGCGCCCCAGTCATGACCGATCAGCACCACCTCACGGGCCCCGCTGGCGTCGATCAGGGCTGCGACGTCATCCAGCAGGGCCTCGATCCGATAGCTGGCCACATCCTGCGGTTTGGGTTCGGTCTCGCCATAGCCGCGCAGGTCCGGCGCCCAGACCCGGAATCCCAGGTCGGCCAGGAGGGGAATCTGATGGCGCCAGGAGAAGCGGCTCTCCGGAAACCCGTGCAGACAAAGGGCGAGCCTGTCGCCCGCGCCCGCCTCGTCGATGACGAAGCGCAGGCCATTGGCCTCAACGGTTCGCGTGGTGATCTGCCCCGACATGGTGCGACGTCTCATAATAGGCGCTGGGCTGCGGCCAGCCTGGCAGCCATCGTTCATCAATGAACCGGAAGCCGATCTTCTCCAGCACCCGCCGCGAGGCGAGATTGTCCGGATTGACGATGGCCGCCAAGGTCTCAAGGCCCAGGACGCGTCCGGCATAGTCACGCACCGCCCGGCCGGCTTCCTCGGCATAGCCTTGGCCCCAGACACGGTCGAGGAAGGCGTAGCCCAGATCCACATGGTTCAGCACGTCGCGGCGGACGAGGCCCGCAAGGCCGATGGCCACCGGCTCCTCCAAGGGTTCCACGACCCACATGCCATAGCCGTGCTCGGCATAGCTCTGGCGAATGCGATTCTCCACATAGGCCGCCGCTTCGGCCTCGGTCCGCACGCCCCGGTCGCCGATGCCCCGGATGAAGCCCGGCGAGTTCAGCAGTTCCAGCACGAAGGGCGCGTCGCTCGCCTCGGCTTCGCGCAGCCGAAGTCGAGGGGTCTGCAGGATCACCGGGGCGGCTCCAGCCGGGCGACGAGGCTGGACGTGTCCCAGCGCCCGCCGCCCATCTGCTGCACCTCGGCATAGAAGCCGTCCACCAGGGCCGTGACGTCCAGGCGCGCGCCATTGGCCCCGGCCTCATCCAGGACGAGGCCCAGATCCTTGCGCATCCAGTCGACGGCGAAGCCGAAGTCGAATCGCCCCTGCCCCATGGTCTTCCAGCGGTTGTCCATCTGCCAGGATTGCGCCGCCCCCTTGGAGATGGCCTCGAACACCGCCTCGGGGTCGAGGCCGGCGCGCCGGGCGAAGTGCAGGCCTTCGGCCAGGCCCTGAACCAGGCCTGCGATGCAGATCTGGTTGACCATCTTGGTGAGCTGGCCGCAGCCGGCGGGGCCCATCAGGCGGACGGCCTTGGCGAAGGTGGAGATCACAGGCTCCGCGCGGGCGAAGGCCTCGGTGCTTCCGCCGCACATGACGGTGAGTTGTCCGGCCTCCGCCCCCGCCTGCCCCCCGGAGACCGGCGCATCGATGAAGGCGCGGCCCGATGCGGCGCAGAGCTCGGCCATTTCCCGGGCGAGGCTGGCCGATGTGGTCGTGTGGTCGATCACCACGGCGCCGGACGCCAGCCGCGGCAGAGCCTCAGTCACCACGGCGCGGACATCGTCGTCCCGACCGACGCAGAGAAGCAGCATCTCCGCCCCGTCCGCGGCCTCGGCCGCCGTGGCGAAGGCCCGACCCCCGTGGCGTTCGGCCCAGCGCGTCGCCTTTTCCGGACTACGGTTAAAGACGGCCACCTCATGTCCCGCGGCGGCCAGATGGCCCGCCATGGGGAAGCCCATGACTCCAAGTCCTGCAAACGCCAGCTTCACCGGCCCCTCCGTACGCATAATTCAACGCCATCTTAACGAGCCCCTGCGCACCTTGCCCGCGCAATAGCGTTAATGCGGGGTCGGACATGGCGGTGGGCGAACGGCCGATCGTTATCAAGAAGGTCAAGAAGGGCGGAGGCCATGGCCACCATGGCGGCGCCTGGAAGGTGGCCTATGCCGACTTCGTCACGGCCATGATGGCCTTCTTCCTGCTGATGTGGCTGATCAACACCACGAGCCCGGAGCAGAAGCGCGGCATCGCCGACTATTTCGCTCCCGCCAGCATCTCCTCCACCACCTCCGGCGCCGGCGGCATCCTGGGCGGAACTGCGCTTGGGTCGGACGGCGCCAAGTCGTCGGGCTCCATGTCGATCATGGAGCAGATGTCCCCCGAATCACCCAACCCGCAGGAAGAGGGTGACACCCAGGACCAGTCGAACCGCAGCCAGCTGCAGAGTTCCAGCACCGACGCCCTGCGCGACGCGCTCCAGAAGCGCGAGGAAGCGGCCTTTCTCTCGGCCGCCCAATCCCTGCGCCAGGCGCTTCAGGACATGCCGGAGCTGGCTGAGCTGTCGAAGAACATCATCATCGACCAGACGCCCGAAGGCCTCCGCATCCAGCTCGTGGACCAGGAGGGGCGCTCCATGTTCTCGGAAGGCTCGGCCCAGCCCAACGACCGGGCCCGGCTCCTGCTGCGGGCTGTGGCCAAGATCATCAACCAGCTGCCCAACCGCATCAGCATCTATGGCCACACCAGCGTGAACATGGACGGCGTGCGGGCGCAGGGGGACTGGCCGCTTTCGGCCAGCCGCGCCGACGGCGCCCGCCGGGTGCTGGAATCAGCGGGCGTTCAGCCGGACCGCGTCTATCAGGTTTCGGGCAAGGCCAATTCCGAGCCGCTCTTCCCCGACGACCCCACCCTGCCCGGCAACCGCCGCATCGCCATCGTGCTCCTGCGCGAAGCGCCGGTCCTGCCACCGAACGCCCGCCCGTGAGGCAGGCGGAGGTTCAGCCCCTTGGTGCTGAGCTTCACTGAAATGTGTCTGCTTGCACGATCCGCAGCCATACGCCCTAATTGCTCCATCACAAGGGACCAGGGGCGAACGCTAGGCTCGTGACGCAGCACTTTCCGACCCGGCAGCTCAGGTTCTTCCTGACCGCGCCCTCGCCCTGTCCCTATCTGCCGGGGCGGTTCGAGCGGAAGGTGTTCGCGCATCTGCCCCTGGCCGACGGGCCGGCGGTGAACGACGCGCTCACCCAGATCGGCTTCCGCCGTTCCCAGAACATCGCCTACCGCCCAGCCTGCGAGTCCTGCGCGGCCTGCGTCTCGGCCCGCCTGCCGGTGGGCGAGCACCTCTTTTCCAGGTCGGAGCGCCGGACCCTGGCCCGCAACGGTGATCTCGTGCGTTCCGTGGTCGAGGCTGAGGCCACCATGGAGCAGTTCGATCTGCTGCGCCGATACCTCACCTCACGTCACGCCGACGGCGGGATGGCCGAGATGAGCTGGCCCGACTATGTGGCCATGGTCGAGGACACCGCGGTTCGGACCCACATCGTCGAGTACAGGCGACCCTCGGAGGACGGCGGACCCGGGGACCTGGCGGCCTGCGCCCTGATCGACCTGATGTCCGACGGCCTTTCCATGGTCTACAGCTACTACGATCCGGACATGCCGCGGCGCAGCCTGGGCCTGTTCATGATTCTGGATCATCTGCGCCAGGCGGCGATGCTCAGCCTGCCTTACGTCTATCTGGGCTACTGGGTCCGCGGCAGCGAGAAGATGGACTACAAGTCCAGGTTCAGCCCCATCGAGCTGCTGCGACCCGAGGGCTGGGTTCGCGCCGCGCCGCGCGAGGCGCCCCCTCCCCTGGCCAAGGACCACCCCTAGGGCTAGGGGCGGTCTTCGGCGAAGAAGCGGCGGCTCAGTCGCGGGAGCCTTCCAGGGTGAAGCCGACCTTCAGATAGACCTGAAAATGTCCGACCTTGCCGTCCATGATCTCGCCGCGGGTTCCGGTGACCTCATACCAGCGCATGTCGCGTAGGGACTTGCCCGCCTCTTCGACGGCGTTGCGAATGGCGTCGTCGATGCTGGTGGTGGACGACCCGACGATCTCGACGACGCGATAGACATGATCCGACATTTGAAACTCCCGGTTTTTGACGCGGCCTCGCCGCTGGCTCGGGGCTTAAGCGCGCCCCGGGCCGGCGCGTTCCGCGCCTCCACAGCCCGTGACCGGCTGTCCCCAGGCCAGGGACGCGGACGCCTCGCGGCGGCTCGCCGCCCCTGATAGGCTCGAACCGAATGTGGGACCGGTTTCAATTCGCCCGGATGGGGTCATGGCGCGTCAGCTTCGGCTAGGCCTGCGTCGTCCGCCCTCCTTCCGGCTTGAGGATTTCGTCCTCGGCGACAGCAACAGCCAGGCGCACGCCATGGTCCTGGGCGCGGGGGGCTGGCCCGGCGGCGCCCTGGCGCTCGTGGGGCCGGAGGGTGTGGGAAAGAGCCATCTGGCGCACATCTGGGCCGAACAGGCGGGCGCCCAACGCCTGGGCTGCGATGGCTCGGTCCTGGGAGAACCCGGGCCAGCCCTGATCGAAGACGTGGACCAGGGCTGTGATGAGGAACTGCTGTTCCACCGGATCAACATGGCCGCTCAGGACGGCGGCGGCCTGTTGCTCACGGCGCGCACCCTGCCTCTGACCTGGACCGCGAGGCTCCCAGATCTCCGCTCGCGGCTCAACGCCTTGCCTGTGGCCGAGATCACCGCGCCGGACGACGCGGTTCTCGAGGCCGTCCTGCGCATCTTCTTCGCCCGGTGCAACATCACGCCCTCCGACGAGGTGCTGAGCTATCTGCTGCGGCGGATCGAGCGGTCGGTGCCGGCGGCCTGGGAGGTTGTGGACAGGATGGACGCGGCCTCCGGCGAGGCGCATCGCCCGGTCACCCGGGCGCTCGCCCGTCAGGTCCTTGAAAATGACACGGAGAATCTTGACCTTTTCGAGTGACGCTGGGTCCGCGAGAGGCGAGGCTGAGGCGCGCCCGTAATCTGTTCCGAGAGGCCCTGATGTCCGACGCCGCGATGACCCCGTCCCCTGCCGACGACCGGCCCGCCGCCGGCCTGTCCTGGGATGCGGAGCTCGCCGGCTCCCCGGACCGTTTCTTCAATCGCGAAGTCTCGTGGCTGGCGTTCAACGAGCGGGTCCTTTCCGAAAGCAAGAATCCGCGGCACCCGCTTCTGGAGCGACTGCGCTTCTTGTCCATCTCCGCCAACAATCTCGACGAATTCTACATGGTCCGGGTGGCCGGCCTGAAGGCGCAGGTGCGCGAGCGCGTGCGCTCGGTCAGCCAGGACGGCCTCACCGCATCCGAACAACTGGAGCGGGTCAACGCCGAGGCGGCCAGCCTGATGGGCGATCAGCAGACCCGCTGGCGGGAGCTTCGCAAGGAACTGGCGGCGGAGGGGTTGAAGCTTGTTGAGGCGCACGAGGTCACCGCCGCTGAGCGGGCCGGCCTGGAAGAGAGCTTCATCAGCCAGGTCTTTCCGATCCTGACGCCTCTGGCCATCGACCCGGCGCACCCGTTTCCCTTCATTCCCAATCTGGCCTTTTCCCTGGCGCTGACCTTGCGGCGGCGGCTGGACGGCAAGACGTTCAACGCCCTGGTCCCCATTCCGGCTCAGGTGGCGCGCTTCTGGCAGCTCGAGGCCCCGCGGGGCGGTCGCCGCACCCGGCCGCAGCGGCGCTTCATCTCCCTGGAAGGCATGGTCAGCCTGTTCGTCGACCACCTGTTTCCCGGGTGCCAGGTGGAGGCCAGCGGCGTCTTCCGCCTGATCCGCGATTCCGATGTGGAGATCGAGGAAGAGGCTGAGGATCTCGTCCGCGAGTTCGAAGCCCGCCTGAAGCAGCGGCGCCTGGGCTCCGTGGTGCGGGTGGAATTCGAGGCGGCCATGCCGCCCGATCTCCGCGCCTTCATCAGCGAGAACCTCAACGCCAACGCCGAGGACATCATCCTGATCGACGGGCTGCTGGGCCTGGATGAGCTTTCACAGCTGATCCCCCCGGACCGACCGGACCTGAAGTTCAAGCCTTTCACAGCCCGCTTCCCCGAGCGGATTCTCGATCACGGCGGGGACTGTTTCTCCGCGATCCGGGAGAAGGACATTCTGGTCCACCACCCCTTTGAGAGCTTCGATGTGGTGGTGCAGTTCGTCCGCCAGGCTGCGCGGGATCCCAATGTCCTGGCCATCAAGCAGACCCTCTATCGCACCTCGTCCGACAGCCCCATCGTCGCGGCCCTGATCGAGGCGGCCGAGAACGGCAAGAACGTCACCGCCGTGGTGGAAATCAAGGCCCGGTTCGACGAGGAAGCCAATCTGAAATGGGCCAAGGACCTGGAGCGCGCCGGGGTCCACGTGGTCTTCGGCTTCGTGGAGTACAAGACCCACGCCAAGCTCTCGGTGGTGGTCCGCCGTGAGGGCGACCAGGTCCGCACCTATTGCCACTACGGCACCGGGAACTATCACCCGATCACGGCGCGCATCTATACCGACCTGTCCCTGTTCACCAGCGATCCGGCCCTGGCGCGGGATTCCTCGCGCGTGTTCAACTTCATCACCGGCTACGCCCAACCGGCGCAGCTGGAAAAGCTCTCCTTCTCGCCGATGACGCTGAAGCGGGATCTGATCACGCTGATCCAACGCGAGGTGGAGAACGCCCAGGCCGGCCGACCCGCGGCGATCTGGGCCAAGATGAACGCGCTCGTGGACCCGGAGGTGATCGACGCCCTCTACCGCGCCAGCCAGGCGGGGGTGGAGATCGACCTGGTGATTCGCGGCATCTGCTGCCTGCGGCCGGGCGTGCCAGGCCTGTCGGAGAATATCCGGGTCAAGAGCATCGTCGGCCGCTTCCTGGAACACTCCCGCATCGTGGCCTTCGCCAACGGCCGGCCGATGCCGTCGGGAAAGTCGCGCGTGTACATCTCCTCGGCCGACTGGATGCCGCGCAATCTCGACCGGCGGGTGGAGAGCCTGGTGCCGGTGGAAAATCCCACCGTCCATCAGCAGGTGCTGCAGCAGATCATGGTGGCCAGCCTGAAGGACGAAGCCCAAAGCTGGACCCTGGACCGCGATGGCGGCTACACACGCGATCCCAACTGGGACCATCCCAGCGCCTTTTCCGCGCACGAGTATTTTATGACCAATCCCAGCCTGTCCGGTCGCGGACAACGTGTGAAGGACATGCCGCGCGCGATCGACCATGTCGCCCAGCGCCACTGAGACCGACAACCGCCAGACGGCGGTGATCGACGTCGGGTCCAACTCCGTCCGCCTGGTGATCTACCGCCTCGAAGGGCGGGCCATCTGGACGGTTTATAACGAAAAGGTCCTGGCGGGCCTGGGCCGCGACCTGGGCGAGACCGGCAAGCTCTCGCCCGAGGGCAAGGACCTGGCGGTCACCGCGCTGCGCCGTTTCAGGGCCATTCTGCAGGACTGGGCGCCGGGCGATGTGGTCGCGGTGGCCACCGCCGCCATACGGGAGGCCGCCGACGGGCCCGAGTTCGCCCGTTTCGTGCGGGAGAGTCTCGACCTGCCGCTCCGCGTGCTGTCGGGCGAGGAAGAGGCTCACTATGCGGCGTCCGGCGTGCTGGCGGGCTGTCCGGGAGCACGCGGTCTGGTGGGCGATCTCGGCGGCTCAAGCCTGGAGCTCATCCAGCTCACCGAAGAGGGGCCCGGCAGCGGCGTGACCCTGCCGCTCGGTCCCTTCGCGCTCGGGGCGCCGCGGCCGCTGAGCATTGACCAGGTACGCGCCCTGGCCGACGCGCGGTTACGCGACCTGGGCCAGTTTGAAGGCCCGGACTTCCACGCCGTGGGCGGCGGTTGGCGCAACCTCGCCCTGCTCCACATGATCATGAGCGACTATCCCCTGCGGGTCGCCCATCAGTATGAGATGTCCCGCAGCGACGCCCTGGAGCTGGCGCGGTTCGTCACCCGTCAGTCGCGCGCCTCCCTGGAGCGCATCGAGGGTCTGTCGAAGAAGCGCTACGAAACCCTCCCCTACGGCGCCCTGGTGCTCGAGGCCCTCATCGAGCGGCTGGACCTGCAGCGCGTGGTGATCTCCGCCTTTGGTCTGCGCGAAGGCCTGTTGCTGGAGGGCATGGGTCAGGCCGTCCGCGTCCGCGATCCTCTGCTGGAGGGGTGCAAGGCCATGAGCTCACAGCGTGGTCTGTCCGCCGGCGACCTCACCACGGCTCTGGAGAAATGGGTGGCGCCGCTCTTCGCCCAATTGCCGACGGTGTTTGGGGATCGGGAGCCCCTGCTCGTCGCCGCGGCCGCCCGTCTGGCCGAACTGGGGGGACGGCTGCACCCCGATCATCGCGCGGAACTGGCCTTTTCTCAGGTGCTCCGGGCGCCGATCGCCGGCATGTCCCATCCCGAGCGCTGTTTCCTGGCCATGGCCACCTTCGCGCGACACTCCGCCTCGGCCAATACGCCCGAGCCGGAGACCATCATGCGCGTGCTCAGCGCCGAACGGCGTGCGCGGGCCCGCGCGCTGGGGGCGGCGTTGAGGCTGGGCTGTGATCTCTCCGGACGCAACGGCCAACTGCTGAGCAAGGCCCGCCTGGACATCGAGGGCGACACCCTGCGCCTGAGCGCGCCGGAGGTCTGGTCAGACCTGCTGCTGGGGGATCAGACGGCCAAGCGCGCCGGCGCCCTGGCCAGCGCGCTCAAACTCAACCTCGAAATCGCCTGATCAGGCCGAAGCGCTCTTTGGGGCCCGGCGGACCTCGACCACGCGGACACGGGTTCCGTCCAGCACCAGGGCCAGTTCGCCGCGCTTGATGCGCAGGGCGTCCTCGCCGAAGGCTTCCCGACGCCAACCCTGGAGGGCCGGGGTGGCGGCCTCGTCGTCATTGGCGATCATTTCCAGGTCGGAGACGGTGGCGATCAGCTTGGAGGCGACGCCGGCGTCTTCGGCCCGCGCCTTCAGCAGCACCTTGAGCAGTTCCACGACAGCCCCCGCGGCCGGGGAGTGGGCGGGCTTGGCGCGATCGACCGCCGGGGCGTGGGCCTCGGGATCCTTCAGCGCCTGACGCACAGCCTCGAGCAGATCAGGGCCGAACTTGGAGCCGGCATAACCCTTGGGCACCGAGCGCAGTCGCTCCAGCCCGCTGGTGTCGGTGGGCGCCTGGGTGGCCAGTTCGTCCAGCGCCTCGTCCTTGAGGATGCGCCCGCGCGGTTGATCGCGCATCTGGGCGGTCCGCTCGCGCCAGGCCGCAACGGCCTTGTAGACGGCGAGATACTTGGGGGTGTGCCGCCGAGGCTTCAGCCGCTTCCAGGCGTTTTCGGGACTGACGTCATAATTGGCCGGATCGGTCAGGGACGTCATCTCGTCGGTCACCCAGACCAGACGGCCTTCCTTCTCCAGCCGCGCCCGCAGCATGGGATAGAGCTTGGCCAGATGGGTCACATCGGCCAGGGCGTAGGACAGCTGCGCCTCCGAGAGTGGGCGGCGGGCCCAGTCGGTGAACCGGCTGGACTTGTCGATCTCCACCTTCAGCATCTGGCGGACGAGGGCGTCATAGGCGATCTGCTCGCCGAAGCCCGCCGCCATGCTGGCCACCTGCGTGTCGAACAGCGGGACGGGCATGGACTGGAGGTTGTTGAAAATCTCCACATCCTGGCGGGCGGCGTGGAACACCTTGAGGATCGAGGTGTCGCGCATCACCGCCAGGAAGGGCTCCAGGTCCAGGTCCTCAGCCAGCGGGTCGATCACCGCCTCGGCGTTGGGCGCGGCCGCCTGGATCAGGCACAGTTTCGGCCAGTAGGTGGTTTCGCGCATGAACTCGGTGTCCACGGCGACGAAGGGCTGGCCTTTGAGCTTTTCGCAGAACGCCGCGAGTTCGGCGGTGGTTGTAATCGGCGTCATCCGGTAGCTATAGCCTCGCGCGCGGGCGAGTCTGCAAGGCCCTGTTGCAGCCCCGGCCGATTTTCTTTCCCCCCGCCAGGGACCAGGACTTCAGACATGACCGATCGCCCCAACGGCCTCACCTATGCTGCGGCCGGCGTCGATATCGATGCGGGAAACGCACTGGTGGAGGCCATCAAGCCCCTGGCCAAGGCCACACGGCGGCCCGGCGCGGAGGCGTCCCTGGGGGGCTTCGGCGCCCTCTTCGACCTCAAGGCGGCGGGCTATGACGATCCCCTGCTGGTGACGACCACGGACGGGGTGGGGACGAAGCTGAAGATCGCCATCGACACCGGCCTGCACGATACGGTGGGCGTCGATCTGGTGGCCATGTGCGTCAACGACCTGCTCGCCCAAGGCGCCGAGCCTCTGATGTTCCTGGACTATCTGGCCACCAGCAAGCTGGACGTGGAGGTGGCCACCCGGGTGGTGGCGGGCATCGCCGAGGGCTGCCGCCAGGCCGGCGCGGCCCTGGTCGGGGGCGAGACCGCCGAAATGCCGGGCATGTACGCCGGCGACGACTATGACCTGGCGGGCTTCTGCGTCGGGGCCGTGGACCGCGACAAGGTGCTGCCGCGCCTGGTCGATCAGGCGGCCGGCGACCTGCTCATCGGCCTGGCTTCCTCCGGGCCGCACTCCAACGGCTATTCCCTGATCCGCAAGATCGTGGAGCTGTCAGGCCTGGCGTGGGACGCCCCCTGCCCCTTCGCTCCGGGTCAGACCCTGGCCCAGGCGCTGATGGCGCCGACCCGCATCTATGTCCGCAGCCTCACCCCGCTCATCAAGGCCGGCAAGATCAAGGGGCTGGCCCATATCACCGGCGGCGGCCTGATCGAGAACCCGCCCCGCGCCATCGCGCCGGGCCTCGCTCCGCGTTTCGACTGGAGCGCCTGGACCCTGCCGCCAGTGTTCGAGTGGCTGCAACAGACCGGCGGCGTCGCCACCGAAGAGATGCGCCGCGCCTTCAATTGCGGGGTGGGCATGATGCTCATCGTCGCGCCCGAGGACGCCGCCGAGGTGCTCGAGGCCCTGCTGGCCGCGGACGAGGACGCCTTCATCTGCGGCGAGCTGGCCACAGCCTGATCGCACAGCGGCCAAGAAAAAGGGCCGCAGCGGCGAGGCTGCGGCCCTGGATCGTCTGCGTTATGCGCCGCGATCAGCCGACGATCTGCTCGTCGGTGAAGAACTGGGCGATCTCGATCTTGGCGTTGTCGGCGCTGTCGGAGCCGTGGACCGAGTTTTCGCCCACGTTCAGGGCGAACAGCTTGCGGATGGTGCCTTCGGCGGCCTGTTCGGGGTTGGTGGCGCCCATGATCTCACGGTACTTGGCCACGGCGTTTTCGCCTTCCAGCACCTGCACCACCACCGGGGCGGAGGTCATCTGACCCACCAGTTCGCCGTAGAACGGGCGCTCCTTGTGCACTTCGTAGAAGGTCTTGGCTTGGTCTTCGGTCATGCGGATGCGCCGCTGGGCGACGATGCGCAGGCCGGCGCCTTCGATCACCGCATTGATCTTGCCGGTCAGGTTCCGGTTGGTGGCGTCCGGCTTGATGATCGAGAAGGTGCGTTCGGTCTTGGGGCTTTCTTCGGGAATTGGGGTCTTGGGGCGGGGTTTCGCCCAGAGGCGCGCGTGTATAGC
>NZ_DAIMHV010000024.1:0-25843 GCF_036723115.1 Phenylobacterium sp. | reverse complement strand
CTAGTCGCCCCAAGGATTGACAGGGCGTCGGTCATCGACGCACCCTGCTCAGAACATACGGGGAACATGGATGATCTTTGCCTGGCTCGCATGGAACAGGGTCCGCAAGAAGCTTGATCGACACGGTTGGACCATCGTCGCCGTGGACGAGGGTTCAAACGGGCCGGCGTTCGCCTATACGGTCGGGCTCTCGGCCAAGTTTGGCTCGCCCGAGCTTTGTGTGGCGGGGCTGCCCGCGCGCGATGCAGGCGAACTCCTCGGAAAGCTCGTTGAGGATGTCGGTGCAGGGCGGCTGTCGCTAGAGGGAGACAATGTCCCTGCGAGGCTTCATGAAACGCAGGACTGTGTCTGGCGTCGAGTGCATCCCAGTCAGTTTGTCGGTGAGACCTTCGGCGCGCTGCTCCGCTGGCGGGACGAGGAAGGCGCGGCCGCACCGCCCGAAGCCTATCAATGGGTGTGGCCCGACGATGAGGGGCGGCTGCCCTTCGACGCCGCGTGTCGCCTCGAGGTGCGCATGATGCAGACGCCGTTGTGGGCGCCTCATGATCCGCAATGGTGGGCGCCCCTGGCCAAGGAAGCCGGCGCCTGACCTCAGCGCGCCTGCGCAGGGGCGTCCTTCGCCGGCAGCACGGCCACCAGGGCTCGGGTGAAGCCCAGGGGGGCGACGCTCAGATGGTCCTCGTCCTCCAGCACCTGGGTGCTGATCTTGAGGCTGGGATAGCCGCGGCCCTTGAGGGCGCTCTCCAGGGCGCGGACGTCGGCCACCATGTCGGTGTCGCGGGTGTTGCGGCGGGAGGGACCCGGACGCTCCCATCCGCCGATATAGATGAAGACCTCCGCGGGCAGGTCGTCGTGGGCCTGGGCGTAGGCGGTCTCCATGCGCATCAGATGGCGCTGCGCAAACCAGATGGAGGGGCTGCCCAGCACATAGGCGGAGAACATCTCCGGCTCCGTGAACAGGATCTGACCGCCGAGCAATCCGCCATAGGAGTGGCCCAGCAGCACCCGCCGCTCAGGGTCGGCCCTGAACCGCCCTTCGATGAAGGGGAGGACCTGATCCTTGAGGTAGCGCTGGTAGGCCGGCCCGCCCCCGTGGGCCGCGGCGTCCCGCACCCCCTTGGCGGTGGGGGTGTAGTCGCGGTTGCGGCTGGCGACGCCGTCCTCGCCCACGGCATAGGAGAGGCCCACGAGGATGAACTCCTCGACCACCGGCCCCTGCAGATTCAGCCGCCGGGTGATCTGCCTGAGGATCGGAAAGGCGTAGTCGGCGTCGGTGACGTAGAGCACCGGATAGCGGCGCTCGGCGTCGCTGTCGTAGCTGGGCGGCAGGCTCACGAACACCTGGTAGTCGCGGCCCTGCGCAGGGTCCGGGACGGTCCAGACCTGCGTGCCCTTCAGCACATAGGGAGCGCCTTCCACGGTCCTGTCCGCCGGGGGGGACGCCGCGGGTCCTTCGGCCTCCGCGCAGCCCGCAAGGCTCCAGACGAGGCAGAGCCCCGCGATCAGACCGGTCTTCATGAACGCCCCTCCTGCGCCGTCACGGCGGCAAGCTAAGCCAGATTGCGGCCGAATGGGGGCGGCGCCGAGCCGATTGCGCAGGCGCCATCGGCCTGTCGCGGTTGCCCTCCGGCCACGGCTGTGACACCTGCTCTGCGGTTCGCACCGAAGAGACCTGACATGCCTGATCCCCAGCCCGCCTCCGTCTATGACCTCGACCACAAGGAAGAGGCCGAAAACCTCGCCACCTTCGCCGTGCTGGTGGACAATGAACCGGGCGTCCTGCACCGGCTGGTGGGTCTGTTCGCCGCCCGCGGCTACAATATCGAGAGCCTGACGGTCGCCGAGACCGACCGCAACGCCCACACCAGCCGGGTGACCATCGTCACCCGCGGCACGCCCCATGTGCTGGGCCAGATCGAGGCCCAGCTGGAGAAGATGGTCTCCACCCGCCACGTCCAGGATGTGACCCGCGACCCCAACGGGCTTGAGCGGGAGCTGGCCCTGGTCAAGGTGCGCAGCACCGGGGCCGAGCGCGTGGAGGCCCTGCGGGTGGCCGACATCTTCCGCGCCCGGGTGATCGACACCACCCACGAGAGCTTCGTCTTCGAGATCACCGGCGCCCCCAACAAGATCGACAAGTTCGCCGAGCTCATGCGTCCGCTCGGCCTGGTGGAACTCTCTCGGACGGGCGTGCTTTCCATCACGCGGGGCGCCGAAGGCATGTAGGGAGAGGTTCATGGCGTCTGGGCGCGGCACGGTTCTGGCGAGCGCCGCCTGGGTCGCTCTCGTCCCCCTCGCCCTGGCCCCGATCGCCCTGGCCCCGCCGGCCGTCGCCGAGCCGCTTCCGATCCAGACCGCCCCCGCGGCGGCCGCCGACGAGCCCTTGCAGCCCTGGCCCTATCCGCCGCCCGATCCGGCCGAATGGTGGAGCGCCGACTGGCCCCCGGCCCCCGAGGCCGCCGATCCGCTGGGAGGGCGTCGCGCCCCGCGCCGGGCGCCGGACGTTCAAACCCCGGTGGAGCCCACCCTCTATCGCCTCTGGGGGCTTCCCCCGCTCCAGGCTCAGGTGGTCCGACGGGGGGAGGCTGTCTTCGAGGTCTGGCGTCGCCCCTCCAACAGCGTCGAGCAGGTGGTCTTTCGCGTCATCCTGCGCCAGGACGGCGCCGTCTTCGTCCAGGGGCGAGCCGGCCGGGCCTGCTGCGAGCCCCAGATCGCCCGCCGCGTGGGCTTCGACGCCCGACTGCCCGATGAGACGCGGGCGAGCTTCCTCGCCCTGGCGCGGGACAGCGCCTGGGCCACGCCGAGAGACGCCGTGGCGCAGGAGGCCCTGGCCAGCGTGGGGTCCATCTGCCTGGCGGGTGCGGCCTACGACCTTGTTCTGCTGACCGAGAATGGCGGCTACGCCCTGCGCCGGGACTGCGAACCGGCCGAGATCGGGCAGGCGGCCGAAATTCTGCAGGCGGTCATCGGCGCGGGCCTGGGGCATGAGCCGCGCATCGACGTGCTGTTCCCCGCCGGCGCGGATTTTTCAGGCCCGCGCGGCGCCTATGAGCAACTCCTGCAGGAGGGCGGCTACATCAAGGCCGCCGATCCCCCCGCGCCATAGGGCCTTGCCTCTTCAAATTCGTCCGGCTCGGGCCTATATTCAACCTGTCCGGTTCGCCGGACTATGGAGATAAACGCGCACGAAATAAGCGGACTGGACCCGGGTGCGATTCCCGGCGGCTCCACCAAATCTTCCCCGGGTTATCGCCGGAAAGTGCGGGGCCGATCAGCATCGACAGACGTGTAAAGGTGTTGCTTTCTCTCGGCATGACCCACCGTTTCGGGTCTTTAAACTAACTGCGAACGATAACTTCGCTGAAGAAGTCCGTCTGGCTGCGTAAGCGGTCCGATAGATTTCGACCTAAACTCCTAGCGTCTTAGCAGCGCTAGGCGGGGCCGGGAGGGGGCCTTGCAACAGAACCCCTCCACCTTCTTCCCCGATTTCGCGACCGGTCGGCCCCCGTTCACCGCTGATAGGCGACCTTTTTGTCACGGCCGAAGGGCGCGTCACCCCGGCTCGCGCGGCGGCTTGCGCCCGGCGCCGCAGGCGCTAATTTCACCCCGACGCCCCCACCTTCGGAGACCCCATGGCCCAGGAGCCGCCGGCCCACGACCAGATGCACTATGAGGCCATGGCGCAGGAAGCCTTGCGCGGGGTCATCAAGGCCGCGTTGAAGCGCGCCGCCTCGCCCGAGGGCCTGCCTGGGGCCCATCACTTCTACATCACATTCAAGACCGAGGCGCCCGGCGTCTCGGGCCCGGTGGACCTTCTGTCCAAGTACCCGGACGAAATGACCATCGTCCTCCAGCATCAGTACTGGGACCTGGCGCCGGGCGAGACCTTTTTCTCGGTGACCCTGAAGTTCGGCGGCCAGCCCAAGCGCGTCTCGGTGCCCTATGCGGCGGTGACCCGCTTCTATGATCCGAGCGTCCAGTTCCTGCTGCAGTTCGAGGCCTCGGCGGCGCCCACGGACCCCGGCGCGGAAGATCATCCGGACGAGCCCGAAGCCGAGCCCGGCCCGCCCGCGGATCCGGCCGAAAAGGTCGTCTCCCTCGACCAGTTCCGGAAGAAGTAAGGACCTCATGACCGACGTGGCCCCGGCGCCTGACGCCCTGACCGACGAGGCGATCCTCCAGCGCTTCCTGCGGACCAAGAACCAGCCCACCGGCTCCCAGACCCTGGGCTTCCGCATGGTGGCTGTGAGCCAGGCCGAGAAGATGGTCGAGGTGGCCTTCGACGCCAAGGCCGAGCTCCTGCTCAACCCTATGAAGCAGATCCAGGGGGGCTATCTCTGCGCCATGCTGGACGAGGCCATGTCGGTGGCCTGCATGGTGGCCTCGGGCATGACCCATGTGGCCCCGACGCTGGAGATGAAGACCAGCTTCCTGCGGCCCGCCAAGCCCGGCTTCATCAAGGGCGTCGGGCGCGTCGTGAAATGGGGGCGCAGCGTCGCCTTCACCGAGGGCGAGCTCTACGATCCCGACGGCAAGCTGCTGGCCAAGGCCACCGGCACGGCCATCCCCACCCCCTTCAAGTCCTACAAGGACTGACATGGCGTTCGGGGCGGCAGGTCTGAGGTTTCGGATCTGCGCCCTGGCGTTCGGCCTGGGTCTCGCCCTGGCCGCCCTGGCGCCGGCGTCCGCACGGGCCTCCGTCTTCGCCGACTGGGCCGCCGTGGTGGTGGCCGGAGACTGGCGCGGGGCCAATGGCGGCCCAACCCTGGCCTTCGACAACGCCCGCCAGGATCTGGCGGAGGCCTTTTCCGGCGCGGGCCTGCAGACCAGGAACATCCGGCAGTTTTCGGTCAATCCCGAGGTCGGCCGCAGAGGCGCCGCCGCCCTGGCCACGCCGGAGGGCCTCTATGAGGGCCTGATCGAACTGGCCGCCCGCGCGCCGGGCTGCATCTTCTACCTGACCTCGCACGGCGATCCGAAGGGAGCGCTGATCGGCGACCAGATCCTGCCCCCCGCCATTCTGGGCCAGATGCTGGACCGCACCTGCGGCGCCAAACCCACCGTGGTGGTGATCTCGGCCTGCTTCTCCGGGGTCTTCCTGCCGGCCCTGGCCAAGCCCAATCGTCTGGTGCTGACCGCCGCCCGGCCTGATCGCACCTCCTTTGGCTGCGGTGAGGCTGATCGCTATCCCTATTTCGACGAGTGCTTCCTGCAGGAGATGGGTCGAAGCGTGGATTTCGCCGTCCTGGCTCCCCGGGTGCGCACCTGCGTCGCCGAACGTGAAGGCCGCGAGGGCGTGGCCCCGCCGTCAGAGCCGCAGATCTGGATCGGTCCCCAGCTTCGGCCCATGCTTCCCCTGATGCGGTTCTCCCCACCCCCCGGCGGCTGACAGAGCGCCTTGGAGCCCCTTGGAAGGCGCCCTAGAAGGGACTTCAGGGGAAATCCAGTTTGCGAGTTCTGTCGATGCGCTTCCTGTCCACGGCCGTCCTGGCCGCGCTGACCAGTGTCCTGGCGGGCGGCGCGAGCCTGGCCCAGACCCCTGGCGCCCCGGAAACGCCCGCCGAACCGCTCGCCTATGAAAGCCTGGCGGCGCCGACGCCCGCCCCGCGCGCCACGCCGCGGCCTCGCCCCCTGCCCGCGCCGGCGACGCCGGCCACGACCGCCCCCGAGGCCGCAGAGGCGCCGATGTCTGCGGCCGCGCTGCAGCCGCAGGCCCTCGAGGCCTATCTGGACGGGCTGGTGAGCGCGGCCATGGGCCGGGACAATCTGGCCGGCGTCACGGTCTCGGTGGTCCAGAACGGCCAGGTGGTGCTGAAGAAAGGCTATGGCTTCGCCAGCCTGAGCCCCCAGCGCCGCGTCGATCCCGATCGCACCCTGTTCCGCATCGGCTCCATCTCCAAGACCTTCACCTGGATCCTCCTGATGGAGGAGATCGCCGCCGGCCGCATCCGGCAGGATGGGCCCATCAACCTCTACCTGCCCGAGGAGCTTCAGGTCCGAAACCAGGGATTCCGCAATCCGGTCCTGGTGGCCAACCTGCTGGACCATACGCCGGGCTTCGAGGACCGGGTCATGGGGCAGCTCATGGAGCGCAACTTCGACCGGGAGCGCAGCCTGACCCAGTATCTGCGCCAGGAACGTCCCCGCCGCGTGCGGGAGCCCGGCCTCTTTCCGACCTACTCCAACTACGGGGTGGGCCTGGCCGGCGCCGCCCTGGCCAATGTCACCGGCCAGCCCTTTGAGACCCTGGTGGAGCGCCGCATCACACAGCGCCTGGGCATGAGCCGCACCACCTTCCGCGAGCCGCATCCCCCGCGCAACGACATTCCCGCCCCCATGCCGCAGGCCCTGGCGGCCGATCTGTCGGACGGATTCCACTGGACCCCCGCCGGCGGGCACGTGGCCCGGCCGTTCGAGTATCTGGGCCACATCGCCCCGGCCGGATCGGCCTCCTCCACCGCCGCCGACATGGCGCAGTACATGATCATGCTGCTGGCCGACGGGACCGTAGGCGAGCAGCAGATCTTCGGGCCGGAAACGGCGCGGGCGTTCCGCACGGGCCTGCGCCCCAATGCGGCCGGCCTGAACACCTGGCCGCACGGCTTCATCACCTATCCCCTGCCCAGCGGCCGGACCGGCTATGGTCACAGCGGCGGCACCCTTTCCTTCGCGTCGAACATGGTGATCGTGCCGGAGCTCGACCTGGGCGTCTTCATCAGCGTGAACACCGAAGGCGGCGGCAAGCTGGCCATGGAATTGCCCGGCCAGCTGGTGAGCCAGTTCTTCGAGCCCGGCCCATCGCCCAAGCGCGCGGGCGATCCGGCCCTGGCCCGACTGGGCGATGTCTATGCCGGCCATTATGTGGGCACCCGCCGCGCCTATGTGGGGCTGGAGCGCTTCGTGGGCTATCTGCTGGCGGCCGCCAGTGTCTCCGTCACCCCTGATGGCCGCCTGCTGGTCAGCGGCCTGGACGGCGTCCGCGCCTTCGTCCCCGAGGGCGACCCCGCCCGGGGGGTGTTCGTGGCTGTGGACGGGGACCAGCGCCTGGCCTTCGAGACCAGCCGCGGCAAGGCCCGCGCCTTCGTCGGAACCTTCAACGACATGACCTTCCAGAGGGTCGGGCTGTGGAGCCAGCCCTGGGTGCTGGCGACCCTGGCCGCACTGACGGCGATCGCCGCGGTCGCCACCCTGGTGGGCCTGGCCATGCGCAACCATCGCGAACTTCGCCAGACCCAGAGCCAGAGTCGGGCGAGCCTGGTGCAGACCATCCAGGCGGTCCTCTGGCTGCTGGCCATGGGCCTGTTCGTCTCGTGGCTGATGGGCGCCGGCGACACGGCCCAGGTCGTCTATGGCTGGCCTGGGGCGAGATTGCTGCTGGCCTCGGCCTGCGCCCTGGTCGCGGCCCTGCTGACCCTGATCACCCTGGCCGGCCTGACCCCCCTGCCCATGACCACCATCTGGCGGGGCGGCCGGCGCCTGGACAGCTGGAACGCCGGGCGCAAGCTCGCCTTCACCGCCACGACCCTGATCTACGCCGCCTTCGCCGCCGTCCTGCTCCACTGGGGCGCCCTGACCCCCTGGAGCAGCTAAGGTCCCGGGGGACCGGCGCGCCTACGAGCCTGGCGCGCCAGCCATGGTCTGCGACATTGCGCCCCGTGCCGCCGGGCCACCCAAACTGGGGTCTTAAACCCGGCGTTTACCATCGGGTGGGTAAATCCTGCCTAGCGGTTCGCCCGGTCTGGGCGTTTTCCGCACCGTTTTGGGGTGGGACGCGCCTTGAACCAGTTTGTAGCGGCCTTGCAGCGCTTCGGGATCGGCCGGCTCGCGGCGATCCTGGGGATCGGCGCCGGCCTGGCTGCGGCCCTGTTCGCCCTGACCATGAATCTCGGCGAGCCCAAGGCCCTGCTCTATTCCAATCTCGACCTGCGGGAGGCCGGCTCCATCACCCAGGCCCTGGACCAGGCCGGGGTGAAGTATGAGCTGAAAGGCGACGGCTCGACCATCATGGTGGCCCGCGACAAGGTCGCCGCCACGCGTCTGATGCTGTCCAGCAAGGGCCTGCCGACCGCCGGCTCCGTGGGCTACGAAATCTTCGACGAGTCCAACGCTCTGGGGCAGACCGACTTCGTCCAGCAGCTGAACCGGCAACGCGCCCTGGAAGGGGAGCTGGCCCGGACTATCCGCAGCCTGAACGGGGTGACCTTCGCCCGCGTCCATCTGGTCCTGCCCAAGCGCCAGCTGTTCGAGGAATCCGCCGAGGAACCCTCCGCCTCGGTGACCATCGGCGTCGGCGGTCGCGACCCCACCAACGAGCAGGTGCGCGCTGTGCAGAACCTGGTGGCGGGCGCCGTGCCCCGAATGACCGCGGCGCGGGTCACCGTCGTCGATCAGCATGGCAAGACGCTGTCGGCGGGCGGCGAGAGCTTCGCCGGCGAGGCGGCCGACGGACGCAAGAACGAGGTCGAGCAGCGTATCGCCAAAACCGTCAAGCAGATGGTCGAGAGCGTGGTCGGCCCCGGCAAGGCCCGGGTCAATGTGGCCGCTGAACTGGACCTCGCCCGGGTCACGGTGCAGCAGGAAACCTTCGACCCCGAAGGCCAGGTGGTGCGCTCCGAACAGACGGTCGAGGAAAGCGCCAATGAGAACGAGGCCAACGCCAATGGCGCTGTGACCGCCGACGCCAACATCCCCGGCGGTGGCCTGGGGGGCGAGCAGGGGGGGATCAACTCTGCCTCCGGCCGCACAGAATCCACCACCAACTACGAAATTTCCAAGACCATCCGCACCGAGGTGCAGGAGCCCGGCCGTATCCAGCGCCTGTCGGTGGCCGTAGCCGTGGACGGCGTCCGGCCGATCGGCGCCGATGGTCAGCCGGGGGAATACGCTCCGCGCTCCGAGGAAGAGATGGCGCGCATCGAGCAGCTGGTCCGCACCGCGGTCGGCTTCAACGAGGCCCGGGGCGACCAGGTCACGGTGGTCAATGTGGCCTTCGATCCGGTCAATACGGGCCAGGGCGCCGAGGCCGGCAATCCGCTGACCAATTTCGACAAGAACGACATCATGCGCGCCGTGGAGTTGGCGGTCCTGGCCCTGGTGGCCCTGCTGATCATCTTCTTCGTGGTGCGGCCGCTGCTGAAAAACGCCGGCGGCGGCGGCGCGAATGTGCCGGCCGTGCAGGTGACGCGGGTGGTGACCACCCCCGACGGCCAGACCGTGCAGGCGGTGATCGATCCCGAGACCGGCGCGCCGCTCGCCCTGCCCGGCCCAGGCGAACTGGACCAGAAGATCGACATCGCCCGCATCGAGGGCCAGGTGAAGGCCTCCTCGGTCAAGCGCGTCTCCGACTTCGTCGAGGCCCATCCGGACCAGTCAGTGGCGATCCTTCGCAGCTGGCTGCATGAAACGGCATGACAGCCATGGTGCGCGGCGGCGGACGCGGCAAGGCGATCAACGACCCGAGCCAGCTGACGGGGCCGGAGAAGGCCGCCGTGGTGCTTCTGGCCCTGGGCGAAGATCACGCCACCATCTGGCAGAACCTGGACGACGAGGAGATCAAGGAAGTCTCCCAGGCCATGGCCAGCCTGGGCACGGTGGGCTCCAATGTGGTCGAGGCCCTGCTGGTCGAGTTCGTGTCCGGCATGACCGGCGCCGGCACCATCATGGGGTCCTACGAACAGACCCAGAAGCTGCTGCAGGCCTTCCTCCCGCCCGACAAGGTCGACGCCCTGATGGAGGAGATCAGGGGCCCAGCCGGCCGGACCATGTGGGACAAGCTGGGCAATGTGAACGAGGCGGTCCTCGCCAACTATCTGAAGAACGAATACCCCCAAACCGTCGCCGTCATCCTGTCCAAGGTGAAGTCCGACCATGCCGCGCGGGTCCTGGCCGCCCTGCCCGAGGACTTCGCCCTGGAGTGCGTCACCCGCATGCTGCGTATGGAGCCGGTGCAGCGCGACATCCTGGACAAGATCGAGCAGACCCTGCGCAGCGAGTTCATGTCCAACCTGGCGCGCACCTCCAAGCGCGACAGCCATGAGATGATGGCCGACATCTTCAACTCCTTCGACCGGCAGACCGAGACCCGGTTCATGGCCGCCCTGGAGGAACGCAACCGCGAGAGCGCCGAGCGCATCCGCGCCTTGATGTTCGTCTTCGAGGACCTCTCCAAGCTCGATCCCGGCGGCGTCCAGACCCTGCTGCGGGGCGTGGAGAAGGATCAGCTGGGCCTGGCCCTCAAGGGCGCCTCGGACGCCCTGCGCGAGATGTTCTTCTCCAACATGTCCGAGCGGGCCGCCAAGATCATGCGCGAGGACATGGAGGGTATGGGTCCTGTCCGCCTGAAGGATGTCGATCAGGCCCAGATGAAGATGGTGCAGGTGGCCAAGGACCTGGCCGCCAAGGGCGAGATCATGCTGGCCGGCGCCGGCGGCGATGACGAGCTGATCTACTGATGTCCGGCCAGGTCCCCCGCAGGTTCGATTTCGACACCGTCTTCGCCGACGACGGCGCCATCGCCCAGGCCTCAGCCCGGCCCAAGCGGCTCTATCCCTATGAAGAGGTGGAGGCTCTCCGCGCCCAGGCCTTCGCCGAGGGCGAACGCGCGGCCATGGCCAGGATCGAGGCCGCCCAGGCCCAGGCCCTGACGGATCTGGCCCGCGCCTGTCAGGCCGCCCTGCCCCGCCTGGCCGAGGTGGCGCATGACCATCGCACCGGCGCGGCCGAACTGGCCCTGGCCTGCGGCCAGGCGATCGCCGACGCCGCTCTCGACGCCTTTCCCCGCGCGCCCCTGCAGGCGGCGCTGGAGGTTCTGGCCCGAGAGATCGAGACCACCCCGCGCCTTGTCGTCACCGTTCCCCCCCAGCTTCAGGAGGGCCTGGAGGCCGTGGTCGCCCAGAGCGCCCAGGCGATGGGCTTCTCCGGACAGGTGGTGGTGCGCGCCGACGGCGGCTTGTCGACCGCGGCCTTCACCCTCGATTTCGGCGACGGCCAGGCCCGATTCGACCCGCCCGGCGCGGCGGCCAGGGTCGCCGCCGCCCTGCATGAGGCCCTGGCGTCCGAAGGCCTTCACGCAGAGCCCCTCATTCCCGGCGGCCCGGCCTGACCGGAGGAAGGAACACAGCCATGTCCGACACTGAGCTGAAACTCGACGAACTCGGCCCCGGCGACCTGCCCCTGCCCGACTTCGGCGGCGAGGGCGAGGAAAAGGCCGCCTCCGATCTGGCGCCCGTCTTCGACGTGCCCGTCAGCATTTCGGCGGTCCTCGGGCGGGCCAGCATGTCCGTCGCCCAGCTGCTGCAGCTGTCCTCGGGCAGCGTGCTGGAGCTCGACCGCAAGGTGGGCGAGGCAATCGACATCTATGTGAACAACCGCCTGGTGGCCCGGGGCGAGGTCGTCATCGTCGACGAGCGCCTGGGCGTGACCATGACGGAAATCATCAAGGACGGCGATACGTCGGCCTGATCCGGCGGCGTAAGGAGGATTGATCATGCGGCTTCTGGTCGTCGGAAAACTGGATGGGCAGCTCTCGTCTGCCGTGAAGATGGCGATGAACGCCGGGGCCAAGGTCAGCCATGTGGAGACCTGCGCGGCGGCCACCCACGCGCTGCGGGCCGGCCAGGGGGCCGACCTGCTGCTGGTGGACTATGACCTGGACATCGCCGGCCTGATCTCAGCCAACGAGGCTGAGCGGATCCGTGTGCCGGTAGTGGCCTGCGGGGTGGGGCCGGATTCGGCCAAGGCGGCCGCGGCCATCCGCGCCGGCGCCAAGGAGTTCATTCCCCTGCCGCCCGAGGCCGAGCTGATCGCCGCGGTGCTGGCGGCGGTCTCCGACGACAACCGCCCCATGGTGGTGCAGGACCCCAATATGCAGGCGGTCCTGGCCCTGGCCGACCAGGTGGCGGGCTCTGACGCCTCCATCCTGATCACCGGCGAGAGCGGCTCGGGCAAGGAGGTGGTGGCTCGCTATGTCCACCAGAAGTCCCGTCGGGCCGCCAAGCCATTCATCTCCGTGAACTGCGCGGCCATTCCGGAGAACCTGCTGGAGAGCGAGCTGTTCGGCCACGAGAAGGGCGCCTTCACCGGCGCCGTGGCCCGCCGGATCGGCAAGTTCGAGGAGGCCAACGGCGGCACCCTGCTGCTGGACGAAATCTCCGAGATGGACGCCCGCCTGCAGGCCAAGCTGCTGCGCGCCATCCAGGAGCGGGAGATCGACCGGGTGGGCGGCGCCAAGCCGGTCAAGGTGGACATCCGCATCCTGGCCACCTCCAACCGTGACCTGGCCCAGGCGGTGAAGGACGGGACCTTCCGCGAAGACCTGCTCTACCGGCTGAACGTGGTGAACCTGCGCCTGCCCTCCCTGCGGGACCGCCCCGGCGACATCGTGCCGCTGGCCCAGTTCTTCGTGAAGAAGTACGCCGCGGCCAATGGCATGGCCGAAAAGCCGCTTTCAACCGAGGCTCGACGTCGCCTGGCCGCTCACCGCTGGCCCGGCAATGTGCGCGAGCTGGAAAACGCCATCCACCGGGCCGTCCTGCTCTCGCCGGGCGACGAGATCACCGAGGAGGCGATCCGCCTGCCCGACGGCCAGCCTCTGGCCCCGGCGGACGCCGGCGCCCGCGCCGCCCAGGCCGCCAGCCTCGCCGCCGAGGCGGTGCAGCGCAGCTTCGTCGGCCAGACCGTCGCCGAGATGGAGCAACAGCTGATCATCGACACCCTGGAGCATTGCGCCGGCAACCGCACCCACGCCGCCAACATTCTAGGCATTTCGATCCGCACCCTGCGCAACAAGCTCAAGGAGTACACCGAGGCCGGCGTGGCCGTGCCCGCGCCCCAGGGCGCCGGCGCCAACGCCGCCTGAGAGGCCAGAGCCGTGACGCCCCCCAAAGGACAGGCCTGAGCCATGTCAGACGTGCCGACCAGCAACACCGCCGGACTCAGCGCCCGAGAGGTCTGGGGCTGGCTGGCCCGCGGGGAAGTGGCCCTGGCCATCGGGGCGGTCAGCATCATCGTCCTGTTGATCCTGCCCATCCCGGCCATTCTTCTGGACGCCCTGCTGGCGATCTCGATCACCAGCTCCGTGCTGATCCTGATGACCTCGCTGCTCATCAAGAAGCCGCTGGAGTTCAGCGCCTTCCCCACCGTGCTGCTGGTCACGACCCTCTACCGCCTGGGTCTGAACCTGGGCTCCACCCGCCTGATCCTGACCCACGGCCACGAGGGCACTCATGGGGCGGGCCAGATCATCGAGGGCTTCGGCCACCTGATGATGGGCGGGAACTTCGTCATCGGGGTGATCGTCTTCATCATCCTGGTGATCGTGAACTTCGTGGTCATCACCAAGGGTTCGGGCCGTATCGCCGAGGTGGCGGCGCGCTTCACCCTGGACGCCATGCCCGGCAAGCAGATGGCCATCGACGCCGACCTTTCGGCGGGCCTGATCGACGATGTGGAGGCCAAGCGCCGCCGCAAGGAGCTGGAGCAGGAGTCCACCTTCTTCGGGGCCATGGACGGCGCCAGCAAGTTCGTCCGCGGCGACGCCATCGCCGGCCTGATCATCGTCGCCATCAACATCATCGGCGGCATACTGATCGGGGTGATCCAGCACGGCCTGCCCGTGGGCCAGGCGGCCTCGTCCTACACCATCATGACCATCGGCGATGGCCTGGTGAGCCAGATTCCGGCGCTGATCATCTCCATCGCCGCGGGCTTCCTGGTGTCCAAGGCGGGCGTCGAGGGATCGGCCGACAAGGCGCTGGTGGCCCAGCTGGCCATGAATCCCGTGGGTCTGGGCATGGTTTCGGCGGCGTCAGGCGTCATCGCCCTGGTGCCTGGAATGCCCATCCTGCCGTTCGCGGCGGTGTCCATCGGCGCCGGCGCCCTGGCCTATTATCGCGGGCGCCAGGCCCAGGCGCCCGAAGCGGCCCCCATGGCCGAAGCACCCGCCGAGCCTCAGGAAGAACCCATCGCCGAGACCCTGGCCATCGACGAGGTCAAGATCGAACTGGGTTACGGCCTGCTGCCGCTGATCAACGACCTGGAGGGCCGCCGCCTCACCGACCAGATCCGCGCCCTGCGGCGGACCCTGGCTTCGGAATACGGCTTCGTCATGCCGTCCGTGCGCATCCTGGACAATATGCGCCTGCCCTCCCAGGGCTATTGCATCCGCATCAAGGAGCTGGAGGCGGGCTCGGGCGAGGTGCGCATGGGCGCCCTGATGGCCATGGATCCCCGCGGAGGCCAGGTGGAGCTCCCCGGCGAGCACATGCGTGAACCGGCCTTCGGCCTGCCGGCCACCTGGATCGACGACGGCCTGCGTGAGGAGGCCACCTTCCGCGGCTACACCATCGTCGATCCGGCCACCGTCCTGACCACCCACCTGACGGAAATCCTCAAGGACAACATGGCCGAGCTTCTGTCCTACGCCGAGGTGCAGAAGCTGCTGAAGGACCTGCCCGAGGGCCAGAAGAAGCTGGTGGAGGACCTGATCCCCTCCGTGGTCACCGCCACCACCGTGCAGCGGGTCCTGCAGGCCCTGCTGCGCGAGCGGGTGTCCATCCGCGACCTGCCGGCCATCCTCGAAGGTATCGGCGAAGCCGCCCCGCACACCGGGTCCGTGGCCCTACTGGTGGAACAGGTGCGCGCACGCCTGGCGCGGCAGCTGTCCTTCGCCTATCGCGGGGATGACGGCGCCCTGCCCATCGTCACCCTGTCGCCCGACTGGGAGAACGCCTTCGCCGAAGCCCTGATCGGGCCGGGCGACGAGAAGCAGCTGGCGCTCGCCCCCTCACGCCTCCAGGACTTCATCCGCGGCGTGCGCGAAGTGTTCGAACGCGCCGCCCTGGCCGGCGAGACCCCGGTCCTGCTGACCAGTCCGGGCATCCGGCCCTATGTGCGCTCGATCATCGAGCGCTTCCGCGGCCAGACCCCGGTGATGAGCCAGAACGAGGTGCATCCCCGGGCGAGACTGAAAACCGTGGGGACGATCTGAGGCCATGAGCCCCACAGCCTCCCTTAAGCGTCACTTTTCGCAAGTTGCCGGGAACGTCTGCGGCTGATAGCGGTTTGCCGCCCCGACGTCCCCAAAAGCGTGGATCACGAATGGCCAGCAAGACTCGATCGAAACGCGGCGCCGGCGCCTCCGTCTTCTGGGACCTGCTCACCTTCGATCGCCTGATGACCAATACGGTGATCCACCTGATCTATTGGGCGGGTCTCGGAGTCATCGCCCTGGGCGCTTTCGGCACCATCGGCGCGGCCGTGGGCGTGGCCCTGCGCGAAGAAAGCGTCATGGGACTGATGCTGGCCATTCCGGTCCTGGTGGCCGGCTTCCTGGTGGTCGGCGCCCTGATCCTGCTGTGGCGCTCATTCTGCGAGTTCTACGTGGCCATCTTCCGCCTGAGCGATGATCTGCACGTCCTGCGTCAGCAGGCCGAGGCCGAGCGCCTGGCCCCGCCCCGTCCGGCGCAGGCCGCCACTCCCGCGCCGCCGCGACGGGAGCTCTAAAGACCTCAGCCCACCCGTTCGGCCCAGGCCCGCGCCGCGGCCTTGGGACGCCCCGCAGCGTCAAACGGCAGGGGCGTATCGGCGCCGTCCTCGCGCAGCAGCCAGGACTCGCTGTCGCGCAACCCCCAGAAGGAAAAGGCGAACCGCTGGCGCGCCGGCAGGCTCATGAAGGCCTCGGCCGCCTCGGCATAGAGCGCCGCCTGGGCCCGTTGCAGGTCGCCCCGCTGACGCAGCAGGCCGCCGGCCCGGCGGATGGAGACGTCGAACTCCGACACGTGCACCGGCAGGCCGAACTGGGCCAGCTCGCCGAGGGTGCGGGTCAGTTCGCCCGGAGCCAGATCGGCGTCGATATGCGTCTGGGTGCCGACCCCGTCCAGGGGCACGCCCGCGCGCAACAGGCGCTCCACCAGACGCAGGAAGCTGGCGCGCTTCTTGGGGATGGATTCGAGATTGTAATCGTTGATGAAAAGGGCCGCGCCGGGATCGGCCTCCCGGGCGTGCCGGTAGGCGTCTGCAATGTGTTCGAAGGCGCCCAGGCGCTGGCTCCAGAGACTGTCGCGCCACCCCTCCCCGTCCTCGGCGATGGGCTCGTTGACCACGTCCCAGCCCACGGCCACGCCCCGATAGCGTCCCATGACCGCGTGGATGTAGTTGCGATAGGCGCCTGCGAAGCTGACCCGGCTCTCATCCAGCCGTTCGAAGGCGGGCGAGCTCTGGGCGTACCAGATCAGGGTGTGGCCGAAGAGGGCCAAGCCATGGGCGCGGGCGAAGGCGGCGATGGCGTCAGGCGCATCGAACCTGAGGCCCCCGTCGTCACGCAGCATGTACTCCATCTTCATCTCCCACTCCGGGGTGAGCTGGGAGACCTGGGCGGCGATCAGGCCGGCGAGGGCGGGATCGTTCAGATGGACGGCCTGGACCGCCGTCCCCACGCGGAACGGCGCCAGGGACTTCAGCGGCGGCAGGGCCGGGACCGGCTGGGACCTGGCCTGGGGCTGGCAGGCGGCCAGGGCGAGCGAGGCGCCGAGCAGGCCGCGGCGGCTCAGACCGTAGATGGACGGCGCGGCCATCAGCGCCCCGCGGCGGTGCGGCGCAGGCCCATCTCGTCCATGACCGCGGCTTCCTTGCGGGCGGTTTCGCGCAGGCGGGTGAGACGGATGTCCTCGGCCACCTGCTCATACTTCTTCTGCTCTTCGAAGGCGCCGCTCAGGGCGTCCCGCGCCCCCTGCTCCTCCAGGGCGATCTCCGCCAATTCGGCTTCGATGGCGGCCTTGCGCGCCCGCACCCCATCCATGAATCCGATATGATACCAGCCGGCCTCGGCATTGGCCTGGGCGGTCTCAGCCTCGGCTTCGGCTTCGGCGCTCAGCATGATCAGCCGCATCTGGGCGTCGGCTCGGCGGGCGGCGATCTCCCCCATGCGCTTCTGAAGAACTTCCACTTCATAGGTGGAGAGCCTGACGAGGGACTGGGCCCAACTCATGCGGCGGCGCCTTCAAGGATCTGGGCCAGGGTGTCGAAGGACTGGTCCAGGCTGGTGGTGTCGTCCTTGTCCTGGCCGAGAAAGGCTTCCAGGGCCGGATTGAGGGCGATGGCGCGGTCGACCTGGGGATCAGATCCCGCGCGATAGGCGCCGATGCGGATCAGCTCTTCCATATTGGCGTAGGCCGCCAGGCTCTGGCGGGCGGCGGTGACGATCTGGCGCTCATGGGGCTGGTGACAGCCGGGCATGGTCCGGCTGATGGACTTCAGCACATTGATCGCCGGGAAGCGGCCGCGCTCGGCGATGGCGCGCTCCATGACGATGTGGCCGTCGAGAATGCCGCGCACGGCGTCAGCGATGGGCTCGTTATGGTCGTCGCCGTCCACCAGAACCGTGAACAGCCCGGTGATGGGGCCGGCCCGCGTGCCGTCGGGACGGATGGGGCCAGGTCCCGCACGCTCCAGCAGCTTGGGCAGTTCGGTGAAGACGGTGGGGGTGTAGCCCTTGGTGGTGGGCGGTTCGCCCGCCGCCAGCCCGATTTCCCGCTGGGCCATGGCGAAGCGGGTGACCGAGTCCATCAGGCAGAGGACCTCCATGTCCTGGTCGCGCAGGTATTCGGCGAGCGCCAGGGTCATGTAGGCGGCCTGGCGGCGCTTGAGCGCCGGCTCGTCGGAGGTGGCCACCACAACGATGGCGCGCTTCAGCCCCTCCTCGCCCAGGGTCTCCTCGATGAATTCCCGGACCTCGCGGCCCCGCTCGCCGATCAACCCCACCACCACCGCGTCGCAGTCGGCGTTGCGGGCCAGCATGGAGAGCAGCACCGACTTGCCCACGCCGGAACCGGCGAACACCCCCAGGCGCTGGCCCCGGCAGCAGGTGGTGAAGACGTTCATGGCCCGCACCCCCAGGTCCAGGCGCTCGCCCACCCGGTCGCGGGCGTGGGCGGGCGGCGGCGGGGCGCGCAAGGGGTAGGCGGCCAGGCCCTGGGGCAAGGGCCCAAGACCGTCGATGGGCTGGCCGAAGGCGTCGACGATGCGGCCCAGCCAGCCCTTGGTGGGCCGAACGGTGGAGCCGGTGGGCTCGATGCGGATCTCCGCCCCCGGCGCCACGCCTTCGACCGGGCCGAAGGGCATCAGCAGGGCGCGGGCGTCTCGGAACCCCACCACCTCGGCGGCCAGGGGTTGGGCGCCCAGGCGGGTGATCTCGGCCCTTGCGCCGACGGCCAGACGCGTGGTGCCGCCGCGGGCCTCAATGAGCAGGCCATTGACCGCCGCCACCCGGCCGGAAACGGCCAGGGGATCGATACGCTCGACGGCGGCGACCAGATTGCGCAAGGCGGACCCTCTGCGGAACAGGGTCGCCAGAGTCGCGCCTTACGCCTTAATCCGGCGTGAAGATTCGTAAACCACCCGGCGCGGGATGGTTAAAATCCAACCCCGGGGGCTCGCCAGGACGCGTCAGCGCAGCGCCCGGGCCAGGCGCAGGGCCTCGCGGGGATGGCGGCTGGCCAGACGGGCGGCGCTGAGCGGGCGGCGAAGGGCCGCACGGGTCACCAGGGGACGCACCATCCGGGCGGCCATGGGCCGGGCGTTGCGCGCCAGGGGCGCACGACCGAAATAGGCGGCCGCGCCGATCAGGGCCAGAGCGCCCAGGCCCAGGGTCAGGCCGGGATGGCGCTGGGCCTCGGTATAGAGGCTGAAGCGCCGGCCGCCATAGGCCTGGGTGCGGACCTGCCCGTCCTGGCCCGCCTCATGAAGGCTGTCTTGAGCGCTCTTGGCGCCCTTGCGTTGGGACAGCTTCGGGATCGCCAACGCGAAGACCTTGTCCGCCAGGCGCGGGGTCGCGGCCCCCAGGAGCGCCATCTGACGGCCTCCGGAACCCACTGTCATCTGCCGGACGGGGTGGCTGGCGGCGTGCAGGATGACATCGGCCACCAGTTCCGGCGCATAGACCGGCGGGGGCACCCGGGGCGCCTTGTCCATGTAGTTGCGCGCATGCTCCGGGAAGGGGGTGGCGATGCTGCTGGGTTTGATCAGGGTCAGGGAGATGGGCGCCTTGTCCCGGACGAGCTCGGTGCGCAGGGCGTCGGTGAAGCCCTTCACCGCGTGCTTGGAGGCCGCATAGGCGCCCAGCAGCGGTGTGGCCACGTCCGAGAGGACCGAACCGATATTGATGATGGCCCCGCCGCCGGACTTGGTCTTCAGATGTCGAACGGCTTCCAGCGATCCGTGGACCACGCCGAAATAGTTGGTGCGGAACAGCTGTTCGTGGTCGGCCAGGCTCACCTCGTCCAGATCGCCATAGACGGCCACCCCCGCCACATTGACCCAGGTGTCGAAGCCGCCGAACCGGGCGATCGCCGCGCGGGCCACGCGCTCCACCGCTTCGGGATCGCCCACGTCGGCGGCCACGGGATGGGCCCGCCCGCCGGCGGCGTTCAACTCGTCGGCGATGGACTGCAGGGTCTCTTCGTTGCGGGCCACGAGCACCACGGCCGCCCCGGCCTTGGCCGCCTGACGGGCGGTGGCCAGACCGATGCCGGAGGAGGCGCCGGTGATCACGAGGACCTGTTCGGAAAGCGGTTTCAGCTTGGCGGGCATGGCGTCCTCAATTGGTGGAATTCGCCAGCCCTAACGGCCCCGCGCCAGGGCCGTTCCCTTATCAAAAGGGGGCAGGGCCGATCAGGCGCTTCGCCCGCCCTGTCCAATCACAAAAGATTCAACGCAAGCCCGACTCAGCCCCCACGCCCACGCTTGCCCCTGATTCTCAAATCGGATTAACGAAAATTCCCAGAAGGCTTTCACTATTAACCGGTCTTAAATTAACTCGCCGGCAAGCTTGGGGTGAGGGCATGGGTGGATTCCAAGATTCGTTTCCACCTGGCGGCGCTGTCGTTCGAGGAGGGACCAATGCGCATTCTGCTGATCGAGGATGACAGCGCTACCGCGCAGAGCATCGAACTGATGCTGAAGTCAGAAGGCTTCAACATCTATACCACCGACCTTGGTGAGGAAGGCGTGGATCTGGGCAAGATCTACGACTACGACCTGATCCTGCTGGACCTGAATCTGCCCGATATGAGCGGCATGGATGTTCTGCGGACCCTGCGGGTGGCCAAGATCAACACGCCCATCATGATTCTGTCGGGCACGGCCGAGATCGACACCAAGGTGAAGACCTTCGGCGCCGGCGGCGACGACTACATGACCAAGCCGTTCCACAAGGACGAACTGATCGCCCGCATCCATGCCGTGGTGCGCCGCTCCAAGGGCCACGCCCAGTCGGTCATCAAGACCGGCGACATCGTGGTGAACCTGGACGCCAAGACGGTCGAGGTGAACGGCGTTCGCGTCCACCTGACCGGCAAGGAATATCAGATGCTCGAGCTGCTCTCCCTGCGGAAGGGCACCACGCTCACCAAGGAAATGTTCCTGAACCACCTCTATGGCGGCATGGACGAGCCCGAGCTGAAGATCATCGACGTCTTCATCTGCAAGCTGCGCAAGAAGCTGGCGGCCGCGGCCGACGGCAAGCACCACATCGAAACCGTCTGGGGCCGCGGCTATGTGCTGCGCGACCCGCAGGAAGTCGTCGCCGCCGCCTGACCGGCGAACGCGCCCGTCCCGCGCGACGGGACGAATTGACCATCCCAGCGCCCGCCACTCCTCTGGCGGGCGCTTTTATGTGCGCTCGCCCCGCCCGCCAGAGGCGAGCCCATATGGTTCGGCCGCAGAAAACGGTTAGGCTCCCCGCAAAAATCGCCAGGGGAGGCGAACCATGGAACGGACCATCGCTCTGGTCGCCTGCCTGCTGCTCGGCGCGGCCCTCGGCTGGCTGGGCGAACAGGGACCCCGTCCGGCGCCGGTCTCCGCCCCGGCCGAGCAGTTCTCCGCCAGCCGGGCCATGGCCGATGTGCAGGTCATCGCCCAGGCGCCTCACCCCACAGGCAGCGCGGCCAACGCCCGGGTTCGCGACCATCTGATCGCCCGTCTTGAGGCCCTGGGCCTCGCGCCCGAGGTCCAGATCGACCGCCCCTTCGCCGCCCGGACCCGTGGGGACATGACCCAGGTCTATGGGGCGCGGGTGGAGAATGTCATCGGCGTCCTGCCCGGCGCCGATCGCCAGGCCCCGGCCCTGGCGCTCATGGCCCACTATGACAGCGTGCCCGGCTCCCCCGGCGCGCCGGATGACGCCGCCGGCGTGGCCGCCATTCTGGAGATCGTCCGCGCGCTCCAGGCCCGTGGGACGCCGGCGCGGGACGTCATCGTGATCCTCACCGACGGCGAAGAGATCGGCCTGCTGGGGGCGCGCGCCTTCTTTGAACGCCACCCGCTGGCCTCGCGCGTCGGCTTTGTGATCAATCTGGAGGCCCGGGGCTCGGCGGGCCGGGCGACCATGTTCGAGACCGGGGCCGGCAACGGCCCGACCCTGGACCTGTTCACCGCCGCCGGGGCGGGGTCGCCGTCCAACTCGCTCACCGTCTTCGCCTATCGGCAGATGCCCAACGACACGGATTTCTCCGTGCCTCGCGACCAGGGCCTGCCAGGGCTGAACTACGCTTTCACCGGACGTCAGTTCGACTATCACTCGCCCACCGCCACGCCCGAGAACCTGTCGCGCCGCAGCCTGCAGGACCTGGGCGCCCAGGCCCTGGCCGCCGCCAGCCACGCCGCCTACGCCAAGGCTCTGCCGGTGAGCGGCCCCGACAAGGTCTATGCCCCCACCCTGGGCGGCCGCACCCTGGCCTATGGGCCACAGGCGGGCTGGCTGATCCTGGGCGCGGCGGCCCTGCTTCTGGGGATCGGGATTTTCCGCGCGCGGCGCGCCAGCCCCGGCCTGCGGCTGCTGGACATGGGCCAGGGCGCCCTGGCCGGCCTCTATGTCCTCCTGGCTGGCGCCGCCCTGCTGAGGTTCGCCAGACAGGCGTCCGGCGCGGGATACGGCTTCCTGGAACAGCGGGAGCTTCTGGCCCAGGCCGCGCGGTTCGAGGCGGTTCTGGTCCTGCTGGCCCTGGGCGTCGCCCTGCTGGCGGCCGCGGCCTGCGCGCGGGGGCGGATGCGCCTGGCGCCGGCTCTGTTCGCCGGGGCGGCGGGCCTGGGATGCCAGCTCTTCGGCGGCTGGGACCTGCCGGGCCTGGCGCTCGGCGCGGCCGGGGCCGCCGTGGCTGCGGTCGCCTTCGGGCGGGCGGCCTACAGATCCGGCGCCTGGGCCGGCCTGCTGGCCTCGGGCCTCGTGGCGGGCGCCGCGGCCCAGGCCCTGGCGCCGATGGCGGCCTTCCTGGTCGCCTGGCCCCTGCTGATGGGAACTGTTGGCGCAGCGCTCACGGCCCTGGGCGAGCGTCGCCCCCTGGCCGCACGCGTGGCGTTGGTGATGCTGGCCGGGGTCGGGCTCGGCTGGCTGGCCGGCTTCGGCCACGCCATCTATGTCAATCTCGACCTGCCAGAACTTCTGGCGCCCATCGCCTGGCTGGCCGCCTTCCTCATCTGGCCCTTCGCCCACCCGGCCATCGGCGGGGCGGGACGCATCACCGCCCTGCTGCTCCTGGGCGCGGGCCTTGTCCTGCTGGCCATCGTCCGCATCGATCCCCCCTGGTCGGAGCGCTATCCTCAGGCGAGCCTCGTCTATTACCTGCTGGACGCCGATGCGGAGAGGGCTTTCCTGATCGACGCGGCGCCGGGCCCCTCAAGCTGGAGCCGCCGGGCGCTGGCCCGGCATGGGGAGGCGCAGATGGTGGAGGCCACGCCCGTCTTCCGCGCGCCCCAGCGAGGGGTGGCTGTAGAGCCCGCGGCCATGGCCCCGCCCCAGATCGATCTTGCGGTCGCCGGGGACCGGGCGGTTCTCTCTGCGTCGCCTTCGCCCGGCGGCGTCCTGATCCTGGACATTGAGGCCGACAGCCCCGTCACCGACGTTCAGGTCAACGGCCGCCCCGCCCCCCTGCTGGCGCGGCCGGGCGCGGCCTCAAGGCTGGTCTGGCGGGCCGACGCCGAGCCGGTGCTGGTGAGCTTCCGCCCGCAGCAGGCGGAGGGAACCCTGTCGGTACGCTACGGGATGATCGCGCCCGGCTGGCCGCCAGGCGCCGCCCCCCTGCCCCCCCGGCCGGCCCATGTGATGGCCTTCGACACCTCGGATTCCACAATTGTGAGGGGAAGCCGTTCGCTTTCCTGGTGAAGCCACGCTTGGCCGCCGCCCGGGCCTCGGCTATGCCAGGGCCATGAGCCGAACCGACGTCGTGATCTATCACAACCCCGCGTGCGGGACCTCGCGCAACACCCTGGCCCTGTTGCGGGAAAAGGGGATAGAGCCGCAGGTCGTCGAGTATCTGAAGACAGGCTGGACCAAGGCGCAGCTGGAGGGCCTTTTCCAGCGTTCGGGCGGCGTCGCCCGCGACTTCCTGCGTGAGCGCGGCACCCGGGCGGCCGAACTGGGGCTGAGCGACCCGGCCACCTCCGACGAGGCCCTTATCGCGGCCATGGTGCTCGACCCCATTCTGGTCAACCGGCCGATCGTGGAAACCGAAAAGGGGGTGGCCCTGTGCCGCCCGGCTGAGCAGGTGCTGGGTTTGCTGTAACAAGGTTCGCCAGCGAGGCGACCTGTTTCCCACCTGGCGCGCAAAGGCGCGACAAACCGTCCAAATCGTTCCAAGTTACCAATGGTTAACTACATGACCCGACCCTGGCGCGGCCTACCTCTTGCTGCAAATCGTCGTATCAGGTCATTGTGGGCCACGACTGTGGCATCGTTGGATTTTGGGGGCACGATGCAGGAATTCGATCCGAGACGTCCCACTCTGCGCTATGCGCCGCGCCTGTTCGTCGGGCTTGGCGGGATATGCGCCCTGGCCCTGGGCTGGAAACTCACAGCCGCCGAGGCCACGGCCCCTGCCCCGCCGCCCCTGGACGCCGCGGCCATCGCCGCCCTCCAGCACGAGGCCTTCGCCCAGGCCGAGGCCCAGCCGGGCTTCAGCCGTCCGGAAAGCGTCGCGGTCGAGGTCCGCCCCGGCGACACGCTGGAAGCCGCCGTGGCCCGCACCGGGGTCTCGCCCGAAGACGCCCGCCAGGCGGTCCGCACCCTGGCCGAGGCCATGGACACGGTGAACATCAAGGCCGGCATGACCTTCGATGCGGCCATCGCCAAGCCCAAGACCGCCGACGGCGAGACGCGCCTGGTGGGCCTCTCCCTGCGCACCGGACCGGCCACCGCGGTGACCCTGTCGCGCACCTTCGACGGCGCCCTGCGCCTGCGCGAGATGGAAGAGGCGATCCGCAACGAGACCATGGTCGCCCAGGGCGAGATCCAGGGCTCGCTGTATGAAAGCGCCGCCAAGCTGGGCGCCAATTCCGCCGTCACCAGCCAGGTGGTGAAGCTGTTCGCCCACAAGCTGGACTTCCAGCGCGACATCAAGGCCGGCGACGAGTTCAAGCTGGTTTTCGAACGCAAGGTCACCGAGAGCGGCCGCGTGGTGGAAACCGGCGCGGTGGACTACGCCGAGGTCAAGGGCGTCCGCTTCTATCGCTTCGTGCGCAACGATGGCTCGGTCGATTTCTTCGACGCCGAGGGCAAGAACGTCCGCGGCTTCCTGCTGCGCACGCCCGTGGACGGAGCGCGCATCACCTCCACCTTCGGGACCCGCCGCCATCCGGTGCTGGGCTATACCCGGGCGCACCAGGGGGTGGACTTCGGCGCCGGACACGGCACCCCCATCCTGTCGGCCGGCGACGGGGTGATCGTCGAAGCCAAGCGCTGGGGCGGCTATGGCAACTGGGTGCGCGTGCGGCACTCCAACGGCTGGGAAACCGGCTATGCCCACGCCTCGCGTTTCGCCAACGGCATCCGTCCCGGCGTCCGGGTCAAGCAGGGCCAGGTGATCGCCTATGTGGGCTCCACCGGCATGTCCACCGGACCCCACCTGCACTATGAGGTCTGGCGCAACGGTCAGCGGGTGAATCCCATCGGCGCCAAGGTGCCGCAGGGCACCATCCTGGCCGGCGCCGAGCTGGCGGCCTTCAAGGCGCGCAAGGCTCATATCGACAACCTGCTCACGGCCCAGGCCCAGGCCGCGGCGCCCGCCAAGCTGGCGGCCCTGGACACCGACAGGGCCCTGGCGGACCTGCGCCGCTGATCATCGACAGCCCCGTGACGGCGGAGGCTTCCCCAGCCTGCGACCTCGCCCTATGGTCGCATGACGCATGGACGTCGCAGGGGGAGAGAAGTTGACCGGCGCGCCCCGCCAGACCACCCGCGCGCGCTATGCGGCGCGCCGTGACGCCATCCTATCGGCCGCCTGCAAGGTGTTCATCGACCAGGGGGTGAGCGGCTTCACGCTCGCGGCGGTGGCCAAGGGGATGGACCTCCATCCCGTGAGCCTGACCTACTACTTCAAGCGCAAGGAAGACCTGGCCGCCGAGTGCATGCGGCTGACCCTGTCGCGCTTCAACGACATGTTGGCCCTGGCCGAGCGCGAGGAGACGCCGCAGGAGCGCCTGCGGGTCTTTGTCCGGGCCTATTTCGACACCCGCCGCCGCATCGTGCTGGGCGAGGCGCCGCGCCTGCTGCCCTTCGGCGAGATCACCCAGATCGGAACCCCGGGGGACGAGGAGCTGGTGGAGGCCTACCGCGCCTTGCGCCAGCGGCTGGCCCGGCTGCTGCGCCCCGCCGACGCCCCCTGGCTGACGGGGCCGCGTCGCTACATGCTGGCCCACCTGATCATCGACCAGCTCTGCTGGTCCGACACCTGGATCGCCGGCTACGAGATCGCAGACTTCGACCGGGTGGCCGAGCGCATCGCCGACACCATGATCAACGGCCTGGCCGCCCCAGGCCAGACCTGGCCGGACAGCCCCCTGCTGACCCTGGGCGGGC
>NZ_DAIMHV010000023.1:19958-26424 GCF_036723115.1 Phenylobacterium sp. | reverse complement strand
CCCAACAACAATCCCGCCGACGACGAAACGCCGGCCCAGGCGGCCTGACCGGGTCCTTGAAGGACCTGCTCGCCCTCCCCCCAAGAACACAGAGAAAGAAGGCAAGGACCCATGAGCATCAACAGCGCCATGCTCGCCGGCGTGTCGGGACTGACCGCCAACTCCTCGGCGCTCGCCGCCATTTCGGACAACATCGCCAACATCAATACGGTGGCCTACAAGCGCAACCAGGTGAACTTCGCCAACATCGTCACCGCCCAGGCGGTGACCGGGCGATACAGCGCCGGCGGCGTTCAGGGCCTGACGCGCCAGTACATCAGCCAGCAGGGGCTTATTCAGAGCGCCAACTCCTCCACCGACCTGGCGATCTCGGGGGACGGCTTCTTCATCGTCACCGAAAAGGGCGCGGGCCTGACCTCGGCCGACAAACGCGTCTTCACCCGCGCCGGCTCGTTCAGCGTCGATCCCGACGGCTTCCTGCGCAATGACGCGGGCTTCTACCTGCAAGGCTGGCCGATCGCCGCCGACGGCTCGATCCGCTACAACCCCTCGGACCTGACGGAGCTGAACTCCATCAACGTCAAGAACCTGGGCTCGGCCGTGCAGGCCACCGCCAACGTGGTTCTGAGCGCCAATCTGAACAAGACCCAGACCATCTCGGCGGCCGAGGCGACCTATGACGCCACCACCCGGTCCATGGCCGACTGGGAGGTGAATTCCGACCCGGCCACCGGCACCCAGCCCGACTTCACCATCGAGATGAACGTGGTCGACACGGTGGGCGGCATCCACAAGATCGCCATGTCGTTCCTCAAGAGCGACGCCAACCCCAACGAGTGGCACGCCGAAATCTACGCCATCCCGGCCAGCGACGTGACCGGCGGTCCCTCCGGCCAGATCACGGCCGGCATGGTGGTGTTCAATTCCGACGGGACCATGGACCTGGCCAACACGACGCTGTTCGGCGCCGCTGGCGCTGCGCCGTCCATCAGCCTGGCCGCCTCGGGTGCGGCGGGAACGCCGCGCTGGGCCGACACGCTCGGGGTCGGCGCCCAGGACATCGCCTTCGACCTGGACAATGTGACCCAGTACGCCAGCGCTTCCACGGTGAAGGTGGTCAATCCCGACGGCGCCACCGTGGGCACGGTGGTGGGCGTGGAGGTGGACGAGCTGGGCGTCGTCTCGGCCATTTTCGACAACAGCCAGGTGCGCAAGATCGCTCAGATTGGGGTGGCCACCTTCGCCAATCCCGATGGTCTGCGCGCAGTGAGCGGGAACGCCTATCGCGCCACCATCGAGAGTGGCGAGTTCACGATCAAGCAAGCGGGGCTGAGCGGGGCGGGCACCATTTCGCCGTCGACCCTTGAAAACTCGACTGTGGACCTCTCGGCGGAGTTCACCGGCCTGATCACCACGCAGAAAGCCTACTCGGCCTGCTCGCGCATCATCACGACTTCAGATCAGATGCTGGATGAACTTATCAGCATGCGCCGATAATTTTCCAAGTAACTGGCGATTAGCATAGGTTAATCGCCTCTGAAAACTATGACTGTATCATTCTAGTACATGGGGGAGCGAATGGTTACTCCGGTCTTCACTATCGGGATTCACCAGCTGTTATGGCAGCGGCCCTATGGTCTTTCCCAACGATGATGGTGGGAAAGGCGTAAAGCCATGTTGCAACAACAGCAGACCCGGACGAACAGTCGCGGGGAGCCCTATGTGATCGGTCCGACAGGCGCTCCCCTGACTCTGGCCGATCTGCCGCCAGCCGATACGGGTCGCTGGGTGATCCGGCGCAAGGCCGAGGTGGTCGCCGCCGTGCGCGGCGGGCTGCTCAGCCTGGAAGACGCGCTGAAGCGCTATGACCTGACCTCCGAGGAGTTCCTCGCCTGGCAGAAGTCCATCGACCGGCACGGCATGGCCGGCCTGCGGACCACACGGCTGCAGCAGTATCGCTGAACCTTTGCTCCCCCCAGGATCGGTTCGCGAGACAGCGGCCGCGCCCGAAAGGCGCGGCCGCAACTGTTTTGCGCGCACGTTTCACGGGCGCCGCATCGGGGTTTCAAACGCCCTCGGTTGAATCGACATGCGGCTGGCACACTCATCGCACAAGCTCCCGAAAGCGGGGCCTTGGGGGGCTGAACGGTGTCAAAGCAGGACTATGTCTGGTTTTCGCTCTCAGGCGTGCTGGTCTGGGCCGCCGTCACCGCCTTCTATGCGGCCTTTGCGCCGGGTCTCATCGAGACCGCCTTCTGGTTCTATGCGCTGAACGCCGGCCTGGTGGTCGGCGCCACCCTCTTCTTTTTCCACCTCACCGCCCGGCTGCGTCGGCTGAAGCGGCGGGGCTGGCTTCTGGCGGCGGGCGCCTTCGCCCTGCCCGGCCTGGCGGGCGCGGCCCTGGTGCTGGCCTTCTTCCAGCAGGTGATGCCAGGCAGCGCCCCTGAAAGCCTGGGCCGGTACGGGGCCTTCGTGGTGGTGGCCTATGGCGCCCTGCTGGCCCTGGCCCTAGAGCGGCCGGCGAAGCCCGCTTGAACCTGCGGCGGTGGCCGCGTCGAAGCCCGGCTGGCTGAGCCTTCGCACCACCACGATGATGCGCTCCCGCTCCCCGGCGCGGCGTTCCACCAGCAGGCGGCCCACCTGGGCGTCATCGTGGAACACATAGCCCTTTATGGCGTCCAGAATGGCCTTGGCCAGATTGTCCAGGTCAAGCCAAGGCGGGTCGCCCACATACTCCATGGCGATCTCCACGGCATACTCTCCCCAGGCCGGTCGCGATCCGCGCCAGGCCTTGCGGAAGAACTCATAGATCAGGGGCTTGTAGTACTTGGCCTGGGTGGTCAGGCCGTCCACGACCACCTCGACCCCGCCCGTGGTCTCCCGGGCGCGGACCTTGCCGTGATGGATCCAGCCGTCGTTCATGGCTCTTCCTAGCCTGGGGGCGCTTTGCAGTCTCGCCCGGCCTCGCTAAACCGGCGCGACAATTCCATGGCTGGAGGCCCCGATGACCGCGACCCGCACCGAATCCGACACCTTCGGCCCGATCGAGGTTCCGGCCGATCGCTACTGGGGCGCCCAGTCCCAGCGCAGCATCGGCAACTTCAAGATCGGCTGGGAGCGGCAGCCCCAGCCCGTGATCCGCGCCCTGGGCGTGGTCAAGCGTGCGGCGGCTGAGGCCAATATGGCCCTGGGCCGGCTGGACCCGAAGATCGGCGCGGCCATCGTCCAGGCCGCCCAGGAGGTCATCGACGGCAAGCTCGACGACCACTTCCCCCTGGTGGTCTGGCAGACGGGGTCGGGCACCCAGTCGAACATGAACGCCAATGAGGTGATCTCCAACCGCGCCATTGAGATCCTGGGCGGGGTGATGGGCTCGAAGTCGCCGGTCCATCCCAACGACCACGTGAACATGAGCCAGTCGTCCAACGACACCTATCCCACGGCCATGCACATCGCCTGCGCCGAGCAGGTGGCCCGCGAGCTGATGCCGGCCCTGGAGCATCTTCACGCGGCTCTGAAGACCAAGACTGAGGCCTTCGACCACATCATCAAGATCGGCCGCACCCACACCCAGGACGCCACGCCGCTCACCCTGGGCCAGGAATTCTCGGGCTACGCCCAACAGGTCTCCACCGGCGTGCGCCGGCTGAAGGACACCCTCTATGGCCTCTATGAGCTGGCCCAGGGCGGCACCGCCGTGGGCACCGGCCTCAACGCGCCGGTGGGCTTCGCCGAGCTGGTGGCCGAGAAGATCGCCGCCATCACCGGCCTGCCCTTCGTGACCGCCCCCAACAAGTTCGAGGCCCTGGCCGCCCACGACGCCATGGTCTTCAGCCACGGGGCCATCAACACCGTGGCCGGTTCGCTGTTCAAGATCGCCAACGACATCCGCTTCCTGGGCTCGGGCCCCCGCTCGGGCCTGGGAGAGCTTTCCCTGCCGGAGAACGAGCCCGGCTCGTCCATCATGCCGGGCAAGGTCAACCCGACCCAGTGCGAAGCCCTGACCATGGTCTGCACCCAGGTGTTCGGCAACCAGGCCACCATGACCTTCGCCGGCGCCTCGGGTCACTTCGAGCTGAATGTCTTCAACCCGGTGATGGCCTACAACTTCCTGCAGTCCTGCCGCCTGCTGGCCGATGCGGCCATCTCCTTCACCGACAACTGCGTGGTGGGCATCGAGGCCCGCGAGGACAACATCAAGGCCGCCCTCGAGCGCTCGCTGATGCTGGTCACCGCGCTCGCGCCCAAGATCGGCTACGACAACGCCGCCAAGATCGCCAAGACCGCCCACAAGAACGGCACCACCCTGCGCGACGAGGCCGTGGGCGGGGGCTATGTCACCAATGAGGAGTTCGACGAGGTGGTCCGCCCGGAGAAGATGATCTCTCCGGGTTGAGGCCGCCTTCGGGGGCGCGCCTCAGAGCCGCTCCACAGCCACCGCCGTGGCCTCGCCCCCGCCGATGCACAGGCTGGCGAGGCCGCGCCGGCCGCCCGTGGCCTCCAGGGCCGCGATCAGGGTGGCCAGGATGCGGGCGCCCGACGCGCCGATGGGATGGCCGAGCGCGCAGGCGCCGCCGTGCACATTCAGCTTCTCCCGCGGGATGGACAGTTCCCGCTCGGCGATCATCGCCACCACGGCGAAAGCCTCGTTCACCTCGAACAGATCCACATCCGCCACCGACCAGCCGGCGCGGCTGAGCGCCTTCTGCATGGCAGGCACGGGCGCGGTGGTGAAGAGGCCGGGCTGATGGGCGTGGGCGGCGTGGGCCACGATCCGCGCCACGGGGTTGAGGCCCAGAGCCTCGGCTGCCGAGGCCCTTGTCATGACCAGGGCCGCCGCCCCGTCGCTGATCGAGCTGGCGTTGGCTGCGGTGATGGCGCCGTCCCGGGCGAAGGCGGGTTTCAGGGTCGGGATCTTGGCGGGATCGGCCTTCAGGGGCTGTTCGTCGGTGGAGACGCTCGCCACGCCCTTGCGGCTCGTCACCTCCACCGCGGCGATCTCGCGGGAAAAGGCGCCCGTCTCGACCGCCTGTCGCGCGCGCCTCAGGCTTTCGATGGCGTAGGCGTCCATGGCCTCGCGGGTGAACTGGTAGGCGGCCGCCGTCTCCTCGGCGAAGGATCCCATCAGCCGGCCCGGCTCATAGGCGTCCTCCAGGCCATCCAGATACATGTGATCGGACGCCGTATCGTGGCCGATCCGCGCCCCGCCGCGATGCTTGAGCAGCAGGTAGGGGGCGTTTGACATGCTCTCCATGCCGCCGGCGACGATCACCTCGGCGGAACCCGCGGCCAGGGCGTCATGGGCCATGATGGCCGCCTGCATCCCGGAGCCGCACATCTTGTTGACGGTGGTGGCCTGAACGCCGAGCGGCAGGCCCGCGCCGAGGGCCGCCTGGCGGGCCGGCGCCTGGCCCAGGCCCGCAGGCAGGACGCAGCCCATGAAGATCTGCTCCACCCGACCGGCGTCCACCCCGGACCGCTCCACCGCCGCGCGCACGGCCACAGCGCCCAGGTCTGTGGCCTTCAACGGACTGAGCGCCCCCTGGAAACTCCCCATGGGGGTGCGGGCGAAACTGGCGATGACGACGGGATCTGAAGTCTGGGTCATGGGTCGATTGTATAGACCTGGGCCGCGAAGCGCTCCAGAGACAGACCGGATGCGGGCATGAGCCCCAAAGCTGGCGCATGCCCCGTGACGACCGGAATCCGGAGGCATAGACTCAAGGGCGCGGGTGACTCGGTTTGTGGGGTAAGGGAGCGGCGGGTCTTGGCCGGACGCGGTAGTCAGAACGCGGCGCGAGGCAGGTCACGCGGCGGGGACGGCGGCGCAGGGTCGCGACCGCCGCAGACCTTCGCCTTCGCCCGCGTCGCCATCCTGACCACCCTGCTTCTGATGGCGGTCTACACCGCCTTCGCCGTGGCGCGAATTCAGAGCGAGCCCACCCGCGTGACCCAGGGCGGCGCGGCCCTGCCCGGGGAGGCCGCCACCCTGGCCGCCCGGCTGGAGACGGAGCTGGCTGCGGCCCGCGGCGGTCTGGCGGCGGCCTCCGCCGCCCTGACGTCGGACCCCGAGAGCCCCCTGGAAGCCGCCGAGCTGGCCCTGAAGACCGGCGCCGGCGTGGTCGAGGCCGTCGCTATCCTGGACGGGTCGCGAGAGCTGGCCCTGGCCGGCGCCGCCACAGGCGTCGACTGGCCCCGGCTGGCGGCCTTCGCCGAACGATCGCCTCAGAGCGCCTGGCTCGCCGCCGAGGGGGAGGCCCGCGCCGTGCTGGTGGCCGCCGCCTCCGTCTCCACTCCGGCGGGTCGGCGCTGGTTGTTCGCCGCGGTGCGGCCCGAGCGGCTGGACAGCCTCCTCAAGCCTGACGCGCCTCAGGCCATCTTCACCACCCGCGGCCTGCCGCTGGCGATCAACGGTCCGGACGGGGTGGCCCAGGCCGAAAGCCTCACTGCGGCCTTCGCCGTGGCG
>NZ_DAIMHV010000023.1:0-19858 GCF_036723115.1 Phenylobacterium sp. | reverse complement strand
CTGCTGGCGGCGCGCGAGCAGCTGGGTTGGGTGCTGATCCCGCTGGCCGTCGCCTTTCTGCTGGGCCTGTTGCTGTTCCAGCAGAGCCGGCAGGCCGAGGCGACGCAGCAGGCCTTCTTCGACAGCGAACAGCGGTTCCGCCTGGCGGTGGAGGCCGCGCGATGCGGCATCTGGGAATGGGATCTGGTCACCGACGAGGTGTTCATGTCCGACGTCACCGCAGGCATGCTGGGCTGGGGCGGCGGCGGGCTGGCCAGCGGCTCGGATGTGCTCGACCGGGTCTCGCCTGACCACCGGGAGCGGGTCCGCCAGGCCCTGGCCACCGCGGCCATGTATGGCGCTTTCGACGTCTCGTTCCGCGTGCCCGGCGAGCCCGGCGAACGGCCCCTGTGGGTCGACGCCCGGGGCCAGGCCTTCGGCCAGGCGCGGGAGGGCGGCTTCGCCCGCATCATCGGGGTGGCCCTGGACGTCACTGAGGAGCGCATGGCCCAGGCCCGCGCCCAGGCCGCAGAAACCCGCCTGCGCGACGCCATCGAGAGCTTCTCCGAGGCCTTTGTCCTGTGGGACCGCCACGGCCGCCTGCTGATGTGCAATCGAAACTATCGCAGCGTCTTCTCCCTGGAGGCCCGGCTGCTGAAGCCCGGCGCCCTGCGTTCGGAGGTCAATCGCTTCGCGGTTCTGGCCATCCGCCAGCAGCAGCCCGCCGCCGACGGCCGCCGCGGGGTGCGCGAGGCCGAGTTGCACGACGGCCGGTGGATTCAGATTTCAGAACGCCGGACGGCCGAGGGCGGTCTGGTCATGACGGCCGCCGACATCACCGCCATCAAGACGCAGGAAGAGGCGCGCCGCCGCAACGAGGAAGAGCTGCAGCGGGCCGTGGTGAGCCTGGAGCACAGCCAGGAGCAGTTGTCCGAACTGGCCCGCAAGTACGAGACCGAGAAGGTCCGGGCCGAGGCCGCCAACAAGGCCAAGAGCGAATTCCTGGCCAATATGAGCCACGAGCTGCGCACGCCGCTGAACGCCATCAACGGCTTCTCCGAGATCATGGTTGGCGAGATGTTCGGTCCCTTGGGGGACGCGCGTTACAAGGAATATGCCGGCGACATCCTCTCCTCTGGCCAGCACCTGCTGGCGCTGATCAACGACATTCTGGACATGTCGAAGATCGAGGCGGGGAAGATGAACATGAAGTTCGAGCCCCTCACCCTCGAGGATGTGGTGGAGGACGCCGTACGGCTGGTGCGCAACCGGGCCGAGGCCGCGGGCCTGGCCGTGCACACGGAATTCCCCCGGGACCTGCCCGAGGTGGAGGCCGACTATCGCGCTATCAAACAGGTGCTGCTCAACCTGTTGTCCAACGCCATCAAGTTCACGCCCCGGGGCGGACGCGTCACCGTGCGGGCGGAGGCCAGGCCCGATCCCCTGGGCGAACGGGTGCGGATCAGCGTCAAGGACACCGGCATCGGCATCGCAGCAGCCGATCTCGCCCGCCTGGCCAAGCCCTTCGAGCAGATCGAGAGCCAGCATTCCAAGACCCAGCAGGGCACTGGCCTGGGTCTGGCGCTCACCAAATCCATGGTGGAGATGCACGGCGGCGCCCTGGACATCCAGAGCGCCCCGGGTGAGGGCACGACGGTGGGCTTCTCCATCCCCGTGCGCCAGGCCAAGGACGCCGGCGCAAGCCACCCGTCGGTGCGGCGGCCGGGCGCGGCGGCGTGAGCGCCGTCAAGGAACCGGCGGCGGGGCCGGCTCAGGGGGACCAGGGCGCTCGCCCGGCCGGTCAGGGCGACGGCCGTCGCGATGGCGGCGGGGCGGCTCGGCCAGGGCCTCGGCGAAGCGTCGCCGTTCCGCAGGGCTGAGATCGGCGGCGAAGTCCACCACCCGCCCTTCGATCGCCCCGCGGGCCTCGGCCTCTATGGCCTGGGCGCGGGCCAGGTCCCGCCGGACGGCGGTGGTGTCGAGGGGCTCGGCCGCCAGCTGGCTCCAGGCCTCCCGGCGGGCCTGGCCTGCGGCCATGAGCTTGCGACGCACCTCGCCCGCCTCGCCTCGCAGGGTCTGGCGATAGGCGTCCTGGCGTTCGGCCGGGAGGGCGTCCATGGCGCCGAAGAAGGCCGGCGGTCCCGGGCGCATGGACTCCAGGCGGCTCTCGGCCAGCCGTCCGGCCACCACCAGCCCTCCCACCACCGCACCGATGGCGAACAGGTTCACCGCCAGGGAGACGAACAGGGCGATGGTCAGGGTTCGCGGGGACATCAAACCTCTCCTCCGACAGCGGCGGCCAGGTCTTCATACGTCGGCGCGGCCGCGGCGATGACGTCGAGATCCGAGGCCGGCGCCACAGAGCTGGAGACCACCACCCCGGCCATCAGGCCTGCGGCGCCCGCCGCCACCAGGCCTGCGCCCAGGCCGGTGCGCCAAAGCCAGGTGGTCCAGGCCCGCGCCTGCCGCGCCCGGGGGGCGGCTTCCAGCACGGCGGCGTAAAGCCCAGGGGCGGCGGCCGGCGCGCGCCATTGGCCGAGCGTCCAGTCGAGATCGGCGGCGGCCCGCAACACCGTCTCGGCGGCCTGCGGATGATCGGCCACGAAGCTGGCGGCCGCCTCCTGTTCGGCCAGGGGCCAGCGGGCGACCTCGCCGCCAAAGGCGTCGGCCAGTTCGGCGAAACGGTCCGGGGTCATGGCGTGGGGCATCCCGTCATCCTTCATCCTGCGACGCCAGGGCTGTGCGCAGGGCGCGGCGTCCACGGCCCAGCAGGCTTTCCAGCGCCTCGACGCTGACCTCCATGGCGGCGGCCGCCTCGATGTTCCCCAGGTCCTGATAGTGACACAGGATGATCGCCTCGCGCTGCCGGGCCGGAAGCTGATCCAGGGCGCGCGCCACCCGGACGCCCACGTCCAGCGTCTCCAGGCTTCGCTCCGGCGAGGGCGCGGGATCGACCTGTTCGGGAGGCGTCTCGGTGACGATCTCCCGCCGACGCCGCAGCCGGTCGTAGCAGAGGTTGAGCGCCACCCGGTGCAGCCAGGTGTCGAACCGCGCCGATCCCGGCCGCCAGCCGCCCGCCTGTCGCCATGCGCGCAGCATCGTCTCCTGCGCCACGTCCTCGGCCTCGGCGGCGTCCCCCAGCAGCCGGTAGGCCAGGCTGTGGATTCGCGGCAGCTTGCGTCCCACCAGGGCGCGCACCGCCGCGGCGTCGCCCCGGGCGACCCGAGCCAGCAGCTCGGCGTCCGGATCGACCGAAGTCTGCGCCGTGGCTGAGGCGGCCAAGCTTCAATGCTCCTGGGCGAGCCGAGGTCTGGCGGGGATCACTTGCCGGCACTCGCCCGGCCCTGCCTGAGACTTGTGAGCTCCACCTTGTCGAGACGTCCGTCCCGGTCAAGGTCCGCGGTGGCGAACCGGCGATCGGCCGCGGCCTCGATCTCGGCGCGAGTGACCATGCCGTTGCGATCGGCGTCCATCTGCGTCCACAGCGCCGCCACGCGGCCGGCGCCCGCCTGGCCGCCAAACCGGCGGGCCATGTCTTCCAGGGCCTTGAACTCCGCCCGGCTGATCTGGCCATCCTTGTTCTTGTCGAACGAGCCCAGCAGGGAGTCGGCCTGTGACTTGCGGTACTCCGCCGCCGTCACGTGACCGTCCCCGTTCAGGTCGGGATTGGGGGCGCGGCCGAACATCTGGGCCGCGGCCGGCGTGGCCAGGGCGCTCAGGCACAGGCAGATCAGGGCGGTGCGTGGCATCGGTCGTTCTCCGGCTAGGCCGTCCAGGAAGTTCAACGGCTAAGGCCGCCAATTCCGTCGCCTAAACTTGCACAATGATTTCATAGCCGTTGCGGGCGGATTTCCGCGCCCGCTCCACCGCCGGCTTCACCGCCTTGAAATCCGCCACGCCGGCCGCCCGGGCCATCAGTCGCCGGAAGGCCGTCGGCTCCGCCGCAGGATCGGCCTCGTCCTCCAAAGCCAGCTTGGTGAGCTGGGTGAGGTTCTGCTGCAGGCGCCAGGCGTCCTCCAGGGCCTGCAAGGGCTCGGTCGGCCCAAGCCCCGCCTCGCGGAAGGCGGCGAGCGCCGCCCCCGTATTGGGCCGCAGGGGGCCGCCGTCGGTGGCATGGGCCAGTTGCAGGAACTGGGCGGCGAACTCCACATCCACCAGCCCCCCGCGGTTGAGCTTCATGTCCCAGAAGTCGCGGGGGGGTCGCTCTTTCTCCAGCAGGCTGCGCATGGCCCGGACGTCCTTGGCCAGACGCCGGGCGTCCCTGGGCCGGCGCAGGGCCGCCTCGATCAGCAGGGCGGCCTCGTCGGCGAAGTCCGGCGTGCTGGCCCAGACCACCCGCGCCCGGGTGAGGGCCAGCAACTCCCAGGTCTCGGCCTCTCCCGAATAATAGGCTTCAAATGCGGCCCGGCTCACCGCCACCGGCCCTTGCGTGCCGGAGGGGCGCAGTTGCATGTCCACCTCATAGAGCTCGCCCTCGGCGGTGGGCAGGGACAAGGCCGCGATCAGCCTCTGGGTGAAACGGCCATAGAAGGTCTCCGCCCCCCAGGATTTCACCGCCGACATGGCCCGCGGATCGTCGGCCCGGTAGAGGGTCATCAGGTCGAGATCAGAGCCCGCGCTCATCTCCCGCGACCCGCACTTGCCAAGGGCCACCACGGCCACCTGGCCTGGAAAGGCGCCGCCGATCCGCTCGGCCTCGGCCAGGGCCGCCGGCGCCAGGGTGCGGATGCAGAGATAGGCCAGGTCGGCGAAGCCCCGGCCCACGCGCTCGGCGCTGGCCACGCCGCTCATCACCTGCACGCCCAGACGGAAGGCCTGTTCGCGGTGCACCCGCCGCACGGCGTCCATCACCTCTTCGAAGCCGTCGGCGCGGGCGATGGCCAGGGCCATCACCGCCTCGTCTTCCGCCGGATCGATCTCGGCGAAGAAGTCGCCGTCGATCAGAGCGTCCAGCGCGGCGGGCCGCCGCGCCAGGGTGGCCGCCAGCTTGGGCGCGAAGGCCATGACCTGAACCAGCAGCTCGAACAGCTTCGGATTGGCCAGGAACAGGGATTGAATCTGCACGCCTGAGGACAGGCCGGCGAAGAAATCGGTGAACCGGTTGAAGGCCGCATTGGGCGCGCCGGTGGCGTGCGCGGCCTCCAGCAGACGCGGGGCCAGACGGGTGAAAAGCTCCCGGCCGCGCTCCGTGCGCGTGGCGGCGATGCGGCCATGGTGCCAGGACCGGATGGTCTGGGAGACGCGGGCCGGGTGATCAAAGCCCATGCGCTGCAGGGTCTTCAGTGTGGCCGGATCATCATCCACCCCGGTGAAGATCAGGCTGCCGAAGCGGGAGGACAGGGCCTCCTCGTCGGGGAACAGCTCCCCATAGCGGCGGTTGACCTGGGTCAGGGTCCGAGTGATGGCGGCGTCGAAGCCCTTGACCGCCTCATGCCCGTGCAGGGCCGCCACCCGCCGCCGTTCGGCGTCGGACTCCGGCAGACGGTGGGTCTGTTCGTCGGCGATCATCTGCACCCGGTGCTCCACCGCGCGCAGCACCTCATAGGCTTGGGTCAGCTCCTGGGCGGCCTCGGGGCTCACATGGCCGGCCGCGGTCAGATCGGCCAGGGCCTGCAGGGTGCGCGGCGACCTCAGCTCCGGATGGCGCCCCCCCAGGATCAGCTGCTGGGTCTGGACATAGAACTCGATCTCGCGGATGCCGCCCCGCCCCAGCTTCAGGTCCGCGCCCTTGGCGGCCAGGCGCTCGTCCACCTTGTGGACGTGGATCTGCCGCTTGATGGAATGGATGTCGGCGATGGCGGCGAAGTCCAGGTTCTTGCGCCAGATGAAGGGCGCCAGCTCGTCCAGGAAGGCTTGGCCGGCCGGCAGGTCGCCCAGGCAGGGTCGCGCCTTGATGAAGGCCGCCCGCTCCCAGTTCTGGCCGACAGTCTCATAGTATTCGAAGGCGGCCGCCACGGTGACGGCCAGCGGGGTGGACGAGGGATCGGGCCTGAGCCTCAGATCCACCCGGAACACATAGCCCTCAGGCGTGCGGTCCTGCATCAGGGCCGCCACCGCCTGGGTCAGGCGCACGGCGAAGGCCCGCGGCTCCACACCTTCGCTCACCGGCAGCCGGTCGGGGTGATAGAAGACCGAGAAGTCGATATCGCTGGAATAGTTCAGCTCGAAGGCGCCCTGCTTGCCCATGGCCAGGCCGAAATAGCCGGGAACCGGCCCCTCAGGCCCCTCCCCCACCGACTGAAGTCGGCCGGCCTCCACCTCGGCCCGGGCCGCCGCTCGCAGAGCCGCCGCAAGGGTGGTGTCCGCCAGGCGGGTCAGGGCGCCGGTCACCGCGTCGAGGCCCCAGACCCCGCCCAGATCGGCCAGGGCGATCAGCAGGTGGGCGTCGCGCTTGGCCTGGCGCAAGGCGGCCGACGCCTCGGCCACAGGCAGATCGCCTGCGTCGTGGGCCCGATCCAGCAGGGCGCGCAGCATGGCTTCCGGCTCGGCGGCCAGCAGGGCGCCCAGGCGGGCCGGCGTCCGCCGCGCCAGCCCCGCCAGATAGGGCGAGGCGCCGAAGACCGGGGCGAGCGCGGGCCAGGCCGCCGCCAGATCCTCCGCCCAACCCTGGTTTTGTGCGGCCGGAGCCAGGATGTCATGGGCGCGTTCGGCGGCCTTGGCGTCGATAACGGGACCGCAGGGGCGAAGCTGGTGGGCGAGTCGGCTCATGGCCTCAGTGTGAAGGCCAAGGCGCGGCGCTGGCAAACAGCGCGGGCCGGCGGTGAGTCTAGCCCGCCGGCGGCAGGATCACCGCCACCCGCAGGCCAGGGCCCACCTCCCCCACCTTGCCGGGCCCTTCGGAAAGCTCGATCCGCCCGCCATGGGCTTCGGCGACGGCGGCCACCAGGGACAGCCCCAGCCCCGCGCCGGGCTGGTTGCGGCTGTTTTCCAGGCGCACGAAGCGTTCGATGACCCGCTCCCGATCGGTCTCGGGCACCCCTGGCCCGGTGTCGGTGACCGAGAACTCCACCTCGCCCGAGGAGCGCCGGCGCACCCGCAGCATGATGGCGCCGCCGATGGGCGTGTACTTGATGGCGTTGTCCAGCAGATTGGCCAGCGCCTGAGCCATGAACTCCCGGTTGGCCCGGATGGAGAGGCCGCGGGTGAGTTCGGCCTTGAAGTCCGGGCCGTGGTCCTCGCAGAGGGGCTCGTAGAGCTCGCAGATATCGGCCGCCAGGCCTGCGGGGTCAAAGATCACCGGATCGGGCGCGGCGCCCGCCGCCTGCAGCCGGGCGATAGCCAGGACCGCGCCGAAGGTCTTCAGCACCCCGTCAGTATCCTCGATGGCCCGCGCCAGGGCCGCCTCCGGATCGCCGCGACCCGCCTCCAGGTCCAGGAACGAGGCCTCCAGCCGCGCCCGCAGGCGCGTGAGCGGCGAGCGGAGGTCATGGGCGATGGCGTCGCCCGTATGCTTGTGCCCGGCCATGGAGCGTTCCAGCCGGTCGAGCATCTCGTTGAGGCCCACGGCCAGCTCGTCCAGCTCGTCCCGCGTTCCGCGCACGGGGGCGCGGGCGGAGAGGTCGCCGTTGCGAACCGCGGCCACCACCTCGTTCAGGCCGGTCATGGAGCGGCTGACATTGCGGCTGACCACCACCCCGCCGGCCAGGCCCAGCACGATGACAAGGGCGCCCGCCCCCCACAGGGCGCGGACCACGCTGACCACATAGGCCTCGTCCTCGCCCACATCGGCGCCGACAAAGAGAATCTCGCCGCCGCTCAGACGCTCCTGAAGGCCGCGGGCGGGACGGTCGATCTCACGCCCCTGGACGTCGTATTCGGTGACGCGGAAGCTGGTCCATACCGGTTCGCCGTTGAAGGCCTCCACCGGGCTTTCCTCGATGGAGCCGGAGATGCGGCTCCCGTCCTCGCGCATCAGCAGATAGAGATAGGGCCGCTCGCTGGCCGCCCGCTCGATCAGCGACTGGTTCAGGGCCCGGACGCCGGCGCGCCCATAGGCGCCCTGCAAGGTGCGCATCTCGCGGGTGATCTGCTGGTCGGTGCGGCGCGTGGCCTCACCGGCGGTGGCCATATAGACATAGGCCAGAAAGGCGCTGGCCGAGGCCGCGAACAGGGCCAGGAACAGCAGGGTCAGCCGGAAGGGCGTCGTGCGGAAGATGCGCGGCAGGCGCATGGCCCGGCGACCCTAAGGATCGAGCCGGTAGCCCGCGCCGCGCACCGTCTGCAGCATGGGACGGTCGAAGCCTTTGTCGATCTTGGACCGCAGCCGCGAGACGTGGACGTCGATCACGTTGGTCTGGGGATCGAAGTGATACTCCCAGACCTTCTCCAGCAGCATGGTGCGCGTCACCGCCTGGCCGGCGTGACGCATCATGAACTCCAGAAGCTGGAACTCCCGCGGCTGAAGGTCGATCTCGCGCCCCTGCCGATGGACGGTGCGGGCGATCAGATCCATCTCAAGCTCACCCACGCGAAGCAGGGTCTGGACCGATCCGGTCTCGCGGCGGCGGGCCAGGGCTTCCACCCGGGCGCTGAGTTCGGCGAAGGCGTAGGGCTTGACCAGATAATCGTCGCCGCCGGCCTTCAGTCCGTCCACCCGGTCATTGATCTCTCCCAGGGCCGAGAGGAAGAGGACCGGCGTGTGGTCGCCCTCCCGCCGCAGGGTTTCCACCAGGGCGACGCCATCCATCCGGGGCATCATGCGATCAACGATCAAGACGTCGAAGCCGCCCTTGCGCGCGGCCTCGAGCCCCGCCTCGCCATCGGCGGCGGCCTGGCAGTCGTGGCCAGCCTCGGTGAGGCCCCGAACCATGGCCTCCGCCGCTTCCAGATCGTCTTCGACCACCAGTATCCGCATGCGACGCCCCTGTGCCTGCGGAGGACTTAGCCCCCGATCTCCAGCGGAAGGAAGAGGGTGCGTCCGTCACGGTTGACGCCCACCAGCACGCTGGGGCGACCCGCCGCCCGGGCGGCGTCCACCTCGGCCGACAGATCGCTGGCGGCGGCCACGGCGCGGTTGTTGGCCCGCACGATGACGTCACCGCGGCGCAGGCCCTTGCGGGCGGCGTCGGAGGACTGTTCCAGCGCGGTCACTACAACCCCGCGGACGGCCTCAGGGATGTTGAACGAGCGGCGATTGGCCGCGTCCAGCGGGGCCAGCGACATGCCCAGCACCACCGGATATGCGGGCTGGGCCGGCGCCTGGCCGCGCGGCGTCGTAGGTCCGCCGGAGTTTTCGTTGGCCGCCAGCTCCCGCTCATTGGGCCGCGTGCCCGAGCGGACCTGGATCACCCGGCGCGACCCGCCGCGGATCACGTCCAGACGCAGGGTGTCGCCGGCGGTGGCCTTGGCCACTTCGCGGGTCAGCTCCGAAGAGGTGCGGACCGTCACGCCGTTCACCGCGACGACGATGTCCCCGGCCTGCAGACCCGCCCGGTCGGAGGGCCCGCCGGGCACGGTGTCGGAGACGATGGCCCCGCGCTGGTCGCCCAGGCCCTGGGCCGCGGCCATGTCTCGGGTGTAGTTCTGGATGGTGGCCCCGATATAGCCGCGGGTGACGCTGCCGCGGGCGATCAGCTGGCGGGTGATGGAATCGGCCGTGGCCGCCGGAATGGCGAAGCCGATCCCCACCGATCCGCCGGAGGGGGAGAAGATGGCGGTGTTCACCCCGATCACCCGGCCATAGATGTCGAAGGTCGGGCCGCCGGAATTGCCCCGGTTGATGGGGGCGTCGATCTGGATGAAGTCCACGAAGGTCTCGCCGATGTCGCGGCCATAGGCCGAGACGATGCCCGAGGTGGCCGTCGCCGTCAGGCCGAAGGGGTTGCCCACGGCGATCACCCAGTCGCCGACCCGCGGCACCGCGTCGTTCTCGAAGGTCACATAGGGGAAGTTCGAACCCTGAACCTTGAGGACGGCGAGATCCGTCGCCTCGTCGCGGCCGACGATGGTCGCCACCAGTTCGCGCTCGTCCTTGAGGACGACCTTGATCTCCCGGGCGTTCTCCACGACGTGATTGTTGGTCACGATGAAGCCGTCGGCGGAGATGAAGAAGCCCGAGCCGGCCGACATCTGGGTCGGACGGTTGGCGCCGTCCTCCTCTTCGCCCTCCGAGCCGCCCGGCGGCGTGCGCGGAATGATGCCGAAGGGGAAGCCCTCCAGGCCCGGAATGGAACGCAGAGCCCGCGCATCGGCCTCCGAGGTCACATTGACCGAGACCACGGCGGGCGAGACCTTCTCGAAGATGTCGGCGAAGGACAGCGGAGCCCCTGGCGGGGGAGCGAAGACCGGGGCCGCAGACGTGCGGATCAGGGGCATGGACGGCGCGGCCTTCTCGGCCATGGGCAGTCGCACATCGGTGGCGGCCAGGGCGGCGGCGGCCACACCGACGCCGGCGACGGCGCCCAGCAGATAACCGGTCTTCTTAGAGGTCATGGGCTCCAATTCCTTGCGGGCTCAATGGGACATAGCACATGCCCGCAGTCCTCAAGCTAGGTTCGATGCACGAGAGCGCAACCACCCTCAAGTTACCTTTACGACAGGCTTGGCGCCGCTTGGGGGCGCTGATGCGGCCTAATCGTGTCGCTTTTCATCGCCGGCCAGACGGGCCAGGCGCTCGGCCTCGGCGGCCGAAAGGTCGGGCTCCGGCTCGGCGCGCCTCAGCCGGCCTGCCAGCATCAGGGCGCCCAGCAGAAAAATCACGAAGGGCGTCAGCCAAAGGGCGGCGTTGGCAAGGCTGAATCGCGGCTTGAGCAGCACATACTCGCCATAGCGCTCGATCAGGAAGCGGCGCACCTGATCATCGCTGGAGCCCGCGGCCACCTGCTGGCGCACGATGGCCCGCAGGTCGGCGGCGAGCTCGGCCTCCGAGGCGTCGATGGACTCGTTCTGGCAGACCAGGCAGCGGACCTCCTTGAAGAGCTCCCGCGCCCGGGCCTCCTGCGCCGGATCGGCCAGCCGCTCGGCCGGATCGGACGCCGCGCCCATGCAGAGCACCCCGACCAGGACCAGCAGAAGCGCCCGAAGGCTCCTCATGGCGCAGGCTCCGGCGCGGGTTCGGGCCTGGCGGCGGCCCCCTCGGCGCGGCGGCCGGCCGACAGGCGCAGGCGCCGGTCCGACAGGGACACCGCCCCGCCGAGGGCCATCACGCCCGGCCCCAGGAAGATCAGCAGGGCCCAGGGGTTCCAGTATCCCGTCACCAGCCAGGCGGGCGCCCCGTCGGCCCCCTGGCGGCGCTCGCCCAGCACCACATAGAGATGGCTGAGCCCGCGGCTGCAGATGGCGACCTCGGAGGTGGTCTGGCCGCCGGCGTCATAGGCCCGCCGCTCCGGCGTGGGCGAACAGGCCAGGGTCCCGTCCGGGGCGAAGGCGCGCAGCCGGCCACGCTCGGCCTCGTAATTGGGTCCCAGCACGCCGCGCACCTCGTCGAGGACGATTTCGTAGCCGGCGACGCTCAGGCGGCCCCCGGGCTGCAGCACCTCGGCCGTCTCGGCCTTCCAGCTGGTTTCGAAGACCGCCCCCAGGACGAAGACCCCGAGACCCGCATGGGCCAGGGTCATGCCCCAGGCGCCGCGGGGCAGTCCGCCCAGGCGCCGCAGCGACTCCGCGCCCGGAACCCGGAAAAGGCGGATCCGCTCAGCCACCTCGGCGCCGGCCCCCAGGATCAGCCAGGCGCCCAGAGCCAGGCCGGCGGCCCCGAACAGGTGGCGCGGAACGATCAGCGCCAGGGCCAAGAGGCCGCAGGCGAGCGCCGCGGCCAGGACCGGCCAGAGCTTGCGCGCCACGCCCGCCGCATTCCCCCGCTTCCAGGCCAGCAGCGGCCCGGCCGGCAGCAGGAACAGCAGCAGGAACATCAGCGGCGTGAAGGTCAGATTGAAATAGGGCGGTCCCACGGAGATCGCCTCGCCGGCCATGGCCTCGCGGATCAGCGGATAGAGGGTGCCGAGCAGCACGGTGGCCGTGGCCGCCGCCAGCAGGATGTTGTTCAGCACCAGGGCGCTCTCGCGGCTGACGGGGGCGAAGACCCCGCCCCGGTGCATGGCCGGCGCGCGCCAGGCGAAGAGGGCGAACCCGGCGCCGGCGGTGACCCCCAGAATAGTCAGCAGCAGCACCCCGCGGGTGGGGTCCACCGCAAAGGCGTGGACCGAGGTCAGCACGCCCGAGCGCACCAGGAAGGCGCCGAGCATGGAGAAGCTGAAACCGGCCAGGGCCAGGAAGATGGTCCAGCCCGGCAGGGCGCCCCGTCGTTCGGTGACGACGGCCGAGTGCAGCAGGGCCGTGGCGATCAGCCAGGGCATGAAGCTGGCGTTCTCCACCGGGTCCCAGAACCACCAGCCGCCCCAGCCCAGCTCGTAATAGGCCCAGAAGGACCCCAGGGCGATGCCGACCGTCAGCGCGCTCCAGGCCGCCAGCGCCCAGGGCCGGACCCAGCGGGCCCAGGCCGCGTCGGCCCGCCCCTCGATCAGGGCGGCCACCGCCAGGGAGAAGACCACCGACAGGCCCACATAGCCCACATAAAGGAAGGGCGGGTGCAGCAGCAGCGCCGGATCCTGCAGCAGCGGATTGAGGGAGCGCCCCTCCACCGGCGCCTCGGTCAGGCGCACGAAGGGGTTGGAGGCGAAGGCCGTATAGGCCAGGAAGACGACGCCCAGCGCCCCCTGCACCGCCACGGCCGCGCTCTTCAGGCTGGCCGACAGCCCCTGGCCGTAGGCCGCCAGCACCGCGCCGAACCCGGTGAGCGCCAGGCACCAGAGCAGCATGGAGCCCTCATGGCTGCCCCAGGCGCCGCCGATCCGGTACATTAGCGGTTTGGCCGTATGGGAGTTCTGCGCCACGTTCAGGACGCTGAAGTCCGACACGACGAACAGGTAGACCAGGGCGGCGAAGCTCACCCCGAGGCCCAGGAACGCCCCCAGCGCGGCGGCCTCGCCCACCGCCGCCAGGGCCCGGGCGCGCCGCAGCCGCCCCAGGCCCGAGGCCAGGGTCTGCAGCACCGACAGGACGAGCGCCAGAACGAGGGCGAAGGCGCCGATCTCGGCGATCATGAACCGGACGCTCCGCCATAGGCGCCCGGCGCGCCGTCGCCGCGCCACTCGCCCTGTTCCTTGAGCGCGTTCTGAAGGTCGCGGGGCATGTAGGTCTCGTCGTGCTTGGCCAGCAGGCGGCGGGCCTCGAAGGTGCCGTCCTCGCGGAAGGCGCCGGTGGCCACCACGCCCTGCCCTTCACGGAACAGGTCGGGGGGATCGCCGTGGAAGGTCACCGGGGTGGCGGCGATCTGGTCGGCCACCACGAAATCCAGCCGCCCGTCGGCATGCTTGACCACGCTGCCGCCGGCCACCAGCCCGCCCAGCTGGATGGTCTGGCCCGGCGCAGGCTTCGCCTCGGCGGCCTGGGCCGGGGTGTAGAAGTAGGAGATGGAGTCCGACAGGCCCCAGAGGGTCAGCCCCACCGCCAGGGCCAGGACGGGCGCCACGGCCGACAGGACGATGAGGCGGCGTCGCGCCTTGGGGGACTTGGGCAGCCAGCCGCTCATGGCAGGGGTTCCGTTCGGGCCGCATCGGCCAGTTGCTGAAGGATCGCCGGCTCGCCGGCATAGCGCGCCCGGGCCTGGGCGAGGGCTGCGTCACGCGCGGCGACGTCGCCCAGCACCGCATATGACCTAACCAGCCGGACCCAGCCTTGAGGATTGTCAGGTTCGGCCGCCAGCCGCGCGGCCAGCCCGTCCACCATGCCGCGAATGGCCGCGGCGTCGGGCAGGTCAGCCTGGGCCTGGGGCGCCGGCGGCGGGGGCGCCTGGCCCGCGGGCGGGGCGGCGCTCACCTCGGCGATGGCCGCCCCCAGGATCTGGCGGCGGGGATCATTGGCCGGCAGGTCGTCGCGCAGGGCGCGCCAGGCCGCCAGGCCCGCCTCGGCCTGACCCGATTCAATAAGGCCCCGCGCCAGGTGGAAGCGGGCCGTCGCGGCGGCCGGATCGCGGGCCAGGGCCTCTGCGAAGGCGCGCTGGACCGGCACGGTGATCTCCCCTTCGGCCTGGATCATCAGGGCCTCGCCCAGGGACTCCCACAGGTCGGCCCGATCCGGCGCCCGGCTGATGGCGTCGCGCAGGGCCCGCGAGGCGGCGCTGGCGTTGCCCGAAGCCATCTCGGCCATGGCCAGGAAACGGTAAGGCTCAGGATCGTCGGGCCGCTCGGCGGTGACCGCCCGCAGCACCGCAGCCATCTGCGGCGCCTCCAGCTGGCCGGGCGGAGTGGCGCGCCAGGCGGCCAGACGCTGGGCGAAGGGCTGGTCGCCATAGCCGGGAGACCCCACCGCCAGATAGAGCCCCACGGCCAGCAGGGGCGCGGCGGCCGCAGCAGCCAGGACCCAGCGCCGGTCTCCGGGAGGGGCGCTCCAGTCCGCGGCCCCGGCGTCGGCCGCTGAGATCAATCGGCGGGCGGCCTCGGCATGGGCCCCGCGGCGTTCCTCAGGGGCGATCAGCCCGCGGGCGGCGAGGTCGTCGATCTCGGCCAGCTGTCGCTGATAGAGGGAAAGCGTGGCGTCGGTCTCTCCCGACGCGGCCGAGGCGCGGGCGGCCCGCGACAGGATCAGCCCCGCCACGCCGGCGGACATGGCGCAGACCACGATCCAGAACACGATCATGCCGGGGCTTTAGCCCAAACGCCGCGCCCATGCGAGAGGTCTGGTGGTCGCGGCGCGACTTATACGGCGCCCAGCCGGCGCCGGACCGTCTCGGCCGCCGAACGCCCCATCGCCGCAGCGGTGAGATCTGCGGCGGCGGCCACCGTCGCCCTGGCGGCGGCCAGGTCGTCCGCCTCCCCGGCCTTCATGATCTCCAGGGCGTCATCGACATAGGTTTCCAGATAGGCCGTCACCGCCTCCATGGCCTCTCCATGGGCTGCGGCGAACCCCCCATAACCGGCGAAGCTGCGGATCTCCTGGGCGAAGGCGATCAGCCGCCCGGCCCGCTGCACCGCCTCGGGCGCCGGAGTCGCCGCCAGGCTGGGGACGTCGCGGTTCAGCCGCCCCACCCGTCGCTGTTCGCTGATCAGCACCCCGCGCACAGCCTTGTCCATGGCGCGAAGCTGGGCCTCGACCCCGCGGACCAGGGCGGCCTTCTGACGCTGCAGTCGTGCGCCCCAGGCGCCCTGGCGGGTCAGCTCCACATTGCCTTCCATCTCCCGCACCTGGGCGGTGATGGTCTCCACCGCCTTGGCGGCGCGACGCACCTGATCCTCCGCCGGATCAAAACCGTCGAGCACCTTCAGCGCCGCATCGATGGCCGCCAGGACCCGTTCTCCGAAGTCCGACAGCTCCGAGCCCGCGAGATAGGTTTCGGAGGGCCGGTCCATCACCGCCGAGATCAGCCGCAGCACCATCCAGGGCTGAGGCAGATGGGCCGACAGCATGTCGAAGAAGCGCGGGCCGGCGTCCTCGGCGATGGCGGTGGCGTCGCGATAGGCCAGACGCGCCAGGGCCACATCCTCGTCGGTGATCCGCTGGATCCATTCGGGCAGCCGCGCCACGGCGCTGCGAACCACCGGCGCCATGGCGAAGCACTCCGCCAACAGTCGGGCGCCGTCCGGACGAGCCGCGTCGGCCACATCGGCGGCGGCGACGAACTTGGGATGATTACGCTCCCGCAGGCCCTTGGCCGCCCGGCGGGCCAGGACGTCGAAGGGCTCAGGCGAGCTCTCCTCGACCTTGAATTCCTCAAACAGGGCCTCGGCGCGGGCCACCTCCCGCGTGGCCTGGTCGCGCAGGCCGCGCCAGACGAGCGCCAGGGCGCGGGCAGGAAAGGTCAGGTGCGGGGTTTTTCCATCGCCGATGCAGAGCGGGACGATGGGGGCGAGAATGGCGTTGCGCAGCTGCCGGTCACGGACCTCGGCCTCCACCAGCAGCCGGACATCCACCAGAGCCGAGTCACCGCTGGTGTCGGCCAGGGCGCCGCGCAGGTCGCCGACCACCCGGTCGGGCGCCATTTCCACCATGCTCCTGAGGAGCGCCAGCTTCGTCTCGGGCAGTGCGCCCATCGGTTCCCCCTCGGCGAGGGTCGTGGACCCGCGCGGCCCAGAGGTTGACCCGCCCCCGGTTAAGGCTTCCCTTAACCACGGGTTTGCCGGTCCCGGTCGAAGCGGAAGGAAGCCAGATGAACCTGTCCGTCGAACTTGAGTCCTGGTTGACCACGGCCCCCTCCCCCGAGGGCGAACCACAGGTCGAAGCGGCCAAGGCCGCCCTGCGCCGCGCCTATTCTGAGCCCCACAGGCGCTATCATGGGCTGGACCACATCACCGACTGCCTGGGCGAGCTCTCCGCCGTGAAGGGGCTGGATGACCCAGACCGGCTGATGCTGGCCCACGCCCTCTGGTGGCACGACGTGGTCTATGATCCCCGCAGAAGCGACAATGAGACGCAGAGCGCCCGCCAGGCTGAGACCGATCTTGCAGGCCTGGGCTATTCCGGAGCCCACATCGCCGAGGTCGCCCGGCTGATCGTGCTGACGACAGGCCATCGCACCGATGCCGGCGACCGGCTGGGCGCGCTGATGGTCTCCATCGACCTGTCCATCCTGGGCCGCCCGCCGGAGGTCTATGACGCCTATGCCGCTGCGGTGCGCGAGGAATACGCCCATGTGCCCGAGCCCCTGTTCCGGGCCGGACGCGCCCAGGTGATGGGCCGGATGCTCGCGGCCGAGCCGCTCTTCGCCGATGAGGGCTTCCGCAATCGGTTCGAGGCCCAGGCGCGGGCCAATATCAACCGGGAGATCGCCGCCCTGAGCCAGGGCGGCCCGGCCTGAACCCCATCAGGTCTCGGCCCGGGGCAGGTCGAGGATGACCGAAAGGCCGCCCAGCCGCGCCCGGTCGAGGCGAAGGTCGCCGCCATAGGCCCGCGCCAGCTCGTCGACGATGGAGAGGCCGAGGCCCGAGCCCGGCGCGCTCTCGTCCAGCCGCGCGCCGCGGCGCAGGACTTCGGTCCAGCGTTCGGGCGGCAGGCCCGGGCCGTCATCCTCGATGGTGAGGCGCAAGCGTTCGCCGTTCAGGGGCTCAGCCCTGACCCGGACCCGCCCGCGGCACCACTTCCCGGCGTTCTCCATGGCGTTGCCCGCCATCTCCAGCAGGTCCTGCCGCTCGCCCTGGAAGAAGAGGCCGTCCTCGGCGTCCCAGTCGATGTCGACGCCCTTGTCCTGGAAGACGCGCGAGAGCGTACGGGCCAGTTCGTCCAGCACCTCGGCCACCTCCGTCCGCTCCCCCCGGCCGGGCGTGCGGGCCGCCGCGCGGGCCCGGCGCAGGTGGTGGTCCACCTGCTGGCGCATGACCTCGGCCTGGCGTTCCACCACGGTGGCGAGGCTCTCGCCGTCAGGGCCCTCGCCCTGTCGCGCCTCGGTGAGCATCACAGACAGGGGGGTCTTCAGGGCGTGGGCGAGATTGCCCACATGGGTCCGCTGGCGCTCCACCACCTCCTGGTTATGGGACACAAGCGCATTCAGCTCCTGGGCCAGGGGCTCCAGCTCCACCGGATAGCGGCCTTCGATCCGCTCGGCCTTGCCCCGTCGTACGGCCGCCACCTCCCGCCGCAGGGCGAACAGGGGCCGCAGGCCGAAGCGCACCTGGAAGACCACCGCCCCCACCAGGCCAAGGGCCAGCAGCAGGAAGGCCACGGCGGTGGCGGTGATGAAGCCGCGCACATCCCGGTCGATGGGCGAGCGGTCCTCGGCGGCCATGAAAAGCACCGGGGCCTCGCGGTCCGGCAGGGTGGCGCGGCTGACCATGGCCCGCAGCGGCTGGTTCAGGGGGCCTGGAACGTCATAGATCACCGGCTCGCCGGGGGCCGCAGCGAGCCGCTCCACCAGATCCTGTGGCGCCGACAGCTCGGCGTCCCACAGGGAGCGGGAGCGCACCAGGATGCGCCATCCTCCGTCGGGCAGAGGCTCGGCGAGCTGCCAGTAACGCCCGGAATAGGCCCGCAAGGCCCGCAGGTCGGTCAGGGCGGGGGCCAGCACCTCGCCCCGGGCGTCCACCGTCGTGCCGGCCATGAGGTTGTCGATGAGCTCGCTCAGGCCCTCGTCGAACCGTCGCAAAGCCGCCTGCTGGAACAGCAGGGCGAGCACCATGGCCGAGACCAGCAGGACGGTGATGCTCCAGCCCGCCGCCAGCAGGACGAGGCGACGGACGAGGGAGGGCCTTCGAAAGGCTTCGAACCTCACAGGCGGATGATCACGAGGCGCCTGCGGCCTCGTCCGCCGGGCAGGTCAGCCGGTAGCCCAGGCCCCGCACGGTTTCGATCCGGTCGGAGCCGATCTTCTTGCGGATCCGGCCGACGAACACCTCGATGGTGTTGGAGTCGCGGTCGAAGTCCTGGTCGTAGAGATGCTCCACCAGCTCGGTGCGGCTGATCACCCGGTCCTGGTGCATCATCAGATAGTGCAGCAGGCGGTATTCCAGCGAGGTCAGCCGCAGGGGCTCGCCATTGACCGAGGCCCGCGCCGCGCGGGGGTCCAGCCGCAGTCCGCCGCAGGTGAGGTTGGGCGCCGCATGGCCCGCCGATCGGCGCAGCAGGGCGCGCAGCCGGGCCAGAAGCTCCTCGGTGTGGAAGGGCTTGGTGAGATAGTCGTCGGCGCCGGCGTCGAAGCCGGCCACCTTCTCGCTCCAGGCGCCCCGGGCGGTGAGGATCAGGACGGGCGTGGCCACCTGCCCCCGGCGCCAGCGCTCCAGCACCGAGACCCCGTCCACCTTGGGCAGGCCAAGGTCGAGGATCACCGCGTCATAGGGCTCGGTCTCGCCCAGGAACAGGGCTTCCTCGCCGTCCGGCGCGTGGTCCACCGCATAGCCGGCGTCGGCCAGGGCGGTCTTGAGCTGGCGGGTGAGGTCCGGGTCGTCTTCGACGAGCAGGATACGCATGTCGGCCCCTCCTTCTGGTGTGGTCAGCGCCCGTCGCGGCCGATGATGGCCCCGGACTCGGCGTCGGCGATGAAGACGATGACCTGGCCGTCCGGGGTGCGCCACTGGACGAAATAGGCCGGGCGGCCGTTATAGGACGACTGGGTGGTGTTCAGATGGCGGCCGGGCGTCCGCTGGGCGATATTGGCCAGCACCTGGGACAGCGGCGCCTGACGGCCTTCGCGCACCGCGGCGCGGGCGGCGTCCTGATCGCCCCGGCCCGCCCCGAAGGACGAGCGCATGTCGGGCCCGTACTGCGCCTGTGCGACGCCCGGGAGGGCGGCGGCCAGAAGGACGGCGATGGCGGCGAGGTGTTTCATGGGAGCGGTCTTAGGGCCTGCTCACTGAACCGAGGCTGAACATGGCCCTTATGCGCCGTCCACCGGCCCCTGTCGATCAAGTGCGGCGGCGGGGGGCCTTGGCCACATAGGGACGCGCCTTGCGCCAGGTCTCGGCGAAGGCGGCGAGGTCCGGATCGGGCGTCTCGGGCAGGGTGATGACCAGGCGGGCCAGGAGGTCGCCCCTCTGGCCGGCGGCGTCCGGCAGGCCGCGGCCCTTCAACCTCAGCATGGCCCCGGAATTGGACCCCTTGGGGACGGTGAGCGTCACCGGGCCGTCCGGGGTCGGCGCCTCCACCCGGCCGCCCAGGACCGCGTCATACACGGTCACGGGCAGGTCCATGACCAGACGCTCCCCTTCCCGATAGAAGATCGGGTGAGGCCGGATGACCAGCTCGATAAAGGCGTCCCCCGGCCCGGCGCGGCCGGGCGAGCCCTGGCCCTTCAGGCGCAGGGTCTGGCCTTCGGCGGCGCCCTTGGGGATGGTGACGTCGATGGTGCGCCCGTCGGAAAAGGCGATGCGCTTCTTGCCCCCGGCGATGGCCTCCTCGAGGTCGATCTCCAGCTTGGCGCGGACATCGGCCCCCCGGGGCGCAAATCCCCCGCCGAACC
>NZ_DAIMHV010000022.1:0-27780 GCF_036723115.1 Phenylobacterium sp. | reverse complement strand
AGACGGAACCGTCTGATCGTTGAGTCAGGCTCTAAACTCAAAGGCTTGAGCGCGTTCCGATAACCGGTTCCCACTTATCGGAACGCGTTCTAGGGTTCGCGGGGCGCGACGCTGCGGGGATCGGTGTCGCAGCGGGCCTGCCCCTTGCTGAGCGTCACGATGGCCGGCTGACCGACGCCGGGGCGGTAGATGGTGGTCTGGCCGCCCAACTCCACGCGAACGAAGTCCGGGCCGGTGAAGTGGCAGGCGTGATAGACCCCGCCGCCGGGCAGGGGGCCTTCGTGCAGTTCCACGCATTGGGCGTGGCCGAACCAGCGGCCCAGCCTCGCCCCGCCATAGTCGAAGCTGAGCAGGTCGGGGCGCGAGCGGGAGGCGGGAATCTCGCCGGTCCAGACGGGGCAGGGCTCGCCCCGGGGCGTCCAGTCCTCGGCCGCGGCGGCCTGCTGCTGGCCGAGCGCCCAGACCACGCCGCCCACGATCACCACGGCCGCGACCCCCACCACGCCCAGCATCAGGGTATTGCGTCCCTTCCGTGAAGGGGCGTCGTAGATGTTCCTCGCCATGGCCGTCTGCTCCAGATCAGGGTCCCGCCGCCGGGCGGGCAAGGGGCCAGCCGCGCAGACGAAATGCAAGCCCCGGCGCCTTAATCGGCGTCCCCGCCGCCGCCCGCCACCTCCAGAAAGCGCAGGAGGGTGGGGGTCTGATCCTCACCGCGCCAGACGAGCCCCGTTTCCAGCAACGGCGCCTCTCCTGAGAGGGGCACGTACCGAACCCCGGTGCGGGCGAGGTTGCGCAGGGAGGCCGGCGCCAGGGCCACGCCCATCTCGGCCGAGACCAGGCTGATGATGGTCTGCATCTGGATCGCTTCCTGGGCGATATGGGCGCCGCCCCCATGAGCGGTGAAATAGCTGGTCACCAGGTCGTGGAAGGCCGGCGCGGCGCGCTTGGGAAACAGGATCAGCGGCGACTGGACGATGGCCGCTGGATCCAGCCGCCCCTCCCGCAGGGCCAGGCGCCCCTCGCTCAGCCAGGCCTCCGGCACGGCGGCCACCAGAGGCTCCACCAGCAGGCGCCGATAGGCCAGGCCGGCCGGCAGGGCGCCGCTGGGGGCGATGATCACGCCGGCATGGCCCTGGCCTTCCAGCAGGCCCGCGATCTGGACCTCGCTGGTGGCTTCCCGCAGGGCGATCTCGACGCCGGGATAGAGGGCCGCATAACGCCGCACCAGGGCCGGCAGGACGCTGTAGTCCGCCGTGCTGACGAAGGACAACTCCAGCCGGCCCGCCGCTCCGTCCCTGAGCCGGGCGGCCACGTCGGGCAGGGCCGCCAGATCGGCCAGGACGGGCTTCACGCGGGCGAGCCACGCCTCGCCGAACGGGGTCAGGGCGACGCTGCGCCGGGTGCGGGCGAAGAGCTGGGCGCCCAGCGTCCGCTCCAGGGCCTGGATGGACTGGCTCAGCGGCGGCTGCGTCATGTTCAGCCGCTCGGCCGCCCGGCCGAAATGCAGGGTTTCAGCCACGGCGACGAAGTGGCGGAGCTGGCGGACGTCCATGTCTGATATGTTGGACGACTTAAAAGCCGCTGAAAAGTATATTGGATCGACGGCTTGCCCCTGGGTATCCCGGTTCGCGATCAAACCTTCAAGGACGCGTCATGCCCGCCTACCGTTCCCGCACCTCGACCCACGGCCGCAACATGGCCGGCGCCCGCGGCCTGTGGCGGGCCACGGGCATGAAGGACTCCGACTTCGGCAAGCCGATCATCGCCGTGGTCAACTCCTTCACCCAGTTCGTTCCGGGTCACGTCCACCTGAAGGATCTGGGCCAGCTGGTGGCCCGCGAGATCGAACGCGCCGGGGGCGTGGCGAAGGAGTTCAACACCATCGCGGTGGATGACGGCATCGCCATGGGCCATGACGGCATGCTCTACAGCCTGCCCTCCCGCGAGATCATCGCCGACAGCGTGGAGTACATGGCCAACGCCCACTGCGTGGACGGCATGGTCTGCATCTCCAACTGCGACAAGATCACGCCGGGCATGCTGATGGCGTCCCTGCGGCTCAATATCCCGTCGGTCTTCGTCTCCGGCGGTCCCATGGAGGCGGGCAAGATCCTGCTGAAGGGCAAGGAGGTCGCGCTCGACCTGGTGGACGCCATGGTCGCGGCCGCCGACGAGGCGGTGAGCGACGAGGAGGTCGCCGCCATCGAGCGCTCGGCCTGCCCCACCTGCGGCTCCTGCTCGGGCATGTTCACGGCCAACTCCATGAACTGCCTCACCGAGGCGCTGGGCCTCTCCCTGCCGGGCAACGGCTCCACCCTGGCCACCCACGCCGACCGCGAGCGCCTGTTCCTGGAGGCCGGCCACCTGATCGTCGACATCACGCGGCGCTATTACGAGCAGGATGATGAGAGCGTCCTGCCGCGCAACGTGGCCAGTTTCCGGGCCTTCGAAAACGCCATGAGCCTGGACATCGCCATGGGCGGGTCCACCAACACCATCCTGCACCTGCTGGCCGCCGCCCACGAGGCCAGGGTGGACTTCACCATGGACGACATCGACCGGCTGTCGCGAAAGGTGCCCTGCCTGTCCAAGGTGGCGCCGGCCAAGGCCGACGTGCACATGGAGGACGTTCACCGGGCGGGCGGGGTCATGGCCATTCTGGGCGAACTGGAGCGGGGCGGCCTGCTGCACACCGACCTGCCCACGGTGCATTCCAAGTCCATGGGCGAGGCGCTTGAGCGGTGGGATATCGGCCGCACCGAGAGCGAGGCGGTCCAGACCTTCTACCGCGCCGCGCCCGGCGGGGTCCCCACACAGACGGCCTTCAGCCAGGACCGGCGCTGGAAGGAGCTGGACCTGGACCGCAAGGGCGGGGTGATCCGCGACGTGGCGAACGCCTTCTCCAAGGATGGCGGCCTGGCGGTGCTGAAGGGCAACCTCGCCCTCGACGGCTGCATCGTCAAAACCGCCGGGGTGGACGACAGCATCCTGGTCTTCGCCGGTCCGGCCCGGGTCTTCGAAAGCCAGGACGCGGCGGTCAGCGCCATCCTGACCGGCAAGATCGTCGCCGGGGACGTGGTGGTGATCCGCTATGAGGGACCGCGCGGGGGGCCGGGCATGCAGGAAATGCTCTATCCCACCAGCTATCTGAAATCGAAGGGCCTGGGGAAGGCCTGCGCGCTGATCACCGACGGCCGCTTCTCCGGCGGCACCTCGGGCCTGTCCATCGGCCACGTCTCGCCGGAGGCCGCCGAGGGCGGGACCATCGCCCTGGTCCAGGACGGCGACCGGATCGAGATCGACATCCCCAGCCGCACCATCCACCTGGCCGTGGCGTCGGAGGAACTCGCCCGTCGGCGGAGCGCCATGGAGGCCAAGGGCGATGAGGCCTGGAAGCCCGGCCCCCGCCAGCGGCGGGTGACCGAGGCCCTGCGCGCCTATGCCGCCTTCACCACCAGCGCCGCCCGCGGCGCCGTGCGCGATGTGGACGCCGGCCTCAAGCGGCGGGACTGAGCGGCCTCAAACCCCGGCGCGCGGGTCGGCGCCCCGGATCAGGGGGCGGATCAGGACAGGCGGGCCTCGCCCCACTCCACCCAGCCCATCAGCCGGGGCGCGCCGGGCAGGTACATGCGCTCCAGCCTCTGCGCGGCGAGGCCTGCGGCCTCCAGCGTCCCGGACACGGGCCGGGTCAGGTGGCAGCCGCCCGCCAGGCGCTTCCAGACGGGCTCCACCCGCCTCTGCCAGCGGACGACGCCGGGATCAGGCGCCAGGCCGTGTTCGCAGAACAGGAACCGGCCGCCCGGCGCCAGGACGCGGCGGGCCTCAGCCAGGGCCTGGGCGGGCGAGTGCACCGAGCAGAGGGTGAAGGTGCAGACGATGGTGTCAAAGCTGGCGTCATCGAAGGGCAGGGCCTCGGCCACGCCGGCACGCACCTCCACCTCCAGCCCCTCGGGCCGGGGGGCCGCGGCGGCCGTGGCTCTCAACTCGGCGGAGGGGTCGACGCCGAAGACGCCGCTCACCCGCAAGGGATCATAGTAGCGAAGGTTGAGGCCGCCCCCGATCCCCAGCTCCAGCACCCGGCCCATCGCGCCGGGGACCACCCGCGCCCGCTGGCGCATGATCGCCGGGCTGGCGCAGGCGCAGCCGATCAGGCGCGGCAGGATGTGGCGATCATAGAACGAGCCCATGGCCAAGTCTGGCGCGCAAAACGCCAGCCTGTCCACCAGGCGCTGCGATGCAAGGCCGTCGCATGGGCTCAGGAGCCGGCCGCCCGGATCTCCGGATCGAAAGCGCTGAGGATGGGGCAGGGGCCCTCGGCCTGATGGGCGCAGTCCTGCGCCAGACGGCTCAGCGCCGCCCGGGCCGCCGACAGCTCAGCGATCTTCTCGTCCAGGACGGCGATCCGCGCCTGGGCGATGGCCCGGGCCCGGACCCGGTCGTCAGCGGCGTCCAGGGCCAGGAGTTCGCGGATCTCTTCCAGGGTGAAGCCCGCAACCTGGGCGGCGCGAATGAAGCGCAGGCGACGCAAGACGTCCCCGTCATAGCGACGCACGCCGCCCGTGAGCCCCGAGCCGGCCGGCCGGGCGGGTTCGTCCAGCAATCCGCGCCGCTGGTAATAGCGCACGGTCTCCACCCCTACGCCCCCGGCGCGCGCCAGGGCTCCAATGGTCATGTCGCTCACAGGGCTTGCCTCCGTACCAGGGTACGGAACCCATATGGGGTTCTGTGCGGCGCCCGCACAAGGAGTGACCCCCAATGGCCGGACCCGACCGCACCGCCCGGATTCACCGCATGGTGACGCCCGATCATATCTGCCCCTACGGCCTGAAGGCGCTGGCGCTGCTCAAACGGAAGGGTTTCCAGGTCACGGACTGCTGGCTGGAGGACCGGGCCCAGACTGACGCCTTCAAGGCCGAGCACGGGGTCAAAACCACGCCGCAGATCTTCATCGGCGAGACCCGCATCGGCGGATACGACGATCTGCGTCGTCACTTCGGCCAGACCGTTCCGGCCGAGGGCGCCGTGAGCTACCGGCCGGTGATCGCCGTCTTCGCCATGACGGCCCTGGCGGCTCTGGCGGCCAGCTATGGCGCCTTCGGGTCCCCCTTCACCGTGCGCGCCGCCGAATGGTTCATCGCCTTCAGCATGGTGGTTCTCGCCATACTGAAGCTTCAGGACGTGGAATCCTTCTCCACCATGTTCCTGAACTACGACCTGCTGGCCAGGCGCTGGGTCCCCTATGGCTACATCTATCCCTTCGCCGAGGGCGCCGCCGGCGTGCTGATGATCGCCGGCGCCCTGACCTGGATCGCGGCGCCCGTGGCCCTGTTCATCGGCGGGGTGGGGGCGGTCTCGGTCTTCAAGGCCGTCTATATTGATCGCCGGGAGCTGAAGTGCGCCTGTGTCGGGGGGTCTTCGAAGACGCCTCTGGGCTTCGTCTCCCTCACCGAAAACCTGATGATGGTGGCCATGGCGGTCTGGATGCTGGCCATGTGAGGCGCTGCGGCGGTTCCGACAGGCTTGGTCGCGGGCTAAAGAGTCCCATGGCCCTCATCTTCATCACCCATCCCGAGGTCGAGATCGACCCCGCCGTTCCGGTGCCGCGCTGGCGGCTGTCCGATCTGGGCGTGGCGCGGATGCGCCGTTTCGTGGCCTCGGCCGCGGTCGAGCAGGTGGAGGCGGTCTGGGCCAGCACCGAGACCAAGGCCATCGAGGCGGCGGGACTGCTGGCCGCCCGCCACGGCCTGCCGGTCCAGGTCCGGCCTGACCTCGGCGAAAATGATCGCAGCGCCACGGGCTTTGTGCCGCCGCAAGAGTTCGAGCGCCTGGCCGACGCCTTCTTCGCCTGCCCGCAGGACAGCGTTCGCGGCTGGGAGACCGCCGCGGCCGCCCAGGCCCGCATCGTCGCGGCGACGACGGACATCCTCCAGGCTCACCAGGGCGCCGGCGACGTCGCCATCGTCGCTCACGGCGGCGTGGGGACCCTGCTCCTCTGCCACCTCAAGGGCGTCCCCATCGCGCGGACCCATGACCAGCCCCGCCAGGGCTGCTGGTGGCGGCACGACCCGGCAGGCGGAGCGACGCCGGAGGGGTGGACGCCGATTGCGGTGGGGTGAGGAAGGTCGGCGCCGGCGAAGCTCATGCCTGCGCAACTTCAAAGTGAGGAGTGGTAGCTGGGGGCGGGCTCGAACCGCCGACCTGTGGGTTATGAATCCACCGCTCTAACCAGCTGAGCTACCCAGCCACGGGTTCGCGCCGCTGACGCGCGAGGCGCGGGTTATAGGGATTCCTTTGGCGCGCATCAAGCCGCTTGGGCGCGACGAAAACCCCCGCCGGCGCAGGATGCGAACACGGGCTCTGTTTTGGCCGATAACCGGTTCCCACCTCCAAGATCGCGCTCTAGGTTCGCGCCTGCATGAGCGTGCTTCATCTTCTGGGAACGGCCGGCGACGGCGGGGCGGAGACCTACTTCGTCGATCTGGCCCGCGCCCTGGCGGAGGCCGGCGTCGCCCAGGCCGCAGCCCTGCGCCCTCATGCCCGCCGCCAGGCGGCCCTGGCGGAGGCCGGCGTGCCGACGGCCACCTTCGGCTTCGGCGGGCCGCTTGACCTCCTTACCGGCCGCGGCGTCGGCCGGTTCGCCCGGGCGCAGGAGACCAAGGTGGCGCTCGCCTGGATGAACCGCGCCGCCCGTCACACGCCGCGCGGTCCCTGGGCGCGCATCGGGCGGCTGGGGGGGTATTACAAGCTCAAATACTATCGCGGCTTCGACCTCCTGGTGGCCAACACCGAGGACATCGCCGAGTGGATCGTGCGCCAGGGCTGGCCCGCGGGCCAGGTCCGCTACATCCCCAACTTCGCCGAGGCGCCGGCCGAGACCGTGGCCGCCGACCGCCAGAGCCTGTCCACGCCCCGGGATGCGCCTCTGCTGCTGGCCATGGGGCGCCTGCACGAGGCCAAGGCCCATGACGTCACGCTGAACGCCCTGACCCGCCTGCCCGAGGCATTTCTCTGGATCGCAGGCGCAGGACCAGAGGAGGCCAAGCTGAAGGCCCTGGCCCTGGCCCTGGGCGTCAGCGAGCGGGTGCGGTTCCTGGGTTGGCGCAACGACCCCTCGGCCCTCTACCGGGCCGCCGACATCTGCGTCTTTCCTTCCCGTTTCGAGCCCCTGGGCAATGTGGTCATCCAGTCCTGGGCCCATGGCCTGCCCGTGGCCGCCGCCGCCAGCCAGGGTCCGGCGGCCCTGATCCGGGACGGTGATGACGGGCTGCTGGTTCCTGTGGACGACGCCGAGGCCCTGGCCGCAGCGGTGCGCCGGCTGCTGGACGACCCCATGCTGCGCATCCGCCTGGCGCAGAACGGCCTGGCGCGGGTGGAAGGCGAGTTCTCCCAGGCCGCGGTGGTGGCCCAGTGGCGGGAGCTGCTGGCCGATTACGGAGCCGCCTGATGTGCGCGATCGCCGGCGTGCTGGACGGGACGGCCTCGGCCAGGCCGCTCATCGAGGCCATGACCCATCGCGGCCCGGACGGGGTGCGGGTGGAGGAGGGGGGCGGCCGGTCCCTGGCCCATGCCCGCCTGTCCATCATCGACCTTCAGGGCGGCTGGCAGCCCTTGCACGCGGCCGGCGGCGTGGTGATCGGCAATGGCGAGATCTACAACTATCTGGAACTCGCCCAGGAGGCCGGCCTCGGAGACGCGCTGGCCACCGGGTCGGACTTCGAGCCCCTGCTGCATCTCTACGGGCGTGATGGGCCGGCGGCTTTCGACCGGCTGCGGGGCATGTACGCCTTCTGCCTCGTGGGCGCCGACAACCGCACCTGGCTGGTGCGCGATCCCTTCGGCATCAAGCCCCTCTATGTGATGGAGCTGGAGGAGGGCCTGGCCTTCGCCTCGGAGGCCGGGGCCTTCGCGGCTGCGGGCCTGGTTCCCCGGCGTCTGTCGCCAGAGGCTGGGCGGGAGCTCCTGGCCTTCGGCTATCTGCTGGCCGAAACCACCCCCTTCCTGGGCGTGCGGCGTCTGGCGCCGGGCGCGGTGTTCGAGGTGGTCGAGGGGCGGCTCGTTCCCCAGGCTTCCCGGCCAGCCCTGCCCGCGCCCGCCGTGCGCCGGACGGGGGACGAGCAGGGCCTGACGGCGCGGCTGGACGCGGTGCTGGAAGACAGCGTCGCCGTCCACCAGCGATCGGACGTGCCCTACGGCCTCTTTCTGTCGGGCGGGATCGACTCGGCGGCCATCGCCACCCTCATGGCGCGGCTGAACGCCCGCCCGGTCACGGCCTATACCTGCGGCTTCACCGCGCCCGGGGCGCGGGACGAGCGGGCCCAGGCCGAGCGGCTCGCCCGCAGCCTGGACCTGGACTGGCGCGAGGTGGGCTTCGACGAGGCGGATTTCTGGAGCCTGCTGCCCAAGGTGGCCGCGGCCCTGGACGACCCCACCGCCGACTACGCCACCCTGCCCACCTACAAGCTCGCCGAGGCCGCCCGCGGGACGCTCACCGTCGTCCTGACCGGGGAGGGGGGCGATGAGCTGTTCGGCGGCTATGGCCGCTATCGCCGGGCCCTGCGGCCGGGCTGGCTGGGCGGCCGGCCGGCCGAGCCGCGGGGCGTCGCGCCCGACCTTCTCGCCCGCTGGCGCGCCCAGGCTGCGGCGCCGGCCGGTCTGACCCGGCTGCAGCAGGCGCAGTTCGCCGACATCGCCACCTGGCTGCCGGCCGACCTGCTCACCAAGCTCGACCGCTGCCTCATGGCCCACGGCCTGGAAGGGCGCACGCCCTTCCTTGATCCTGTGGTGGCCGACTTCGCCTTCTCCCTGCCCGACCGGTTCAAGGTGCGCGGCCGCTATGGCAAGTGGCTGCTGCGCCGCTGGCTGGAGGGCGTCTGTCCCGCCTCCGCTCCCTGGGCGCGCAAGCAAGGCTTCACCGTGCCGGTGGAGGCCTGGATCGCGCCCCGGGCGCCGGCCATCGCCGCGCGGATTGGTCAGGTGCGAACCATCGCCGAGGTGATGGGGGAAGAGGCCGCTCGCGCCGCCTTTCTGGAGCCCGCCGGCGCGCCGCGATGGCCGCTGCTCTTCCTTGCGGTCTGGTCGCTCATACATGTGGACGGCGCCGCCCCGGGCGAAGCCCTGGACCTGGTGGCGGGAACGAATTGAACCGTTCGGGCCTTTGAAGCTCGACCAGAGGGAGACCTGTCCATGCGAAACCTTTTCATGACCTCCGCGCTCGCGCTCGTGCTGGCCGCCTGCGGAGGAGAGGACAGCGCCGCCCAGACCGGCGCGGCCGCCCCGTCCGGCCAGCCCTGGGAAACCCGCGCCGCCAACGCTCCGTCGCAGCAGCCGGCCTTCGCCGGCCAGACGCGCGCGCCGGAGGTGAGCGCCAATATCGCCTATACGGTGGAGACCGTGGCCACGGGCCTGGACAAGCCCTGGGCCATCGCCTTCCTGCCCGACGGTCGGATGCTGGTGACCGAAAAGCCCGGGCGCCTGCGCATCGTCACCGGCGAGGGCCAGCTGTCCGAGCCTGTCTCCGGCCTGCCCGAGGTGGACGCCCGAGACCAGGGCGGCCTGCTGGACGTGGCGCTGGACCCTGAGTTTGCTCAGAACAGCCTGATCTACTGGAGCTATGCGGAGCCCCGCGACGGGGGCGCCAACTCCACCGCCGTGGCCCGCGGCCGGCTGGTGGAGGACGGCCCCCGCGCCCGGGTGGAGAACGTCCAGGTCATCTACCAGCAGGAGCCGGCGCTCGATTCCACCAAGCACTTCGGCAATCGCCTGGTGTTCGATCGCGAGGGCCGGCTGCTGATCTCGCTGGGCGAGCGCTCCATCATGGAGGGCCGCATGCAGTCTCAGGATCTGAGCTCGGCCTTGGGCAAGGTGGTGCGCATCAATCGCGACGGCTCCATCCCGCAGGACAATCCCTTCGTCGGGCGCGAGGGCGCGCGGCCGGAGATCTTCGCCATCGGCGTGCGCAACGTTCAGGCTGCGGCCCTGCATCCCGAAACCGGCAAGCTGTGGGAGATCGAGCACGGCGCGCGCGGGGGCGACGAGCTGAACATCATCGAGGCCGGCAAGGACTATGGCTGGCCCACCATTGCCTACGGTCTGGAATATTCCGGCTCGGCCATCGGCCAGGGTCAGACCGCCCAGGAGGGCATGGAGCAGCCGGCCTATTACTGGGACCCGGTGATCGGGCCCTCAGGCATGATCTTCTATGACGGCGACATGTTCCCCGCCTGGAAGGGCAGCCTGTTCGTGGGCGCCCTGCGCGACAAGCACCTGGTGCGCCTGACCCTGGACGGTGAACGGGTCACCGGCGAGGAGCGGCTGGCCACGGATGTGAACGAGCGCATTCGCGAGGTCGCCCAAGGCCCCGACGGCGCCATCTATCTGGCCACTGACAGCGCCCAGGGCCGCATCCTCAAGATCGTCCCGGTGCAGTAGCCGCGGCCAAAGCGGGTTCGGGCGGGGCGGCTCAGCCCGCGCCCGGCCCCAGGCCCAGCCGTCCGGCCACCTCCTCGCCGATGGCCAGCGAGGAGGTGAGGCCGGGACTCTCGATCCCGAAGAGGGCGACGAGGCCCTCCAGCCCGTGGGCCTCGGGCCCATCGATGCGGAAATCGGGGTGGGGCTCGCCTGGTCCATGCAGCTTGGGGCGGATGCCGGCATAGTCCGGCGACAGGGAGTCGTCGGGCAGGCCCGGCCAGAACTTGCGCACATAGGCGTAGAAGCCCGCCGCGGCGTCCGGCTCGACGCTGTAGTCCAGCTCATCGACGAAGACCAGATCGGGCCCGAACACGGCCTGGCCGCCCAGATCACGACGATAGTGCGTGCCCAGCGCGCCGGGGATCGGCGGCGGATAGATCAGGCGGGCGAAGGGCGCCTTGCCCTGCAGGCGGAAATAGCGGCCCTTGCCATAGTGACCCTTGGGGATGGCGGCGGGCGCCAACCCCTCTATGCGGCCGGCCACGTCCTGTGCCGAAAGGCCAGGGGCGCTGACCAGCAGGCGGACATTGAGGGCCACGGGCTCGGCCCCGCCGGCGTGAACCCGCCAGCCGCCGCCCGGCAAGGCCTGCGCGCCCTCGAAAGGGGTGGAGATGACCACCGCCCCGCCGCCGGCCTCGATCTCGCCCTGCAGGGCGAGCATGTAGCCGTGGCTGTCGAAGACCCCGCTCTGGGGCGAGATCAGCGCGCCGTCGCAGGCGAGGTCCGGCTCCAGGGCCAGGGCCTGGCGACGGGAGAGCCTCTCCATGCCTTCCACATCATTGGTCTTCGCCTGGGCGAGGATGGGCTCGAGCCTCGCCAGTTCGTCGTCGCCATTGGCCACCACCAGTTTGCCGCAGCGATCGAACGCCACCCCCCGGGCTTCCAGGAAGGGATAGAGCATCCGTCGACCCTGGACGCACAGGCGCGCCTTGAGCGAGCCGGTGGGATAGTAGAGCCCGCCGTGGATCACCTCGGAATTGCGGGAAGAGACCCCCTGGCCGATGGCCACGTCCTGCTCAAGGACCGCTACGGTCAGCCCCCGGCGCGTCAGGGCGTATCCGCAGGCGAGCCCCACGGCGCCGGCGCCCACCACCAGGGCGTCAAAATCGAAATCGGCCATGACTTCTGGCTAGAGCATTTTCCGGCGCCGAAGCAAATGCTCAGGCGGCGGCGGCCGACTCCCCCAGGGCCTGCTGCAGGGCGCGCAGCAGATTTTCCGGCTTCATGGGCTTTTCCACCACGCTGATCATGCCGGCGGCCAGATAGCGGGCGGCGTCCTCGGGGTCGGCGTTGGCGGTGAGCGCGATGATCGGCGTGTGGCAGGCCGGCGCCGGCAGGGCGCGAATGGCCTGGGTGGCGGCCACCCCGTCCATGCGCGGCATGCGGATATCCATCAGGATCAGGTCAAAGCGACCGGTGCGGGCCAGTTCCACGGCCTCGACGCCGTCCACGGCCGTCTCGGCGGTGCAGTCGAACATCTCGCAGAGGGTCTCGGCCACCATCCGGTTGGTGGCGTTGTCGTCCACGATCAGGACGTGGGCGGCGCGCTCCTGTGCGGAGTGGGCCGGCGCGGCTTCGCTGCAGGCCGGCGCGGCGTCGAGGGTGAAGACCATGGTGGTCCCCCCGCCGGTGTTGGACTCGATCGCCAGCCGTCCGCCCATGGCGTCCAGGGCCTGCTGGCCCAGGACGGCGCTGATGGCGGCCTCCAGACCGAAGCGGGCGTCGACCTCGGGCGACAGCAGGTCGGCTTCCTGCGGCTGGGGCAGGCCGGCATGGCGCACCCGGCCCTCCAGGCGCAGCAACTCACCCGCGACGGCCACATGCAGGGCCGCTTCGACAGCGCCCCCATAGTCGCAGGCCAGGGCGCGGCTGATGAGACCGTCAAACACCTGGTGGAGGCGCGGGGCATCGATCATGGCCGCGGCGACCGGATCGCCTTCATAGGAGAAGAGCAGGGTGGCGCCGCTGCTGCGGATGGGATCGCGCCAGCGCTCCTGCACGGCGTCCATGAAGTCCCGCAGGCCTTCGGGCGCCGGCTGGATGACGAGGTTCTGCTGGTTGGCGAGACGCAGGTCGTCGGCCGCGGTCAGCAGCCGCGCGACGGCCGCGGCCGCCTCCTCCACGCCTTCGGCGCAGGCCCGCGCATCCGGCGACAGAGGCTGGCGTCCCAGACGCTGCGACAGGGCGAGAACACCTTCGATCTGAAGGCGGATCTCTTCCGAAAGGCGCGTCACGAAGAACTCGGACAGGGGCATGCTGCAGCCGAAGTACTCTTTGAACCGGCTGCAACAATGCCGGAGAACCCTTTGCGGAGTTGTTAAGTCGGCCGGGGCGCTTTGACGCATCTGTTGAAACGAATTCGGGCGGCAGGTCGCCCCGCCGCCCGATGTTCTCCGATCGTGGCTTTCCGCCGACCGGAACACGCGATCTAGAACCGGTATTGAAGCTCCAACCCGAAGGTCCGCGGCTGGATCAGGCCCCGGCTGATGCTCGTGCCCGTCTGGCGCAGATAGGACTGGCCGCCCACCACGAGGCCCGGATTGGGATTGCCGAACACCGCCGTGGGGTTGGTCGAGCTGGTGGAGGTGAAGCCCTCCTCGTCGAAGGCGTTCTTCACATAGCCGATCAGCGAGTAGCGATCCTCGATGTCGCGCCAGATCAGGCGGAAATCGGCCGTGGCGTAGGAGGGCACGGCGAAGGCCGGATTTTCGAACGGCTGGTAGATGGTTTCGTCGGTCCAGAAGCCGGTGGCCGAGGCGACAAGCGAGCCGGCGTCGAAGTCCCAGGTGTAGTTGCTGTTGATCGCCACCTTGTGCTCCGGCGACTGGAAGAGGCGCGAGCCCTTCAGGTCCTGGAACCGCAGGAGGACGCCGTTCTGGACGGCGCTGCCTCCGGCGGGCCTGGCGCTGGCCAGCAGGGCGCTGGGATCGGCGGGGTCGTAGAAGCAGCAACCGCGGGTGATCTCGGTGTTCAGATAGCCGTAGCTGACCGAGACGGAGAGCGCGCGGGTCGGTTGCCAGATGGTCTCCAGTTCGAGGCCATAGGCGCGGGCGTCCACATTGATGAAGTTGTTGGCCGCCGCGGTGCCCGCCGCATTGATTTGCTGCAGGTTGAGCTGCAGGTCGGTGTAGTCGTTGTAATACAGCGAGGCGTTGACGATCAGCTGGCGGGCGATCGTCTTCTTCAGGCCGAGCTCATAGGCGTTGACGAACTCCGCATCGCCCTCAGGCTTGGGCGCCAGCGTGCCCAGTAGGAAGCCCCCCGACTTGTAGCCGCGGCTGTACTTGCCATAGACCAGGGTGTCGTTGTCCGGGGTCCAGTCCAGGTTCAGCACGCCGGTCACCGCGTCCCAGCTGTCGGACAGGCGGCGGCTGTTCTGGACGCCGGGCGTGCCGGGCTGCAGGTCGGTGGAGACGTCGAAGGCGAAGGCGCCGCCCAGGGCCGGGCCGAAGGGGCCGGCAGGCGAGAACAGCACCAGGCGCTGATACTCGAAGCCTTCCTTCTCGTCCTTGGTGTAGCGCAGCCCCGCCGTCAGGGCCCAGGCGTCGTTGAACTCATAGGTCATCTGGCCGAAGACGGCCCAGGCCTTGGAGTTCAGCTCGGCCTGATTGTCGGCGAAGTTCCGCGACGGGTTGGCCGGGGCGGCGATGCAAGGATTGGTCGCCCCGCCGAAGAAGCAGGGGCTCGCCATCTGGACCTGTTGCGGATTCCCCAGCTGGATGCGCTGGGTGTAGTCCTCCTCGTACTGATAGACGCCGAGGATCCAGCGCAGCGGGCCCTCGGAATTGGACGTCAGGTTCAGCTCGTTGGAGTAGTACTTCTTCGTTTCGTAGAAGTCGGTGGTGTAATCCACGAAGATGCCGGGAACGCCGGCCACCGTGATGGGCGCGGTGCGGCTGGTGAGGTCGTAGTCGCCGCCGGTCTGATAGTCGTACTGCTGATAGCCGCCGATGTACTTCAGGTCGGCGAAGCCCAGGTCCCAGGTGATCTGGCCGGTCAGCACATGGTTGCCGCGCAGGGCGCCGTAGCCGTCGCGATTGGTGTTCTGGACATAGGGGTTGTTCACCCCCGGATTGACCCGGGTCTCGCCGAACTGGTTGTTGGTCACCAGGCCCCCGATGGGCTGAAAGGCGCGGGTGGTGTCATAGGGCGTGACGAGGTTGGCGAGGCGGTCGCCGATCCCCATGCTGTCGTCCCAGGTGGAGCGGTTGTAGCGGACCCAGACGTCCACATCCTCGCCCAGTTCGGCCTGCATCTGGGCTTCGAAATAGGTGCGCTTGATGGAGGCGCCTTCGTTGGCGGTCCCGACGTTCTCGATGAAGCCGCGGCGCTGCCATTCCTGGTTGCCGCCCACCTTGAAGCGCAGGTTGTCGGCCACGGGGACGGAGACCACGCCCTCGACGCGGGTGTATTCGAAATTGCCCACGGCGGCGCGCAGCTCGCCGGAGAAGTCCTGGGCCGGGCGCTTGGAGATCTGGTTGATCGCCCCGCCCATGGCGTTGCGGCCATAGAGGGTGCCCTGGGGGCCGCGCAGGATTTCGGTGCGCTCGATGAACAGCGGCGTCTTGAACAGCTCCGACGAGCTGGCCGAATAGAAGCCGTCCGAATAGGCGGCCACCCCCGGATCATTGCCGATATAGAAGGTGTTGCGGCCCGCGCCGCGCAGGGACACCCGGTCGGTGCCGGAATAGTTCATCCCGGGCGTGAAGTTCACGAAGTCCTGGATGTTGGTGATGCCCTTGGTGTCGCGCTGCTCCGAGGTGAAGGCCGAGACCGCCACGGGCACGTCCTGCAGGGCCTGTTCCCGCTTTTCGGCGGTGATCACCAGTTCCTGGATGGTGAAGGGCTCGGACGCGGCCGAGCTCTGGGCGGCGGCGGGCAGGGCGATGAGGGCGGCGACAGACGCGCTGGCGACGAGCAGGGTGCGCAAACCGTTTTGCGTGAGCGACATGGGTCCTCCCAGGCGGCCAGGGGACCGCCCGAATTTTCTATTTTGCGATGAGACCTCCGCCGGGGGAGCGGCGAAGCGGCGCCAAGCTGTGGAGGTCGGCTGCGGGCGTCAAACCCAAGTTTCTCCGCGCCCGTCGAATTGGCGAAAGTTTGGCGCGGCCGTGGCGGAAATATCGCGCTTTAGTGCGCGGCGAACAAAACTGAACCGCGTTATTCTCGCGCTTTCCCTTACGTGATAAGGGATTTGGCGCGCTGATCGACATCTGACCGGCAGCCGCTTTGGTCGTCCCTGAGGTCTGAGTCGGACCCCCGACGAAGCGTGCGTCCGCCAACACGCCCACCCTTTTCCTGTGGGGCCCGGGAGCGCATATGGGGGCCATGATGACCCCTTCCCGAAACCAGAGCGCCCTGGTGCTGTTTTCCGGCGGACAGGACTCCTCGGTCTGTCTCGCCTGGGCCCTGGCGCGCTATGACCGGGTGGAGACGGTCGGCTTCGACTATGGCCAGCGCCACGCGGTGGAGATGGAGGCGCGCCAGCACGTGCGCCAGGCCATCCTGTCCGCCTTCCCCGACTGGGCAGGCCGCCTGGGCCCCGACCATCTGATCGACCTCACGGGCTTCGGCGCCATCGCGGAGACGGCCATGACCTCCGAGCGCAGTTTCGAGATCACCGAGAAGGGTCTGCCCTCCACCTTCGTGCCGGGGCGCAACCTTGTCTTCCTGACCTATGGCGCGGCCCTGGCCGACCGGCGGGGCCTGCGCGACCTTGTGGGCGGGATGTGCGAGACCGACTTCTCCGGCTATCCCGACTGTCGGCGCGACACGATCGAGGCCCTGGAGCGGGCGCTGAACCTCGGCATGGCTCAGGACTTCCGCATCCAGACCCCGCTCATGGCCCTGACCAAGGCCGAGACCTGGGCCCTGGCCCAGGACCTGGGCGGCGCGCCGCTGGTGGACCTCATCTGCGAGGAGAGCCACACCTGCTATCGCGGAGATCGGGACCGCCGCCATGACTGGGGCTATGGCTGCGGCGCCTGCCCGGCCTGCGAGCTGCGGGCCAACGGATGGACCAGCTGGGTCGCCGCCGGCCGGCCGGGGCTGGCGCCGTGACCTATTCCGTCAAGGAGATCTTCCTGACCCTGCAGGGGGAGGGCGGCCAGGCCGGCCAGGCGGCGGTCTTCTGCCGCTTCGCCGGCTGCAATCTCTGGTCGGGGCGCGAGCAGGACCGGGCGAGCGCGGTCTGCACCTTCTGCGACACCGATTTCGTGGGCATGGATGGTCCTGGCGGCGGGCGCTTCCGCACCGCCGACGATCTGGCCGAGGCTGTGGCCGCAGCCTGGGGACCGGGAGAGGCCAGCCGCCTGGTGGTCTGCACGGGCGGCGAGCCCCTGCTGCAGCTGGACAGCCCCCTGATCGAGGCCCTGCACGCCCGTGGCTTTCGCATCGCCGTGGAGACCAACGGCACCCTGGCGGCTCCGCAGGGACTGGACTGGATCTGCGTCAGCCCCAAGGCCGACGCCCCGCTCGCCCAGACCTCGGGCCAGGAACTGAAACTCGTCTATCCGCAGGTTGGCGTCGATCCGGCGCGGTTCGCGGATCTCGATTTCGAGCGCTTCTATCTGCAGCCCATGGATGGGCCGGAGCGGTCGGCGGCCACCGCCGCGGCGATCGCCTATTGCCTTGCCCACCCCCAGTGGCGTTTAAGCGTGCAAACCCACAAATTCCTGGGCATCCCCTGACGGCCGCCGCGGCGGCCCCTCCAAGCCATGACATCGCAGCACTTCGAGATCACCAAGGTCGCGACCTTCGACGCGGCCCACTATCTGCCCGACGGCCCGGCCGAGAGCCCCTATACCCGCCTGCACGGCCATTCCTTCCAGGTGGAGGCCACGGTGGCCGGCGCGCCGCAGCCCCCTGTGGGCTGGGTGGCCGATCTGGCCGAGCTGGACCAGGCCCTGAGGGCGGTGGCGCTGGAACTGGACCACGGGCTTCTGAACGAAAAGCCCGGCCTCGCCAGCCCGACCCTGGAAAACCTCTGCCTCTATTTCGCCGAGCGGCTGAGCGCCCGCTTTCCGGGACTGTCCCGCATCCGGGTGTCGCGGCCGACCATCGGCGAGAGCTGCGCGCTTAATCTCTAAGAGGGCGGTGAGGTTCGGCGAGCGACTGGCGGCTTAGCGCCGGCGGCGCTTTTCATCCTCATCGTCGTCTCCATCAGGGATGACGGCGCCGACAGCCATCCCCGCCCCCTTGGCGGCGACCCCGACAGCAGCGCCTGTGACGCCGATGGCCACGCCGGCCGTGGCCCCCACGGCGGCGGCCACACAAGCTGCCTGGCTCAGCCCGAGGGCTGCGATGATGGCCCAGCGGGCCAGGACGCCGAATTTGGCCGCCATGTGAGACTTCCCCCAAGCCAGGCTGGGAACCGACAGCGGCGTCAGCCTGTAACCTCGCCACTGTGACGCGGAAGTCTGACCAAATGGCGCCGCGGGCTCAGACGTCCAGATCGAAGGCGGCCGGCTTGGGGGTGTCGCTGCTGCGGCGCCAGGGGCCGGCGAATTTGGGATCGTTGCGCCGCCGGCGATCGGGGCCGAAATAGTCCGCCGTGCGGATGAACGGCCGCGGATGCTCGACGATGCGGGTCAGACGCTCCAGCACCCCGCGGGCGGTCAGCGGCTTGGCCAGGAATTCGTTCACGCCGGCGTCGCGCGCCTCATTCACCCGCCGCATGGTGGAATGGCCGGTGATCATGATCACCGGGATCATGGCGTTGGGACTGTCGGGGGAATTGCGCAGCAGGCGCATGAAGTCGATGCCATCCAGCGGCTGCATGGACAGATCGGTCATGACGATGTCGATCTGGTGGTTGCGCAGCTTCTGCAGCCCCTCGGCCCCGTCGGACGCCTCATGAATGTGGACCACGCCGATCGCCCGCAGAATCTCCACCAGCAGGACGCGCATGTGGTGATTGTCATCGACAATCAGAATCCGGATGAGGTCGTAGCGCACTGAGCCCTCTTATTCTGCGGGGTCTTCTGTCGTGGGGTCAGGTTCGCCGACCGCGGGCTGATTTGGGTTAACTGAACGCGGCGGTCAATCGCCAAACCGGGCGACTACGCAAAATGGGGATTTTCGGCGGACGGCCGTGAGGGGCGCACCCCAGGCTGGCCGAGGACGCCGCCTATCGGAAGGCGACTGCGTCCGCTCCCTGTTGCCCACGGTGACGCAGCCAGGCGTCGGCCAGGACGCAGGCGGTCATGGCCTCCACCACCGGCACGGCGCGAATGCCCACGCAGGGATCATGGCGGCCCTTGGTGCGCAGCTCCACCTCCTGGCCCGCCTCGTTCAGGCTGCGGCGGGGGGTGAGGATCGATGAGGTGGGCTTGAAGGCCACCCGGGCGGTCACAGGCTGGCCGGTGGAAATGCCGCCCAACACGCCGCCGGCCTTGTTGGACAGGAAGACCGGCCGGCCGTTGGCGTCCAGGCGCATCTCGTCGGCATTCTCCTCGCCCGACAGGGCGGCGGAGTCGAAGCCCGCGCCGATCTCCACCCCCTTGGCGGCGTTGATCGACATCAGCGCCGCGGCCAGTTCGGCGTCCAGCTTCCCATAGATGGGCGCGCCCCAGCCGGCGGGCACGCCCAGGGCTTCCACCTCGACGATGGCGCCGGTGGACGAGCCGGCCTTTCGCACGCTCTCCAGGTGGCGCTCCCAGACCGGCACGGTTTCCGGGTCCGGGCACCAGAAGGGGTTCTCCGACGTCTGCGACCAGTCGAACCGGGCGCGGTCGATGGCGTGGGGACCGATCTGCACCACGGCGGCGCGGATGGTGACGCCGTCCAGGATCTTGCGCGCCACGGCGCCGGCGGCCACCCGGGCGGCGGTCTCCCGGGCCGAGGCTCGGCCCCCGCCCCGATAGTCGCGCACGCCGTACTTGGCGAAATAGGCATAGTCGGCGTGACCCGGCCGGAAGGCCTGGGCGATCTCGGAATAGTCGCGGCTGCGCTGATCGACATTTTCGATCATCAGCGAGATGGGCGTGCCGGTGGTCACCTGGCCGCCGGTGCGTTCGTCCTCGAACACGCCCGAGAGGATGCGCACCGCGTCCGGTTCCTGGCGCTGGGTGACGAACTTGCCCTGGCCCGGCCGTCGCTGATCCAGCCAGACCTGGATGTCCTCGGCCCGCAGGGGCAGGCCGGAGGGGCAACCGTCCACGACGCAGCCCAGGGCCGGGCCGTGGCTTTCGCCCCAGGTGGTGACACGGAACAGGTGGCCGAAGGTGTTGTGCGACATGGCTGCGCTCTTAGCGCATTTCTGCGCGGGCGCCACGGGGCCGGGAACCTGGGTCTTTCAGGGGGGTTGGGTTCTGACCCGTATTCAGAAATCCCGGAGCCCTTGATGCGCCTCGCCCTTCTCGCCGCCGCCGCCCTTCTTCTGCCCACCGCCGCCGCCCACGCTGACGAGCCCGCCACCCCCGACGAACGCGCCCGCATCCTTGCCGTGCTGGTGGCCGAAGGCTGCAGCGATCCCCGCAAGATCGAGCGTGAGACCGATGACGGCCGGCTGAAGGGCTATGAGGTGGAAGACGCCAAGTGCGCCGACGGGGTCTATGATTTCGACCTCGACCTGAACTTCGCCATCACCGATCGTGATCGCGACGACTGATCGCCCTTAAGCCGCCCAGGCCGCTGCAAAGCGGCGCAGCAGGGTGCGCGCGGCGCTGGAGGCGGCCTCTCCCGCCGGTTCGAGCCGGATGAAGAGGTCGCCCTCCCGCCGCCGGCCCCTGGCCGGCAGGCCGCCGCCTTCCAGACGGACGAGCCCCCGTTCCAGAGCCTTGCGGGTGATCCAAATGTCTCGGGGTCCCAGAGGGGTCTCCACCTGGATGCGACCGCCCTGGCTCAACAGGGCGGGGTCCAGGCGGACCGTCAGCCAGACATCGTCGCCTCGCACGATCAGCGCGCCGTCGCCGCGGACCGCCACGGTGAGGACTTCACCTCCGGCCCGCAGCCGGTCTCCGGCCCGCAGGCCCGGGGGACAGCTGATCCGCAGCTTTCGTCCATCGGACAGCCGATGCTCCACCGCGCCGCCGGCGAAGGCCACCAGCGGCGGCACCGACAGCGTATGGGGATCGCCCACGCTTCCTTGGGCCGCACGGGAGGGTGGGCGAGGCGCAGGGGGCTGTATGAATTTTCGCGGGGCTGCGGCGGCGGTGCGCAGCAGGTCATAGGCCGCCACGAGCCGCCGAAACGCCTCCGCGTCGCCCCCGGGACGATCCGGATGCACGGACTTGGCCGCCTGGCGGAAGGCGCGGCGCAATTCGCCCGGCGTGGCCTGGGCGCCGACGCCGAGCGCCTTGCGCGCCTCGCGCACCGACATGGCCGTTTCCGCCCCGCTCATGGGCAGGGTTTTAGAGGCTCGGCCCTCAACGCCCCGTTAAACCCCTGACGACCGGCGCGCCGCGCGCTATGAGGCTTGAGCCATGTCCAAGACCCCCGACGACCCGCTCATCCCGGCCTCGCCCAGCGAGGACGACTATGTCCGCCAGGTGACCGCCGCTGAGCCGCCGCCGCTTCTGTCGGAGGACGACCCTTTCGCCCTCTTCGCCGACTGGCTGAAGGAGGCGGGCGCCAAGGAGCCCAACGATCCCAACGCCATGGCCCTGGCCACCGTGGACGAGGCCGGCCTGCCCGACGTGCGCATGGTGCTGCTGAAGGATGTCGATCCGGGCGGCTTCGTCTTCTACACCAACCTGGGAAGCGCCAAGGGCCGGCAGCTGGCGGCCAACCCCCAGGCGGCCCTGTTGTTTCACTGGAAGTCGCTGCGCCGTCAGGTGCGGGTGCGCGGCGCCATCACGCCGGTGAGCGACCAGGAGGCCGACGCCTATTTCGCCACCCGCGCCCGTCCCGCCCAGATCGGCGCCTGGGCCTCGGCCCAGTCGAGGCCGCTGCCCGACCGGCTGGCCCTGGAGAAGAAGATCGCCGAGGTGGGCCTGAAGTTCGGCCTGGGCCAGGTTGCTCGCCCCCCTCACTGGTCGGGCTTTCGCCTGGCGCCCCAGGTCATGGAGTTCTGGCGCGACCGGCCCTTCCGCCTGCATGAGCGCCTGGTGTTCCGCCAGGCGGCCGGCGGCTGGACCACCGAGCGGCTCTTCCCCTGAGGCCCTTGCCGTGATCGACCCCGAGGAGACCGAGATCGCCGCCTGGCTGGAGCGCCAGGCCGATCAGAGGATCGACACCGCCTGCGCCCGCGTCTTCCTGGGCGGCGACCGGGCGTTGAAGATCAAGCGCCGGGTGGAGCTGGGCTATCTGGACTATTCCACCCTGGAGCTGCGGCGCTGGGCGTTGGACCGCGAGCTGAGGTTCAACCGCGCCGCAGCCCCCGACATCTACCGCGCCGTCCGCGCCATCACCCGCGAGGCCGATGGCGCCCTGGCCCTGGATGGCGCGGGCGAGCCGGTGGAATACGCCCTGGAGATGCGGCGTTTCGATGAAACCGCCGTCCTGGCCGCCCGGCCCTGGGCGGTGGACGGGCCGCTGGCCGACGCCCTCGGCCGCACCGTAGCCCGCTTCCACGCTTCGGCCCCGCTCCGCCCGGAGGGCGGCGGCGGGCGGGCGCTGAAGTTCACCATCGATTCCAACGCCCATCTGTTGCGGGAATTGGCGCCCCGGCTGGGCCCCGATCGCGTCGAGGCGGTGGTCGCAGCCACTGAGGCGGCGTTCCATCGACAGTCGGCCCTGCTGGACGCCCGCGCCGCCGGCGGCTTCGCCCGCCACTGCCACGGCGATCTCCACCTGGGCAACATCCTGCTGGAGGATGGCCGCCCGATCCTGTTCGACTGCATCGAGTTCAACGACACCCTCTCGGAGGTGGACGTCCAGTACGACATCGCCTTCCTGCTCATGGACCTGGACTTCCGCCGCCGCCGGGACGCCGCGGTACGCGTGCTTGCGGCCTATCTGGACGAGGCCGCCCGCAGCTTCGGCCCCGAACTGTGGGATGGGCTGGCGGCCCTGCCGCTGATGATGTCGGTGCGCGCCGCCGTGCGCGCCCATGTCTGGGCCCATGTGAATGACGACGCCTCGGCCAGCGCCTATCTCGATGCAGCCCTGGCTCACCTTGATCCGCCGCCCCCCAGCCTGCTGGCGGTGGGCGGGCTTTCGGGCACCGGCAAGTCCACCGTCGCCCGCCTGATCGCCCCGGGCCTGGGCGCGGCGCCGGGCGCGGTGATCCTGCGTACGGACGAGGTGCGCAAGCGCCTCATGGGCGTGCCCCCCGACAGCCGGCTGCCCGCGGCGGCCTATGGCCCGGGCTTTTACGAGCAGGTCTATGACACCCTGTTCAACGAGGCGGGCCAGGCGCTTGGCGCGGGGCGCGCGGTGGTGCTGGACGCCACCTTCATCGAGCCTGGCCTGCGCAGCCGCGCGCGGCTGCTGGCGGCCCGGGCGGGCGTGCCGTTTGAGGGAATCTGGCTCGAGGCGCCGGCGGAGATCCTGGCCCAGCGCATTGCGGCGCGCCACGGCGACGCCTCCGACGCCACGGTGGAGACCCTGCAGATGCAGCTCGACCGCGGCGTCGGCGACCTGGACTGGATGCGACTGGACGCCTCAGGCACGGCGGCCGAAGCCGCCGAGGCCTGGGCGCAGCGTCCGGCCTGAGCGCCGAGCGTCCCGTTCAGGCCGGCTCGCCCGTTCAGGCCGGCTCGCCCGTTCAGGCCGGCTCGCGTTGAGCGCTCACCCGCCGGCGGGCGGCGACGGCCTGGGCCAGTCGGTCCAGGACCTGGACGGAGTCGTCCCAGCCGATACAGCCGTCGGTGATCGACTGGCCGTAGGTCAGGGGCTTGCCGGGGACCAGGTCCTGGCGGCCGGCCACCAGGTGGCTTTCCACCATCACCCCCATGATCTTGGCCTCGCCAGCGGCCATCTGGTCGGCCAGATCGGCGATCACCGCGGGCTGGTTTTCCGGCTTCTTCAGGCTGTTGGCGTGGCTGGCGTCGATCATCAGCCGCTCGGCCAGGCCCGCCTTGGCCAGCAGGCCCGCGGCCGCCGCCAGGCTGACGGCGTCATAGTTGGGCTGGGCCCCGCCGCGCAGGACGACATGACAGTCGGCGTTGCCCGCCGTCGAGGCGATGGCCGACCGGCCTTCCTTGGTCACCGCCAGGAAGTGGTGCGGCTGGCTGGCGGCGCGCACGGCGTCCACGGCGATCTGAACATTGCCGTCAGTGCCGTTCTTGAAGCCCACCGGGCAGGAAAGGCCAGAGGCCATCTCGCGGTGGATCTGGCTCTCGGTGGTGCGCGCCCCGATGGCGCCCCAGGCCACCAGGTCGGCGATGTACTGGGGCGTGGTGACGTCCAGGAACTCGCAGGCCGCGGGCAGGTCCAGGTCATTGATGTCGGCCAACAGGCCGCGGGCGATCCGCAGTCCCTGATCGATGGCGAAACCGCCGTCCAGGCCCGGATCGTTGATCAGCCCCTTCCAGCCCACCGTGGTGCGGGGCTTCTCAAAATAGACCCGCATCTGGATCTCCAGCTCCCCCGCATGCTGGCGGCGCAGGGGGGCGAGACGGTGAGCGTATTCCATGGCCGCGTCCGGGTCATGGATGGAGCAGGGTCCGATCACCACCAGCAGCCGGTCGTCCCGGCCATGGAGGATCGCCTGGGCGGCGGCCCGGCCGGAGGTGACGGCGCCCAGAGCGCGCGCGCTGGCCGGATGGGCGGCGATGATCTCCGCGGGCGGAGTCAGCGGTTTGATGGAGCGGATGCGAAGGTCGTCGGTGGAAGGCGCTTGGGTCATGGGGCTCTCGGTGGGGAGCCGACCGGCGGGCCATAAAAAAAGCCGCCGGATCGGCGGCGGCTGATGGGGTTCGTCTCGACGTGGTTTACGTCAGCAGAACTCCGTCCTCCGCCAGGGGCGTCGGATAGCCAAAATACCAAAAGAGGTAGGTTGCGGCGTTCGGAGTCATTACGGCGCAACAAATAACCACCGGCGCGGCGGTTGTCACCCCAAAAGAGAAAGACTTTGCCCCGCCCGCCCTGCGGCGCGACCCGCGTTGCCTTAAAGGGTTCGCAAACCTAGCTTAGGCGGCAACGAAACGCCGATAACCTATTGGGAGGTAATGATGCTCGGCTTGATGCAGGACTGGCCGCTGACCGTCGACAAGATCCTCGATCACGCCAAGGCCTGGCATGGCGACCGCGAGATCGTCACCCGCAGCGTTGAAGGCCCCATCGTCCGCACCACCTACGCCCAGGTCCACGAGCGGGCCAAGCGACTCTCCAACGCCCTGCTGAAGCTCGGCGTCCGGCGGGGCGACCGGGTGGCGACGCTGGCCTGGAACACCGCCCGCCACCTGGAAGCCTGGTACGGGATCATGGGGATCGGCGCGGTCTGCCACACCCTGAACCCGCGTCTGTTCCCCGAGCAGCTGGCCTACATCATCAACCACGCCGAGGATCGGGTCATCTTCACCGACTTGACCTTCCTGCCGATCCTCGTGGCCCTGAAGGACAAGCTGCCCACGGTCGAGCACTATGTGGTGATGACCGACGAGGCCCACATGGCCGACTGTCCCCTGGACGGCGCCCTGTGCTTCGAGACCCTGGTGGCCGAGGCCTCGCCCGACTGCGCGTGGGGCGGCTTCGACGAGAACACCGCGGCCGGCCTCTGCTACACCTCCGGGACCACGGGCAATCCCAAGGGGGTGCTCTACTCCCACCGCTCGAACTTCCTGCACACCCTGGTGACCATGGGCTCGGACGTGCTGGGGGTGGGGGCGGCCGACAGCATCCTGCCGGTGGTGCCCATGTTCCACGCCAACGCCTGGGGCATCGCCTTCTCGGCGCCGGCCGTGGGCGCCAAGCTGGTCATGCCGGGGCCCAAGCTCGACGGCGCTTCGGTGCACGAGCTGCTGGAGAGCGAACAGGTCAACTTCTCCGCCGCCGTGCCCACGGTCTGGCAGATGCTGCTGACCCATCTGCGGGAGTCGGGGGGAAAGCTGACCTCGCTCAAGCGCGTGGTGATCGGCGGCTCGGCGGTGCCGGAATCCATCGTCCGCGGCTTCCGCGACGAGTACGGGGTGGATGTGACCCACGCCTGGGGCATGACCGAGACCTCGCCGCTGGGCACCCAGGCCACGCCCAACCACAAGATCGCCGCCATGGGCGATGAGGACCAGCTTCGCTACAAGCTGAAGCAAGGTCGTCCGCCGCTCGCCATCGAGATGAAGCTGGTCGATGACGGGGAAGCCCGTCTGCCCCACGACGGAACCACCTTCGGACGACTGAAGGTCAAGGGTCCCTTCGTGGTGGGTGAGTATTTCAAGGCCGAGGGCGGCCAGTTGCTGGACGGCGAAGGCTTCTTCGACACCGGCGATGTGGCGACCATCGATGAGCATGGCTTCATGCAGATCACCGACCGCGCCAAGGACGTCATCAAGTCCGGCGGGGAATGGATCAGCTCCATCGAGATCGAAAACCTGGCGGCGGGCCATCCCAAGGCCGCCCTGGCGGCGGTGATCGGCGTCCATCACCCCAAGTGGGACGAGCGGCCCCTGCTGCTGGTCAAGCTGCGTGAGGGCCAGAGCGCCACCAAGGAGGAGTTCCTGTCCTTCCTGGAGGGGAAGATCGCCAAGTGGTGGATGCCCGACGACGTCGTCTTCGTGGACGACATTCCCCTGGGCGCCACCGGCAAGATCGACAAGAAGCTGATCCGCGACCAGATGGCCGACTACCGGCTGCCCACCGCTGAGCCGGCCCCGGCCGCGCCTCTGGTGGCGGCCTCGCCCAAGCTCTATGCGCCTGAGCCCGAGCATGGGCCGGAGCCTGCAGCGGAGCCGCTGGCCTGGACCCCGGCCAGCGCCAATGCGTCGGTGAGCGAGGTGGCGACGCCCGATCCTCAGCTCCCCACAGAGGAGGCCCAGGCGGACGCCCTCGGCCCTTTCCCGGCGTCGCGGCCGTAGAGGCCGCACAGCCTGAATGGCCGGCCTATGAGCCGGCGCCGGAGCCGGCCGAGGCGCCGATGGCGGCGCCCGCCGCCGCGGCTTCGGCGGACTCGCCCCTGTTCATTCCCCGCCCGGCCGAGCCTGCGCGCCGGGGCGGGCGAGGGGGGCTGGCGGGCCTGGTGATCGCGCTCGCCCTGGCCGTCGCCGTGGCGCCGGGTGCGCTTTGGGCGCTGGGCGCCTATGGCTGGAGCTATGGCCTGGTGAACGGCGCCACCGCCCAGGCGGCCCTGACCTGGGCGCCGCAGATCGCGCTGGCCAGCGCGGCCACCAGCGTGGCGGCTCTGATCGCCGCGGCGCTGGCGGGCTTCCGGCGCTTCGGCGGCCTGGCCCTCCTGGCGGTGCTGGTCAGCGCCGTGACCCTGGCCATCCTAGCCGGCACGGGCGGGCTGGGGGTCTGAGGCGCAACGCCTTGGGCTAAGCCAGAAGACCTGGCGCACGAGGGGATGTCACGACATCCCCTCGTGCAGCAGGCTCAACTGGCGGGGCGATAGGTCCCGTCGATCCGGGGCTCTCCTTCGGTGACCACCTTGCCTCGGCGGACCAGGTCGATCATGTGCCCGAAGACGGAGCGGGCCGCAGCCGGATGCAGCCGTGAATCCACGTCGGCATAGAGGACGGGGACCATTTCGGTGATCTTCCCGTAGCCGTCGATCACCGCCTTCAGCACCTGAGCCTCCCGCGCCCGCCGATGGGCCGCATAGGCCTCGATGAAGGGCGTGACCTCCAGGATGGGCGGGCCGTGGGTGGGCCAGAGCACGTCATAGCCCCTGGCCTTCACCAGTTCGAGGCTGGCCATATAGTCGGTCATGTCCCCGTCCGGCGGGGTGATCACCGTGGTGGACCAGCCCATGATGTGGTCCCCGGAGAAGAAGGCGTTCTCCTCGCGCAGGGCGAAGCAGATGTGGTTGGAGGTGTGGCCCGGCGTCGCCACCGCCTCCAGCGTCCAGCCGGGCCCCTCGATCACCTGGCCGCCGCCGCACAGGTCGATGTCGGGCCTGAAGTCGAAATCCGCCCCGGCTTCGGTGCGGATGGTCGATTCCTCGGCCGCCATGCCCACCGCGCAGCCATAGATCGGCGCCCCGGTCCTGGCCTTCAGCGCCCGCGCCAGGGGGGAGTGGTCGCTGTGGTGATGGGTGACCAGGATGTGGCTGACCCGCTCGCCGGGTTCCAGGGCCGCCAGTAGGGCCTCCAGGTGGTCGTCCAGGTCCGGCCCCGGATCGATCACCGCCACCTCGCCGCGGCCGATGATGTAGGTGCCGGTGCCGGTGAAGGTGAAGGGGCCGGGATTGCGCGCAATCACCCGCCGGATGAGGGGCGAGACCTGATCGCAACGGCCGTACTCGAAGTCCAGATCGCGGACATAGGGGATCATGGG